>CAYWXW010000123.1:0-9411 GCA_964462265.1 uncultured Porticoccaceae bacterium | reverse complement strand
CACCCGTTGTTTGGTATTGGTGAGGCAGCAACGCCAGCACAAATTGCCGGTTGGGATATCGACGTGCGTCCCGATGGCCTGGGCCTGCCCGAAGGCGAAGGGTCGGTGGAAGACGGCGAGTTGCTCTATGAAGATAAGTGCGCCAGTTGTCACGGTACCTTTGGTGAGGGCGAGGGTCGTTGGCCAAAACTGGCTGGGGGTGTGGGCACCTTAAGTCAGCAGCGCCCCGATAAAACGGTGGGCAGCTATTGGCCCTATGCCTCAACACTGTGGGATTACATCCGCCGCGCCATGCCTTTCCCGGCGCCACAGTCGCTGGCTGTTGACGAGGTTTATGCCATCACCGCCTACGTGCTGAATCTCAATGATTTGGTCGATGACGACTTCGTGCTCAGCCGCGATAATTTTTCAACGATAGAAATGCCCAACAAAGATGGTTTTTTTGTTGATGACCGGCCCGATGTAAAAAACCCTCGCTGCTTGAGCGATTGTATCGACCCGGCAACGATAAAAATTGTTGAAACCATCGCCGGTATAACACCCACTGCCCACATTAAAGAAGGGGGCACCGATGCTCGCGCTTACAGTGAAGAAGGTGATGGCCATGAAAGCGCTGAAGATTCTACGGGTAAAAATGTACACGACAGTGCCTGCAAAATTTGTCATGGCAGCGGTGTTGCTGGTGCGCCAGTTACGGGTAATAGCGACGATTGGCAAGAGAGAATAAAACAAGGAAACGCGCTTATGTATCAACATGCCCTGGAAGGCTTTCAAGGTGACAGTGGTGTTATGCCGGCTAAAGGCGGACAAGCACAGTTGGACGATGAGGCTGTTAAAGCCGCCGTTGATTATATGCTTGAGAAGAGTCGCTAGGGCTGAATAGTGGAAAGTTTTATTCAGTCATTAAAGGGGGAATGAAATGCTGTGTTATGAAAATAAAGCGCTGAAAAAAACTGCATTGTTTGTGAGCTTGTTAGCCTGCGTCGCCGTATCGCCGAGTTGGGCGGAACTTAGTGAGGTTGAAAAAGGCAAGGCATTAACCTTCGATCGTAAAAAAGGCAATTGTCTTTCCTGTCATATTATTGCTGGCGGAACCTTAATGGGTACAACAGCGCCGCCCCTGATACAGATGCAAGCGCGCTTCCCCGATAAAGACACGCTCTATGAGCAAATATGGGATGCCAGAAAACGTAACCCAAATACCATTATGCCGCCCTTTGGCAGTCATGGAATGCTGTCGAGTGAAGAAGTTAACGCAGTGGTCGATTATTTATATACGCTATAAATCTCCGGTTTTATAGGCTAAACAAAATGCTTGTAGGTGACGATATGAACGTAAATGGAAAAAATATGAATATGAATAGAAGAGGCTTTTTAGGAAGTTTATTTAAAGGTGCGGTCTGTATTGCAACGGTTGCGAGTTTGCCGCGTATGGCCTTTGCCGCCTGGAACGAAAAGGCATTCAAAGCAGAAACCTTAGAGGGGGCATTAAATAGTAAATATCCAGGGCTGGAGGTTGTTGATAGTACAGCGGTTAAGTTAAAGGCACCGGCTATTGCAGAAAATGGCGCTGTGGTGCCAGTCAGCGTTAAAACAGACTTGCCCGATGTAAAAACCATCAGTTTGTTTGTCGAGAAAAACCCCTCCCCCTTGGCCGCGACCTTTCATCTGACGCCGCTTAATGTGGCGGACGTATCGATTCGTATCCGCATGGGTGAAACCTCAAACCTGATTGCGGTTGTAGAGTCGGGCGGCAAATTACATCGTGTACAGCAGGAAGTGAAGGTCACCATTGGCGGCTGTGGCGGTTAGCGGGCAACGCTACCAAAAAACTAATTTTAGCTTGCCCTAAATAGACAGGTAATGAGCAATGAAAATTAAAGCGAAAGTAAAAAAAGATATCACAAAAGTTAAAATGTTAATTAAGCATGCGATGGAAACGGGTCGACGCAAAGATCAGGATGGCAATGTGATCCCCGGTCTCTACATTACGGAAGTGTCAGCAAGCCACAATGGTCAGTTGGTTTTTCATGCCGAAGTTGGTCAGGCAGTTTCCAAAGACCCTTACATTGCTTTTAGTTTTAAAGGTGGCGTCGCTGGCGACAAGATATCTATAACCTGGGTAGATAGCTCTGGGGCAACGGAAACGGGCGAAGCGGCTATTAAGTAAAAACAATCGCAAACAAAAGGGCTTGTGTGATGAGGCTTGTAAAGCGAACACTAAAAATAAAGTCAGGGGTAATTCTGGCAGGACTGCTTACCTTAAGTTGTATGGCAATCGCGGATACTGGCAATAAGTCCGCTCTTGATTTTGAAGCGATGGTGCAGCAGGACATTAATGACTTTCAATCCTTTTTCAAAAAACGCTTTTCACACGTTGAGTTTTCTGAATACAAGAACGGTGTTTATGCTATCGACGCTGCCTCTCGTGAGCAGTGGCTTGAAATGGAAGATTTCCCACCCTACGAATTTGCCGTTGATGAGGGTGAGGCATTGTTTGCAGTACCCTTTGCCAACGGTAAAACTTATGCTGATTGTTTTGCCAATGGTGGCGAGGGCATTCGACAAAATTATCCTTACTTTGATAGCAAGAAAGGCGAAGTAATAACTCTGGAGCTGGCGATCAACAATTGTCGGCAGGCAAATGGAGAAAAGCCCCTGGCTTATAAAAAAGGGCCTTTAGCTGTCTTATCCGCTTATATGGCCAGTACTTCCACAGGTAATGCCTTCGCAACAGCGGTGCCTGACGAGGCAGCCTATCAGGCTTACAGTGAAGGTAAAGCGTTCTTTTATTCAAAGCGGGGCCAGCTGAATTTTTCCTGCGCCGATTGCCATATGCGTGTGGCGGGCCAGAAATTACGTGCAGATATCACCAGTCCAGCGCTGGGCCATCCGACGGGTTTTCCCGTGTACCGGGCTAAGTGGGGGGAAATGGGCACCTTGCATCGCCGCTATGCTGGCTGCAATAAAAATATTCGCGCTAAACCACTGCCAGCGCAGGGCCGTGCCTATCGCAATCTTGAATATTTCCAGTCAGTGATGAGTCAGGGGCTGGAAGTTAATGGTCCGTCTTCACGTAAATAAATTCAGTCTGTCGATGATGACAAAAGTGAGCTGTGAGAAATCTATGAATAAATTTCGATTACTCTTTTTTATTGTGTTGAGTATTCCCCTGTTTTTATCGACCAGCCTTTATGCTGCTGTGGATATTAATCCCATATTAGACGATGCCCGTATGACAGTGAATAAAGCTGCTGCAAAGGGTTTTGAATGGACGACGACGCGTAAGCTAATTGAGGATGCCGAAGCAGCTCTGGCTGGGGGTGATAAAGATAAAAGCCTTAAGCTGGCAAAAGCGGCTTTAAATGAGGCAGAGAAATCTCTAATACAAGCGAACTATGCCGAGGCCCATTGGCAAGATGGCATTCCTCTTTAAATATTTTTAATACAAAATTGTAAAACCACCCGATAAATTTACGGAGCCTGGTATGAATATTGATCGCAGAGAATTTTTGCGTTTGCTCGGTTTCGCCAGTGCTGCGGGGCTACTGCCGCTCAATAGTCGAGCTGGCAGTGGGGATATTTACAACATCCCCGCAACCGGTGATGTGCGCTTATTACACATCACCGATACTCACGCCCAGCTTAAGCCCATTTATTTTCGCGAGCCTGGTGTCAATCTCGGCTTTCATGATGCCCTGGGCAAGCCACCCCACCTCACTGGTACGCGCTTGCTCGAGCACTTCAACATCGCACCGGGTAGTGAATTAGCCCATGCCTTTACCTGCCTTAATTTCACCGAGGCCGCCAATAAATACGGTAAAGTCGGTGGCTTTTCGTATTTGAAAACCCTGATTGATCGTTTGCGCGATGGCTTTGGCAGTCATAAAACCTTGCTGCTTGACGGCGGTGATACCTGGCAGGGCTCGGGTACAGCGCTGTGGACGCGCGGCAAAGATATGGTCGAAGCCTGTAACCTGCTCGGTGTTGATGTGATGACAGGTCACTGGGAATTCACCTATCGCGATAGCGAGGTACTGGAAAATATTGCCGCCTTTAAGGGCGACTTCGTTGCACAAAATGTCAAAGTGAAAGAAGACGCTTTATTCGATGGCTCCCCGGCCTACGATGAAGACACCGGTCATGCGCTAAAACCCTATGTGATCAAAAGTCTCGGTGCGCATCGTGTCGCGGTGATTGGTCAGGCCTTTCCTTATACACCTGTGGCAAACCCCTCGCGTTTCATTCCCGACTGGACCTTCGGTATTAATGATGGCGATCTTCAGGAGCTGGTCGATGAAATTCGCAGCACGGAAAAACCCGATGCCGTGATAGTGCTTTCTCATAACGGTATGGATGTCGATTTAAAAATGGCCTCCCGCGTAACAGGTGTTGATGCCATTCTCGGCGGCCATACCCATGACGGTATACCAGCGCCCGTGGAGGTAAAGAACTCTAAAGGTATTACGCTGGTTACCAATGCGGGTTCCAACGGTAAGTTTGTCGGTGTGCTGGATCTGAAGTTTGGTGCCCAGGGCGTGAGCGGCTATGAATATAAATTATTGCCGGTGTTCGCCAATTTTCTCAAAGCCGATCCAGTAATGGCAAGCTATATAGAAACGATGCGCCAGCCCTGGCAAAGTAAACTTGAGGAGCCTTTAGCTGTGGCCGGTGAGTTGCTGTATCGCCGAGGTAATTTTAATGGCACCTTTGATCAAGTTATTTGTGATGCTTTACGTACAGTTAATGATGCGCAAATTTCCCTTTCGCCTGGCTTTCGTTGGGGAACCTCGGTACTACCGGGTCAGACAATCACCATGGAGCATGTGCTCGACCAAACTTGTATTACCTATCCTGAAACCTATGTGCGAGAAATGTCGGGTGGTGATTTAAAGGCAATTCTGGAAGATGTGGGTGACAATTTATTTAACCCCGACCCCTATTATCAGCAAGGGGGTGACATGGTGCGCCTCGGCGGGCTGGATTATCGTTTTGACCCACTGCAAACAATGGGCAAGCGAGTTAGCGAGATGACGCTGGATAATGGCGAGAAAATTGAGTCGGGTAAAAAATACAAAGTAGCAGGTTGGGCGACCGTGGGTAGCCAGTCACCGGGTGAGCCTATCTGGGATACAGTGGCGACTTATCTGCGTGATGTTAAAACGGTAAAAATCAAAAAACTCAATAGCCCCGTGTTGCTTAATACCGCGAATAACCCGGGTGTTAGCAATGGCTAGGCTGGGTGTGCTGGCACGCATTGGTGGGCTGCTAGTCGTTTATTGTAGTTTATTGTCGATACCCGTTTTCGCTGAAACTGTCGCCAGTAAAGAAAGCTATCCCATTACATTGACCAAAGTTGCGGATAAGGTCTATTCCGCCATCGGTGAAACTCAGCCGCCAACTTATGAAAATGGCGGTCACAATAATAATCTGACTTTTGTTATCGGCAGTGAGGGCGTGCTCGTCGTCAATGGTGGCGATAGTTATCTGTTAGCCAAAGCCTTTCATCAAGCCATAAAAACGAAAACGCAACTGCCGGTTCTCTGGGTGGTTAATGAAAATGGTCAGGGCCATGCTTTTCTCGGTAACAGTTATTGGTCGCAGCAGGGGGTGGGTATTATTGCCCATAAAGATGCGGCCCATGAAATTGAACAACATGGCCGAGCTGTGCTGAATAGAATGCTGGCAAGAAATAAAGATAAAGGCGAGGGGACTTTCGTTGCACCACCGACAGAAACCTTTGCAGAACTCAAACGTATTTCCCTGGGTGATATCGAGGTTGAGCTGATTAGTTTTGGTGCCGCCCATTCGCCGGGTGATATTTCTGTATGGCTACCAAAACAATCCCTTTTAATTGTTGGCGACATGGCCTTTCATCAGCGGTTACTTGGCGTTTTCCCCGATACCAATACCGCTGACTGGATCGCCTCGTTTGAAAAGATGGCCGCATTAAAACCGAACGTTGTTATTCCCGGGCACGGCGAACCGACCACACTGTCAGAGATAACTACCTGGACGCTGGACTATTTAAAATTTCTGCGTGCAGAGGTCGCAATAATTTTAGAGGATGACGGCGAGCTGGACGAGGCATATAAAATAGACCAGTCGGCTTATTCTAAACTCGATGTGTTTGATGAGCTCGCAGCAAAAAATGCGGGTCGTATCTACCAGGAGATGGAGGCGGAGTTTTTCTAGTGGGCAGCTTTTTAATAAGAGGATTGATACGCCAGCGCCATGCACTATTTTTGCTGATAAGCACTCTGCTGTTATCTGTTGCTACTCTTGCTGAATCTGTGCAAATAAATTTGGCTGAACGTAAACTCAACGGTAATTTGATAACTGTAGAGGATAAGCAACAAAGCGCTTTTCTTATTCTTCACGGTACCTGGGCTCACGCAGCGATGGAGCTGCCAGCAACATTGCAAAGCCTACTTGAAGATGAAGGTTATGCCAGTTTGGCAATTACATTAAGTCTTGGTGTTAATGATCGGCAGGGCTTTTTTGACTGTAAATCGCCAGTTATTCAGGGGCACGAGGCTGCACTCGATGAGCTTCACGCCTGGTATTTGTTTTTGCGTGAAAAAGGTTATTCCAACGTGGTGTTAATGGCCCACTCCCGTGGTGGCGCGCAGGCGGCGCTTTATCAACTAAAATACCCACAAGATCAACTTGCCGCTCTGGTGCTTATTGCACCAATGACCTGGCAGAAAGATGTTGAGGCAAAGGCCTATCACGACACATACGGTGTTAACCTTAGTGACCTGCTGGCCCAGGCAGAGCAATATCAGCAAGTAGGCAAAGCGCTCTTCACACCTCCCGGTATTTTGTATTGTAAAAATACACCCGTAAGCCCGCATGCTTTTATCAGTTATTATTCGGCCTTACCGGAAAAGAATACGCCAGCACTACTGGCTAATACGCTTATTCCCACTTTCGTTTATTTAGGCTCGGAAGATCTCTTAAGTATTAGCTTTTCAAAACAGCAGGGCTTGTTTGTCAATAAAAATAATATCACTGTGGTTAACATAGATGGTGCAGATCATTTTTTTCGTGACCTCTATGCCGATGAGTTGATTGAAGATATTCTTCAGCGTTTGCCATGATCAGGCTTGTGGCTGTCAATGCTCCGCCAGGCAAGCCGGTCTGGATGTTCTTACTTGTTTGTCTGCAGCTACTGGCTGCTGGCAGCGTGTCACTGGTGCTGGCTGAGATAGAGATTCCCTTTGCCAGTGATTTTGCAGCGGATGGTCGAATCAGTAACAATATCGAGGCGCCGATTCTGTTGTATTTTTCTGCACCGGACTGTCGCTACTGCATGAAGCTTGAAGAGGCTGTGTTAAAGCCGATGTTACGCAGTGGAGATTACGATGGGAGGGTGCTGTTGCGGAGAATAGATTGGCTTAGCACGGTGCAGGTGGATGATTTTGTTGGCGAGCGTATTGCCTTTTCTGCCTTGGCCGAGCGTTACGAGGTGAAAGTGACACCTACTTTGATTTTTGTCGATTCAAGAGGGCGGGAAGTTGCCCGACGTATCTTGGGTTTTCGGTCGGCTGACTTTTTTTGGTACTACCTGGATCAGCGTATTAAAGAGTCCCGTATTGTGATTAAGGCAGAGTCTGCAAAGTGAGTGGATTAGCGTGTGTATGTTTGGCGTCTTGCTATGACGCGGGTTGTAAATTATCGATATAAAAAAACCCGCAAATGCGGGTTTTTTTATAGGCTTTGTTAAATGCTAAGACTTTACTTGGCAGCGACAGTAATACCACCAAACATTTTACGCAGTTCAGTTTTCAGAATCTTGCCAGCGCCAGATTTTGGCAGCTCGTCAATAAAGTGAGCCGTTTTCGGCACTTTAAAACGGGCCAGTCGCTCGTTACAGAAAGCAATGAGTTCGTCTTCTGTCATGCTCGCACCTTCTTTCAAAACGATGCAGGCGGCGGGTACTTCCTGCCACTTCTCGTGGGGGATGCCGATAACAGCAACTTCGGCGACAGCTTCGTGGAGGTAAATGGCCTGCTCAAGTTCGGCGGGGTAGACGTTCTCGCCGCCGCTGATAATCATGTCTTTCTTGCGGTCGACAACAAAGAGGTAACCTTCTTCGTCGAGATAGCCGAGGTCACCACTGTGGTACCAACCACCTTTTAAGGCCTCAGCCGTTGCCTCTGGTTTGTTCCAGTAGCCTTTGAGCATATTGGGACCGCGGCAGACGATCTCGCCGACATGGGTTTGGGGCAAGTCCTGGCCGTTATCGTCGATAATGCGAATGTCGACGTGGAAGGCGGGGTAGCCGACGGAGCCATTTTTGCGCTCACAGTCCCACTTGTCGAGAATGGCTACCAGTGGTGCCATTTCGGTCATACCGAAGCCTTCGTAAATCGACAGGTTGCGCGCCTGGAAGTACTTGAGAATATTCATCGGTGTCGGTGCGGCACCGGTCATCAAGAACTCGACAGAACTGAGGTCGTAATCTTTCTTTTCCAGCTCTTCAACAATCATTTGCCACATAGAGGGCACACAGAAGAGGCCAGTGAGCTTTTCTTTCTCGGTCAGCTCCAGTACATCGACAGGGTCAAATGCTGGCAGAGTGACAACGCAGCCGCCCTGATAAAGAGTCGGTAATACCGTGACGCTGGTACCACCGATGTGGAACATGGGCGTAACACCTAGGGCGATGGTGTCGGCGTGAATCGGCAGGCGCTGGGTGGTGTGGTGAACGTTGGCCATGTGATTAGCGTGGGTCAGCATGGCGCCTTTGGGTCGGCCAGTGGTACCGGAGGTGTACATCAGCAAAGCGACATCGTCGGCATCGACGCTGGCGTTGATCTCTTCGTCCGAAGCGGCATCGAGAAAGGCTTCGTACTCTGCGTCGTCATCGCAGGTGGTGCTGCGGCCGCAGTAGACAGTCTTGTTAAAGTTGACGACTTTAGCCAGGCCTTCAGCCAGATTGGCGAATTCGTCGTGATAGAAGAAAGTACTCGAGCCCGAGTCCTGGACAATGTATTCAATTTCGGGAACAGTCAGACGGAAATTGATGGGCAGGTAGATGGCACCCAGCTTGGCAACGGCAAAAATTAATTCCAGTTGCTCGTGGCCGTTCTGCAGCAGTGAGCAAACACGGTCACCGGGGCGTACACCGCTATCGCGTAGAGCGTTGGCCAATCGGTTGCAGCGGCGGTTGAGTTCTTTGTAGGTAAAGCGCTTGTGGCGATCTACTACAGCCAGGCGTTGGCCCGAAATCATTTCGCGCTTCGTTAGCCAGTATCCCAAACCTTGATCCATAACAACCTCTCTATTCTCTTAGTTTTAATGTGATGATGAGTGTAAAAATATGGGTGTTTTCTTTTAGATGACTGATCAGTCATCTAAAAGGCGGGCAAGGCTAACAAGAGTCAGTTGTTTTCGCAAGTATGA
>CAYWXW010000122.1:0-9430 GCA_964462265.1 uncultured Porticoccaceae bacterium | reverse complement strand
GTTTGATGACGGCGATGCGAGTACCGGTGATGTGGCACGTTATGGCGGTAGTGGTTCGACCTATGCCCTGGATTCTACGGTTGATGTTTTCTTTTCGCTTTAGGTGTCGATTGTGCGTAGTAACGGTCTTTAATAAGACGATAATTAAGTATTTTGCGGTTTTAGGGTAGCTATTTGACAAACAACACTCTTGCTGAAAGTCGCCTGGAATTACGGATTCCTGGGCTTAATACCTCCGTCAAAATCCGCCCCAGAAGCTTGGGCTTTAACCCCTGGCGTTCTGATCTCACCCTTGTCGATCTCAGTGCCAATGGAATGGCCTTGATTTCTCCTGTCTTAAAACTCGAGGCTCTACAAAAAATTGATTTTGAGCTGAACTCCGGCGGCTGTACAACGGCTGGTCGTGCGGTGGTTTGTTATTCGGGTCAAAATCACAATCAGCAGCGCTACGGTTTTCTATTTATTGATACCGATGAAAATTTTGATAGCTTTTTAACGGGAGAGTCCTTCTCCTCTGTCGAACTCAAGCGCCTTGGCGAAGAAATGGCAGAGCAGTTTATGCGTCGTCGTCAGGCTACTAATAGTGAATTTTTTAATGTGCAAAACCAGCGCATGGTTGATGCAGTGAGTGCCTTGGCCCAGCGTTTGGGCCAAATGGGCCTGACTATTAACACCGACTCTGGTTCGGTACAGTTACCGGCCGATGCCATCGTTGTTGGTAAAAATGGTGGCATCAGCCTGCCCATCAAGGCCTCTGACAGTAGTGAAATTATTCGCACCCCTATTTCACTTGTTCACTCCGCTGATGCCTCCGGTGTTAGCTATCAAATTGGTGACGAACTTACCTTCAATAATATTATCGATTTGCTGGATCACCTCTGCCATTGTTTTGAGCAAATAGCCCAGTCCTAAATGTTTGTAAGTTATAGCGTTCGGCACCTACTTTATTCCTGTAATTCACTTTCAGCCAGTACTAACTGGGAAACGTAACTGAGTTATGTATAGCCAATTCTTCGGTTTACGGACACCACCTTTTGGCATCACGCCAGACACTTCATTCTTTTATTCTGGCGGTGAACGCGAGGTTTTGATCAGCGCCATTGCCTACGGCATTACTCATGGCGATGGCATTATTAAAGTCGTTGGCGAGGTCGGCAGTGGTAAAACCATGCTTTCACGCATGCTGGCCAGGCAGTTACCGGACAATATTAACCTGGTTTTTTTGCTCAACCCAAGCCTTCAGGCCAGTGATCTAATTTTCGCTATTGGCCATGAGCTTGATCTACAGTTTGATCGTGATTGCAGCAAAAACTACGCTCTGCAATTAGTGCAAAATAAATTATTGGCGATGCACGCAGCTCAAAAGCGGGTTGTGGTTTTTATAGACGAAGCCCAGTGTATGCCGCTGGAAACCCTCGAAGAGCTACGCTTGCTGAGTAATCTCGAAACGGAAACCGATAAATTACTACAGCTGGTATTGTTTGGTCAGCCGGAGCTTGATGAGCACCTCGCCCATACATCTGTTCGGCAAATAAAAGAACGTATTATCCATAGCTTTTATTTAAAGCCCTTTAGTCGCGATGAGGTGGGGGAATACCTGTCATTTCGTTTGCACAAAGCGGGCTACAATGGCTCGCCGATTTTTAATGCATCAGCATTGAAATTGTTAACTCGGTTTTCTTCGGGTCTGCCTCGAAAACTGACGATACTTGCCGATAAGTCCTTACTGGCTGCTTTTGCTGCGCAATCGAGTACGGTCAAGGCCTTGCATGTACGCCTGGCAGCTAAAGACTCGGGTCAATATCAAAGCGGTGTCACAAGACAGTCAATGGCACTTATTGCCATACTGTTCGCTTTATTAATAGTAGCCACGGTGTTTTACAACTTGCCATATTCAGATTTCAATGGGCAGAAGGCAAAAGATACAGTTAGGGCGCTCATTGGTGAAGAGTCGTTGGTGGCCGATGTTTCTGGTGCTAATAACCAGAGTCTTCCACAAGTAATAACACAACAACCTGTATCAGAGCCTGCTACTATGGTGACGCTAGAGACATTGAGCCAGAAAACACAGCGCTGGATGACATCCTCTAGCGGAGCGGTTTATACCATCCAAATTCTCTCCGCCAATATCGGTGATGATGAGTTTCTCGAGGTTTTTTTCTCTAATGTTGCCCAGCATATCGGTCTTGATGAACTCTATGTTCATCCCGTTAGCGTCGATGAAAAAAAGTTTCTCGCGATTACTTTGGGCGGCTTTTCTACACACAGTCAAGCTAAGACTTATCTGAATTCTCTGCCTAGTTTTATTCTGCGCTACCAACCTTATATTAAAAATATAGCCAGTTTTAAACGCCTTGATTAAAAGCGCTCTCTAACCTAACAGCCCTTCTCTAAAAGTCCCTTAGAGCTGAATATATTCAATACGGGTCAGTAATAACGCCTGTAGAGCCATCGCAAGTAAGTCGATATCGCTGCTAGGCATGGTAAATATTGCTGTGTTTTGCGTGCCGTAATGTGTTTTTTTTATAGGGGGATTGGTTGCGAGCAACGCGCTAACCCTGCGTGCAATGGCCTCTCCGGAATCGACCCAGTTGACAGGGCGTGGTGATGCGCTGATTAGCTGCTCTTTAATTAAAGGGAAGTGTGTACAGGCAAGAACGATGGTGTCGAGCTGCTTGTTGTCGAACAGGGGCTTTAAAATCCCACTCAATTTTTCTGGTGGTGGCGGGACACCCCGCAGTGATTGCTCAGCCAGCGTTACAAGATCGGCGCTACCGACACTAATTACCTCACAATCGTTGGCGAACTCGTTGATTAAATCTTTGGTGTAGGCTCTGGCAACGGTTCCGGGGGTGGCGAGCAAGCCGATGACCTTTGTCTTTGACTGCATAGCCGCTGGTTTAATAGCGGGAACGACCCCCACTATGGGGATAGTGAAATGCTGGCGAATGTGGGGCAGTACAAGTGTACTGGCCGTATTGCAGGCGACGACAATTAAGTCGGGTTGGCTTTTTTCGATCAGCGCTTGCAGAACGCAGTGGACGCGCTCGATTAAAAAATTGGCGCTTTTGGTGCCATAGGGAAAGGCCTCATTATCGGAGGCGTAGATATATTCACAGGCCGGTAGCGCCTGTTGCAGCGCTTGAAGAATACTTAAGCCGCCAACGCCGGAATCGAAGACCAGAATTTTAGCCAGTGCTGTGTGCGTCAATTGAGTGAGTTGCCTCGTGCGGGGTAGGGTTGATGTGGGTTTTGGCTGAAAAACTGTTTTATTTTACCCCATTGTCAGGGGCTGAACTGCTAAAATCCTCTGCTATGACTGCTCTGCCTTTTTCTTTCCCGCTGCTCTGGATAATTCTCGCCTTTTTTGTGGGCGGGTCTATGGCGGCCCTGGTGTTTTATTTGCGTTACAGCCGTCGCGATTCTACTGCGCGAGTGGATTTCGCCGCCTTGCTCCGTGACAAACAACACCTCGAGCATGCAGTAGAAAGCTTACAGCTTGAGGTCTCTGATCTACGCCAGCAGAATCTTGCGCTAAGTGGGGATAATAGCGCCCTGGATGCGCGCCTGGAATCTGCAACACTGCAGGGGCAGGAACAGCTTGCTTTGTTGGAGCAAACCCGTAGCGCTTTGGGCAAAGAGTTTGAAAACCTGGCAAATCGTATCTTTGATAATAAGCAGGCGTCGTTTTCGCGCACCAGCCGAGAAGCTTTAGATAATACCGTCGCCCCCTTGCGTAAAGACCTCGCCGACTTTCGCAAGAAGGTGGAAGACGTTTATGACAAGGAGAGTGCCGAGCGCAATCGGCTGGAAGGCAAGATTGGTGAGTTACAGCAACAGACCCAGCAGATCGGCCAAGACGCAATCAAACTGGCCAATGCCCTGAAGGGTGATAATAAGTTTCAGGGCAACTGGGGTGAGCTGATTCTTGAGCGCCTGCTTGAAGAGTCAGGTTTGCGTAAGGGCAGAGAGTACCAAACCCAGGTCGCTCTGCAAGATGAAGCAGGTCGACGGCGCAACCCCGATGTTATTATTCATTTGCCCGACCAGCGCGACATTGTTATCGACGCCAAGGTCTCGTTAAAAGATTACGAGTGTTTTTGCAGCAGCGATGATGAAAGTCAGCGTCAGCAAAGCCTTAAAGCTCACATTGCCTCTCTGCGCGCTCACGTTATGGGGCTTAATCGCAAGGCCTATGAACAACTCGAGGGTATTAACACACTCGACTTCGTGCTGATTTTTATTCCCGTGGAAGCGGCGTTTATGCTGGCGATAGAGCACGATCATCGCTTGTTTAACGACGCCTATGACAAGGGCATTATTCTCGTCAGCCCCAGCACCCTGCTTGCCACCTTGCGTACCATTCACAATATCTGGCGCTACGCCGACCAAAACATCAACGCTGAAAAAATTGCCGCTCAAGCGGGCGGTCTCTACGACCAGTTTGTTCTGCTGGCAGAGGGCCTGGAGGATATTGGCAAACATCTGAATAAGAGTCAGGATGCCTGGAGCACTACCCGCAAGCGCCTGGTTTCGGGTCGCGGTAATTTGCTCAAGCGGGTCGAAGACCTGAAAACCTTGGGCGCCATAACCCGCCGAGATATGCCGGCAGCACTGAAAGACGAAAGCCAGTTGGCTGAGCAAGCACCTTTTATTAAAGGGAAAGATATTAGCGGAACTGACGATAGTGATTCACAGCAGTGACGCATCTGTTGGGTGGCAATTTTCGATCGAAATTAAAGGTGCTTAGTCTTGCAGCATCTTGAGGTTGTCGGTTTTGTTTTTACCGCAATACTCCCCGTTTATTTGCTTACTGCGTTGGGTGTCTTACTGCGGCGCATGGGCTGGTTGAGTGAAGGCTTTCTGCACGATAGCTCTCGCATTGTTTTCAACTTCGCCGCACCAACAATACTGTTTTTATCGCTGTCGAGTGCTGACTTAAGTCTTACTGAGGCGCCGCGCTTTCTCACGGTCAGCGTGGGGCTGTTGGTTTTTTTGTCCCTTTTAGCCTGGGCCTTGTCGCGGCTTATCGTCACACAGCGCTGCGACAGGGGTGTTTTTATACAGGGTGCTACCCGTGGCAATTTGCTGATTTCGGGTCTTGCCATGGCCTACAATGTTTACGGTGTTGAAGGTGTGGCGCTGGCTTCACTGCCGATGGGTATTTTTATTATTTTTAACAATATCTATTCCATCAGCATGCTGAAGTTTTATAGTCAGCAGGCAGGCACCCCAGCTAAAAATTACCTCTCTGATATCGCTAAAAACCCTATTATTATTAGCGTACTGCTGGGCACGCTAGCTGGTGCTTTTAAGCTGGAGTTGCCCGATGCACTGGCCAATAGTGGCCGACTACTGGGGCAAATGACTGTGCCGCTGGTGTTAATCAATGTGGGTGCATCACTGGACTTCGCCCAGTTGCGCAGTCCCAGTTTGGCCGGTTGGGGAGCGGCACTTTATAAGTGCTTATTAATGCCTATGCTGGGTGTGCCCATTGCCTGGTACTGTGGTTTACGGGGTATGGAGCTGGGTATTGTGTTCCTGGTTTTGTCGTCTCCGACGTCTACCATTAGCGTCGTGTTTGCCCAGGTGTTTGGTGGCAATGCCAGGATGGCTGCCAATATTGTCTTGCTGGCCGGGCTGTTCTCTTTTGTCATTGTCGTTTGTGGCTTAATCTTTTTACGAATGCAAGGGCTAGCGTAAACAGGGCTGAGTGACCTTGCTGTTTCTTATATTTTACTGAGAGGTACGTTGTGGTTTTTTTAGCTTTAATGGCAGTTTTTATTGTTTTAGTGTTGGCGGGCTATGCCCTGCATTTGCATCGAAAATTGCAGCGCCTTGACGCCGAGCGTGAAAAGGCAAGGTTGGTCTTTGAGCAACAACTCAAGGACAAAGCGGCCGAGACGCGCAAAAGCATCATCATACTAGCCAAAGGATTAGTGGCCGACGAGCTGAGTGTGACGGAGGCCTGCCTGCGTATTTCCTGGCTGCTGGCGCAGATTAACGCTGAGGCTCGGGAGTCCGAGGCCTATAACGTATTTTTTCAGGTCGCCGATGCCACCTCGCATATTCCTATTCTCGAGGCCTGGAAGGCCCTGCCTAGAGAGCAGCGCAAAGCCTTTGATTTGGAGCGACTGAAGATAGAAAAAGACTTTGGGGATTTTGTACTCGCTGCCGCTAAAAAACTGCTCGACGAAGGCCTGCCCTTACCTGGCGACGAGTCCCCCGGCCTTTTCTACTCGGCTTAATTTGCTTTGCTAGCGGCGCGTTTTTTCAGCACCGCACCGGCCTCAAGGTGGTGGGTGTAGGGGAACTGATCGAAGGCGGCGAAGTGCTCGATATTATGACTGCTATCCAGTGCCAACAAATTGGCGTGCAGGGTTTCTGGGTTGCAGGAAATGTAAAGTATGTTGTCAAAACGGCGAAGCAGTTCAACCGTGTCGTCATCAAGCCCGGCTCGGGGTGGGTCGACAAAAACGGTCGAAAATTCGTAGCTCTTTAAATCGATATGGCGCAGGCGACGAAAGGGTCTGACCTCGTTCAGGGCTTGTGTAATCTCTTCGCTGGAGAGGCGCACAATTTCAATATTCTCAATCTTATTGGCGTCGAAATTATAGCGCGCAGAGTTGACGGATATTTTGGCGATCTCCGTCGCCAGTATGCGATTAAAATTCTGTGCCAGCACGGCGGTGAAATTGCCGTTGCCACAGTAAAGCTCTAGTAAGTCGCCACCAAAGTCGGTGCTGTGTTGGCGCGCCCAGTCGAGCATTTTTTCATTCACGCGGGCATTGGGTTGGGTAAAGCCGGTCTCTTTTTGTTGATAGGTGTAGGTGCGCCCGCCGACCTGCAGCTTTTCAATCACATAATCCCGGCCAATAACCACCTTCTGTTTGCGGCTGCGGCCAATAATGTCCGTTTTCATGTGGGCAGCGAGTTCTGTGGCACGGGCCTCCCAAATACTATCGAGAGGGCGGTGGTAGAGCAGGGTGATCACAGCTTCGCCACTGAGGGTTGTTAAAAACTCTACGCTGAACAGACGTTGGCGCAGAATGTCACACTGGTTGATTTGCTCAAGCAGCGGTGGCATTAAGGCTTCTATAGTCGTTGATCCGGCTGGGAAGGCTTCAATAATATAAGCTTGTCTGTGCTCGCCCTGGCGATACATGGCGTAGTCGGCGCGGCCATCTTGCTGCCAGATTTTAAATTCGGCGCGCATGCGATAGTTAAGAGGCGTTGAGGCATAGGTCTCGAGGCTCGGTAGATCAAGCCCCTGAAAACGCGCCTGCAGGCCGGCCACTTTTTCTTGCAACTGGTGGTCGTAGGTAGTGGGGTCGATATCAGTCACAGAGGCTCCGGCAAAACGCTTATTATAGCCTTAATTTATCGCCTTAAGATGAGTAGTGACACCTAACCAATCGTGGAGCCGAGCAAATGATTAATACATTATCAGTCGAGGTTGAACGCCAGGGCTTAGTCGATATTAGCGCGGCGCTAAGCGACGTAGTAAGGCAGGCTGATTTAGACGAGGGGCTGTGCACTCTCTTCATTCAGCACACCTCGGCCAGTCTGCTGATACAGGAAAGCTACGATCCTTCAGCGCGTAGAGATCTCGAAAACTGGCTCAATCGCCTGGTGCCAGAGAACGACCCGCTCTACACCCACACCCTTGAAGGCCCCGATGATATGCCAGCGCATATTAAAGCGGCGCTGACGGCGAGCAGTCTGTCTATCCCGGTGATAGCAGGTGAGCTGGCGCTGGGCGCCTGGCAGGGTGTTTATCTCTGGGAGCATCGCCATCAGCCGGGCACACGACGGGTGATTGTTCACTTGACGTAGGGGTAATGGGGCTGGGCTTAGGCTTATTCAGCGCTTCTTGTGCTTAGCGAAAACTAGCGACATAATCGCTTCAGTTTAGTGGCATCCTCTGGTGCCGTTTAGGCTAGATAGTTTGAGCGAGACATTCGTCCTTTTGAAAAGGACTGCCTGCCCAGGTCAATAAAAGGCTAGGCAGGGTGAATAACTATAATCGTTAATTAATACGTGGGAGATCAGCATGGCTTATCAACGGCCCGAGTTTAAAGAGCAGTACGAGAACTATATTGGTGGCAAGTGGGTTGCCCCTATTGATGGTAAGTATTTTGAGAATACTTCGCCAATCGACCTTAGCTTTATTGCCCATATACCCCAGTCGAATGCCAAGGATATTGATCTTGCTGTCGAAGCTGCAACTGCGGCCGCACCGGCCTGGGGTAAGATTTCCGTTGCTGAGCGTAGTAAAATTCTTAACCAAATTGCAGACCGAATTGAACAGAATGTCGAAGTACTTGCGCTGGCTGAAACCTGTGATATCGGTAAGTGTCTACGTGAAACGATGGGTGCTGACCTGCCTATCTCTGCTGGCGAGTTCCGTTATTACGCCGGTGTGATTCGCGCAGAAGCAGGAGCGATCAGCGATATCGACGAAAATCTCGTGTCTCAGGAAATTCATGAACCGCTAGGCGTTGTGGGGCAGATCATCCCCTGGAATTTCCCTATGCTAATGGCCTCTTGGAAAATTGCTCCTGCTTTGGCTGCGGGTAATTGCATCGTGCTGAAAACTGCTGAGCAGTCACCTATGTCGATGCTCTTGCTTATGGATATGATCGCCGATCTCCTGCCGCCGGGTGTACTGAATGTTGTTAATGGTTTTGGCCCTGAGGCTGGAAAACCCCTCGCCAGCCATCCCGGAATCAAAAAAGTGGCCTTTACGGGTGAAACGAGTACTGGCCGTTTGATCTTGCAATATGCCTCTGAAAATATTATTCCCGCATCCCTTGAGTTAGGTGGCAAGTCACCTAATATCTTTTTGAAAAGTGTGATGGATGAGGATGACGAGTTCCTCGATAAAGCTATTGAGGGCTTAGTGTTCTTTGTTTTGAGCCAAGGGCAGGCCTGTACCAGCCCTTCTCGGGCATTGATCCATGAAAGTATTTACGAAAGGTTTATGGAAAAATGTCTGCCCCGTGTGGCAGCTGTGAAAATGGGCGACCCCTATTCATTGGAAACCATGATGGGCGCTCAATCCTCTAATGATCAGTATGAAAAGATCATGAGCTATATTGATATTGGCAAGAAAGAAGGTGCCGAAGTACTTATCGGCGGGGCGGCTTATGATAATGATGTTTACCCCGATGGTTATTATATTCAGCCGACTGTTTTTAAAGGCCATAATAAAATGCGTATTTTCCGGGAAGAAATTTTTGGCCCGGTGCTGTGCGTTACCACGTTCAAAGATGATGAAGAGGCGCTCGCCATTGCCAATGACACCCCCTACGGCTTGGCTTCGGGTGTGTGGACGCGTGATATCCATCAGATGCAAAAGTTCGTACGTGGTATTGAAGCGGGCCGCGTTTTTGCGAATTGTTATCACGCTTATCCAGCTGGTGCGTCC
>CAYWXW010000121.1:0-9488 GCA_964462265.1 uncultured Porticoccaceae bacterium | reverse complement strand
ATTGCCATGGTCGGTAAAATATTCAAGAAAGTTTTCGGCACCAAAAATGATCGAGAACTGAAGAGCTTACGTAAAATTGTCGGAAAAATTAATCAACACGAAAGTGCTTTTAAAGACCTCAGTGACGAGCAATTACGTAATAAAACAAGCGAGTTTAAAGAGCGCCTGAGTGCTGGAGAAAGTCTGGATCAGCTATTGCCTGAGGCTTTTTCTGCCGTGCGTGAAGCAGCGGGCCGCAGCCTCGGTATGCGCCACTTTGATACGCAAATGATCGGCGGCATGGTTCTGCATGACGGCAAAATTGCCGAAATGCGCACCGGTGAGGGTAAAACCCTGGTGGCAACCCTGCCGGCTTATCTCAATGCCTTGACTGGCGAGGGTGTTTACCTCGTCACTGTTAACGACTATCTGGCACGGCGCGATGCCATCTGGATGAGTCCGGTGTATCTGACTCTCGGCATGAGTGTCGGCATCGTGCAATCCCACGCAGTGGGGGGCGATAGCTCCTTTCTACTTGATGGCGAAGGTGAAAAGCCCGTCAGCCGGCAGGAAGCTTACGCAGCGGATATTACCTACGGTACCAATAACGAGTTTGGTTTCGACTACCTGCGTGACAATATGGTGCTGCGGCTGGAGCATAAATCTCAGCGCGGGCTTGCCTATGCGATTGTCGATGAGGTTGACTCTATTCTTATCGATGAGGCGCGGACACCGCTGATTATTTCCGGACAGGCTCAGGATAGTTCTGAGTTATATAAGACGGTGAATAAACTGGTGCAGGGCTTAGTGGTTCAGCCTGACAATACCGGTGCAGATGAAGAGGGCGTTACAGGCACCAGTACTGAAAGCGAGTTTGAGCCCGAAGGCGACTTTATTGTTGATGAGAAAATACGCCAGGTCGAACTGACTGAAATCGGCCATGAAAAAGTTGAGGATATGCTCTCCAGTGAAGGTTTGCTGGAAGAGGGTTCGAGCCTTTACCAGGCGGTTAATCTGGGCTTATTGCATCATGTGCACGGCGCCCTACGTGCCCAGCACATGTTTCATAAGGATGTTGAATACATCGTTCAGCAGGGTGAGGTAGTGCTGATCGACGAGCACACCGGACGTACCATGCCGGGTCGCCGTTTGTCTGAGGGCCTGCATCAGGCCATTGAAGCGAAAGAAGGGGTGGCAATTCAAAGTGAGAGTCAGACCCTCGCCTCAACCACCTTTCAGAATTACTTCCGTCTGTTTGGCAAGCTGGCGGGAATGACCGGCACGGCTGATACCGAGGCCTTTGAATTCCACCAAATTTACGGCCTGCCCGTGGTGGTGATTCCGACTAATATGCCGGTGGCTCGGGAGGACTTGAACGATCTAATTTTCCTCACCCAGGAAGAGAAGTTTAATGCGGTAGTCGAGGATGTTCGCGACTGTATCGAAAAGGGTGCGCCGGTGTTGGTTGGTACCGCATCGATTGAAACCTCCGAGCTTCTGTCGACCTTACTGAACAAAGAAAAAATCCAGCATCAGGTACTGAATGCTAAATTCCATGAAAAGGAAGCCCACATCGTTGCCCAGGCCGGCGTGCCCGGCACCGTGACCATCGCCACTAACATGGCGGGGCGGGGCACGGATATTGTCCTTGGCGGCAACTTGGAGGTGGAACTTGCCGCTTTACAAAACCCCAGTGAGGAACAAATAGCTGCAACTAAAGCCGCATGGCAAGCACGTCATGATCAGGTGATTGAAGCTGGCGGTTTGCACATACTTTCAACTGAGCGCCATGAATCGCGCCGTATCGATAACCAGTTGCGGGGCCGAGCCGGGCGCCAGGGCGATCCGGGTGTATCGCGTTTTTATCTATCTCTGGAAGATAGTTTGATGCGTCTGTTTGCCTCAGAGCGCGTTAAAAACATGATGCGCGCTATCGGCATGGAGCAAGGCGAAGCGATTGAACATCGCATGGTGACGAGTGCCATTGAACGGGCTCAGCGCAAGGTAGAGGGTCATAATTTCGATATGCGCAAGCAGTTGTTGGAATATGATGATGTGGCTAACGATCAACGTCAGGTCATCTACGAACAGCGTAATGACCTGCTCGCCTCTGAAAATATTAACGAAATAATCAGTGCCGTTCAGCACGACGTGGTGAGTCGGATTGTTGAGAATTCCATACCCCTACAGAGCCTGCCCGAGCAATGGGATGTTGAGGGTCTGGAGAAGGATCTGTTTACTGAATTCAACATAGAGTTGCCGCTGCAACAGTGGCTGGATGAGGATAAACGACTCAATGAAGAAGGACTAAAAAGCAAAGTTATTGAGGCGGCGAATGAAGCCTACCAGCAGCGTTGTGAACGCATTGGTGATGATATTCACACCGTCGAAAGGCAGGTCATGCTGCAGGTGCTCGACAACCTTTGGAAAGAGCACCTCTCCAATATTGACCACTTGCGCCAGGGCATTGGTTTACGGGCTTATGCCCAGAAGAATCCGAAGCAGGAATACAAGCGTGAATCGTTTGAGCTGTTTCAGGAAATGCTGCAAAACATCAAACTCGAAACCGTACGCTTTCTCTGCCGTGTTGAAATTCGCCGCGAAGATGAAGCCGAAGAACTGGAACGCCAACGACAGGACGCCTTCAATCAGCAGCAGATGGAATTCAGTCACGAGCAAAGCCAATCTGCTTTAGCAGAAGAAGAGCCAGTGGCACAACTTGACGCCTTACCCGAACAACCCTTTGTACGCAGCGGTGAAAAAGTCGGTAGAAATAGCCCGTGCCCCTGTGGCTCTGGCAAAAAATTCAAGCAGTGCCACGGCAAGTTGAGTTGAGTCTTTTTACGTAATCATTTGAAGAGAGAGGTCGGCACTTTATGGCGGTAGGGTCGGGTGAATTACCCACAATGTTCCCGGTGAATGGCTTTCAGCTGGCCACCGGCTGCGCCGGTATTAAAGTCGCCGGACGCAAAGACTTGGTCATTATGGCCCTCGCCGAGGGCAGTGAAATAGCGACTGTTTTTACCCGCAATGCTTTTTGTGCTGCGCCGGTACAAGTTGCCAAAAGCCATTTGTCGGATTCTACTAGTGCTAAAGGTGTGCGCTATTTATTGACCAATACGGGCAATGCCAATGCCGGTACGGGCGAGCAGGGTTTGGTTGATGCTCGACAATCCTGTGCTGCGTTAGCGGCCATCGCCGGTGTTGATGCGACACAAGTCCTACCTTTTTCAACCGGCGTTATTGGCGAGCCACTACCAATGGAGCCGCTGTTGGCGGGTCTGTCAGCCACCTTCACCGCGCTGAGTGAAAGTGGGTGGAGCGACGCGGCACAAGGCATACTCACCACCGACACTCGCCCCAAAGGCGCCAGCCGCCAGATTGAAATTAACGGTGAAACCATCACCATTACCGGCATCGCTAAAGGGGCTGGCATGATTCGCCCCGATATGGCGACGATGCTGGCCTACGTGGCGACTGATGCTAACTGTTCAGCGGAACAGTTACAGCAGATTCTCAACGCTGCCGTAAATAAATCTTTTAATCGCATAACGGTTGACGGTGACACCTCGACCAACGATTCACTGGTGCTCGTTGCCACTGGGCAGTCAGGCGCAGTTCTCAGCAATGACGATGATAGAGCGTGTTTTGCCGAGGCTATAGAGCAAGTGTGTATCGAGCTGGCCCAGGCCATTGTTCGCGATGGTGAAGGCGCAACCAAGTTTGTTACCGTGGAAGTGGCCGGTGGCGCCAGTGTTGAGGAGTGCCTTAAAGTTGCCTACACCGTTGCCGATTCACCCCTCGTTAAAACGGCGCTGTTTGCCAGTGATCCGAACTGGGGGCGTATTCTCGCGGCCATCGGTCGTGCCGGTGTTGCAGATCTTGATGTGAACAAGATAAAAGTCTGGTTGGATACGGTGCTGATTGCTGAGCACGGCGGTCGTGCCGCAACTTACACAGAACAGGCTGGCCAGCAGGTCATGGATAAAGAAGAGCTGACGATTCGTATCGATCTGGCTCGAGGCGGTGTCAGCGAGACAGTTTGGACGACGGATCTGTCCTATGACTACATCCGCATTAATGCCGAATACCGCACGTAGGCAATGAGCATGAATGCAGCCGCAAAGCGTATCCATGTGGTTGCCGGGGTGATTTACCACCCCTCAAAACAGCAAGTGTTGATTGCCAAACGTCCCGAGCATTTACATCAGGGCGGTCTTTGGGAATTCCCCGGTGGCAAGGTGGCCAGCGGGGAAAGTCCTGAGCAAGCTTTGAAGCGAGAGTTGATGGAAGAGCTGGCGATAGAGGCGAGTGATTGCTCACCTTTTTTACTCACCGAGCACGATTATAGCGATAAGCTGATTGTGCTCGATGTATGGGCGGTTCACGGTTTCATCGGCCAGCCAAAAGGTAATGAGGGGCAGCAAATTTGCTGGGTCGATATCAGCGCACTCAATAACTACCAATTCCCCGCTGCCAATGTTGCGGTGCTTGAAAAGGTTGTTGCGGAGTCAGCGTAAGAGCACTCAAAAATGAGTCTTAAAGAAGTATTAAAAATAAGCACTAAAAATAAGCCTTACTCGTCCTGCCGATCAGCACTGTCTGACATCACTGAATCACCCGCAATGGTGTTTTGCTCCGTTGCCCACTCGCCAAAATCCAGTTGCTGACAGCGTTTCGAGCAAAAGGGTCGGTGTGGATAGCGTTCATTCCAGTGCACCGGCTTTTTACACTGGGGGCACTGCAGCACAATATTACTGGCGGCGTTTGTATCAGCTTTTTTTTCAGGCATTTTATTTTCAGGCATTTTAAGAGGGGTCTTGATTGTCGAAGGTTGCGGCAATCTTAAGGTATTGCTGATGCAATGTTTCGACAGCACTCTCTAAGTCAGCCAGTGAACCGCTGTTGTCGATGACATCATCCGCTCGTGCCAAACGCTCTTCGCGAGGTAATTGTGCGGCAATAATAGCCTCGATCTGTTCGCGACTGTTGTCATCCCGGGCCGTAGCACGTTCGATTTGTAATTCTTTACTGACATCGACCACCAGTGCTCGCTGGGTGGATTTGCGTTGCTCGGTTTCGAGGAGCAGGGGTGATTCAAGTATGGCGTAGGCACTAGTGGCAGAGGCTAGCTCTGCGGCTATCCACTCACCGATTGCCGGATGCAATAGCTGCTCAAGCCAGTGTCGTTGCTGCTCGTCGTTAAAAACAATGCTGCGCAATGCTGCGCGGTCCATAGTGCCATCGGCCTGTAGCACCTGCTCGCCAAAGTGTTCGGCGATGGCTTTAAGTGCGGGCATACCGGGTTCAACAACTTTGCGGGCTGCAATGTCT
Organism: uncultured Porticoccaceae bacterium; assembly: GCA_964462265.1. GTDB lineage: Bacteria > Pseudomonadota > Gammaproteobacteria > Pseudomonadales > Porticoccaceae > Reddybacter. Next base: position 4,175 of record CAYWXW010000121.1, on the reverse strand, counting down.
GCATCCACGACCTTGATGCCGTACTTTTTAAAGCAAGCAGCGACGGCGCTTTTACCGCTACCGATACCTCCGGTGAGTCCGAGTACAAACATAGTTTTGTTCCGCAGCAAAATATTGGCAGCAGATTATAGAGGACGGGGCTTGAATTCATAGCCCGAGTTGCCAGGCTCTTGGTCGTAATAGGCTAGAACAGTTGCAAATAGCTGCGGGTAATTTTTTCACCAGCTACCAGAGCAATCCAGCCAGCAATGGCGAGATAGGGGCCAAAGGCGATTTGCGCCTGTCGTTCACGGCCGTAAAGTAAAATGCCCACCGTGCCAATCAATGCGCCGACGGCTGAAGAGAGTAAAATAATCATTGGCAGTTGCTGCCAGCCAAGCCAGGCACCCAGTGCGGCGAGTAGCTTGAAATCGCCGTGGCCCATACCTTCTTTGCCAGTGATTAACTTAAAGGCCCAGTACACAATCCACAACACCATATAGCCTGCGGCAGCACCAATGACAGCATCGACTAAAGGCGTAAAAGTCGACGATATATTGATCAGCAAACCCAGCCAGAGCAGGGGCAGGGTAAGGCTGTCGGGCAACAACTGGTGGTTTAAGTCGATGCCAGTCAGGGCCACTAAAATCCAGGTTAATAGCATTGCCCACGCCGCTTGTACGGTGAAACCAAAGTGATAAACCACTGCGACGGTTAACAGACCGCAAATTAGCTCTACGGCGGGGTACTGTAATGAAATGGGCTCGGCGCAACTTTTACAGCGCCCTTTTAGTAGGAGGTAACTAATTATCGGGATGTTGTGCCAGGGTTTAATCAGCACCTCACAACTGGTGCAACGTGAGGGGGGGTAAACCAGGCTGAATTTTTTGCTCTCTGCGTCGGGCTGCTGGCCGAGAAAGTCCATCGCATCATGACGCCAGCTATTTTCCAGTTGCAAGGGCAGACGGTAAATCACCACATTTAAAAAACTGCCGACTACCAGGCCGAGAATCAAGCTGAGGATAAGGGTTAATTCCAGAGGGTAAGTGCTAATGACTTGGGTCATACCGGGAGGGTCGTTACCTTTTTAAGTCTAAACGGCAACAGGCAAAATTTAATAATGCCTGTTGCCGTTTAGGTGTTGTAATGGGCTTGTCAAATACGGATCCGAAACTTTAACCTACGACGTTGCCCAGCTGGAATATGGGTAAGTACATAGCGATTAGCAGGCCGCCAACCAATACGCCGAGTACTGACATAATTAAGGGTTCCAATAGGGCTGTAAGGTTGTCGACAGCGTTATCGACAGCTTCTTCATAGTGGTCGGCCGCTTTTTCCATCATCTCGTCCAGTGAGCCAGACTCCTCACCAATAGACGTTAGCTGTAGCAGCATAACGGGGAAAAGGTCTGCAGCGCGCAAAGCGGTATGAATGGTTAAGCCGGTGGTGACATCGGCTTGTACTTGTAAAATGGCATCGCGGTAAACCGCATTACCCGATGCGCCGGCAACAGAGCCAAGCGCTTCTACCAGAGGTACGCCAGCGGCAAAAGTGGTGGCCAGGGTGCGGGCATAGCGAGCGACAACGGCGTTTTCGAGGATGGGCCCCACTGCGGGGAGTTTCAGCATCACTTTGTCGACCGTATCGGCAAACTTTGGAGAGCGAAGCCGGGCCGTTTTAAAGGCATAGCCAATAGCAATCAGTGTGGCGAAAATCACAAACCACCACTTCTGGGCAAAGTCGGAGAGGCCGACCACAAACAGGGTAAATGCCGGTAAATCGGCACCGAAGCCGGTAAATACATCGGCAAAGACAGGGACTACTTTGATGAGCAGAATAGCGGTAACAATAATGGCGACAATGATTACCGCAATGGGGTAGGTCATGGCCTTCTTGATTTTTCGCTTCAGTTGTTCGCTTTTTTCTTTATAGGTGGCGACTCGGTCGAGCAAGGTATCCAGCGAGCCAGAGTTTTCACCGGCCTCAATCAGGCTGCAAAATAGGTTGTCAAAATGTTGTGGGAATTTTCGCAAGGCTGAGCCAAAGCTATTGCCAGCGCCGACATCGGCATGGAGGTCGTCAATCAGCTTTTTCATGTTGGGGTTGTCGGCGCCCTCTGAAACGATTTCAAAGCTTTGTACCAGTGGTACTCCTGCCTTCATCATTGTCGCCATTTGCCGGCTAAATGTAGCAATATCAGCGGGTTTGATAGCTTTACCACTACCAAATAAATCCTTCGGCTTTTTACGAACAGACTTTGTGATTATGCCCTGTTGGCGCAACTGGGCTTTGATCAGGCTGGGACTGGCACCACGCATCTCCCCCTTGATTTCTCGGCCGTCCTTGCTCTTGCCCTTATAGACGTAAATCTGCGCTGTTGGGGTTGCCGTTGCCATGTCTTAGTCTCTCGTTACCCGGTTGGTTTCTTCGAGGCTAATGATACCTTCTGCGGCTTTCTTTAATGCCGACTGGCGCAAAGTTCTAAAGCCCTCTTGCTTGGCGAGTTCGGCAATTTCAAGGGAGTTGCCACCATCCATAATCAGTTTTGATACCCCAGGTGTAACCTCTAGCACCTCATAAATGCCCACACGCCCCTTGTAACCCTTGGCACATTTCTTACAGCCTACGGCCTGTTGTAGTTGAATGTCTTCCAACGGTATGCCGAGGGTTTCGAAGCCCTCGTCCACGAGAATGTTTTGGGGGATATCCGCAGGTACTTTGCAGGATTTACACAGGCGGCGACCCAGGCGCTGGGCGATAATCAAACTCACCGATGTTGCCACGTTAAAGGCGGGCACCCCCATGTTGAGTAGGCGAGTTAAGGTTTCAGGTGCGCTGTTGGTGTGCAGGGTAGAGAGCACCAAGTGACCAGTTTGTGCCGCTTTAATCGAAATTTCAGCGGTTTCCAGGTCGCGAATCTCACCGACCATAATAACGTCCGGGTCCTGGCGCAAAAAGGCCCGCAGGGCCTCGGCAAAAGTCAGCCCCACCTTTGCATTCATACCTACCTGATTGATCCCCTCAAGATTAATTTCAATGGGGTCTTCTGCTGTGGATATATTGAGTTCAGGGGTGTTGAGAATATTCAAGCCAGTATACAGAGATACGGTCTTACCTGAGCCCGTTGGCCCTGTGACCAAAATCATACCCTGGGGCTGATTGAGCGTTTTTAGATAGGCCTCTTTTTGGTCGTCGTCATAACCGAGAGCCTCAATACCCATCTGCGCGCTGGTAGGGTCGAGGATACGCAGCACTATCTTTTCACCGTACTGAGTCGGTAGGGAGTTGACGCGAAAGTCGATGGCACGGCGTTCAGACAGGCGCATTTTAATACGGCCATCCTGGGGCATGCGCCGCTCGGAAATATCCATCCGCGACATCACTTTTAAGCGCGCCGCAAGTCGAGTGCCAAGGTTGACGGGTGGATTGGCGACCTCCTCAAGCATACCATCCGTACGAAAGCGTACTCGGTAGCTCATTTCATAGGGTTCAAAGTGAATATCGGAGGCGCCCTTTTTGATGGCGTCGAGGAGTAACTTATTAACAAAGCGTACGATGGGCGCATCATCGTCTTCGGCAGTAATAGCAGCATCTTCACGCTCAGAACCATCATCTATATTGATGGAATCGAGCTGGGAGTCGTCCATAGTTCCAAGGGATGCGCCTATATCCTCTTCGTTTTCCTGGATATAAGTATCTAAAGCGGTCTTTAATTTATCGTACTCAACTACGATGGTGTCTACTGCGGTGCCCACCTGGAAGCGAATATCATTGATGATGTGGTGGTTAGTCGGGTCGACAACGCCGATTTGCAGGCGATTAGCTTTGAGTGACAGGGGTAGGGCCAGGTGTTTTTGCAAAAGCTTAGCGTCGACGATTTTCTTAGGGCAGGTATCGATATTAAGGCTGTTAAGGTCGAACAGGGGTACGCCGAATTCTTGAGACGTAACACTGGCTACCTGATAGGCACTGAGCGTTTGCTGTTCAACCAGGTACTGTGCCAAGGGCACATTGGCCAGCGCTGCTGCGCTACTGGCTTCTATAGCTGCGGCCTCATCGAGCAGCGCATCATTGACCAGGCGTTTGGGTAGACCGTGCAGAGTTCTGTTGCTGGCATTCATTGCGTGATTAGAGCCTATAGGGGTGTGTTAATGGAAAGGCTGTGTTGAGAGTTTGATTTAGGCAGTTTATTGTAA
>CAYWXW010000120.1:0-9566 GCA_964462265.1 uncultured Porticoccaceae bacterium | reverse complement strand
GTTTCTGATAGTGGGTAACCAAAGTTGACGCTGGTATTGAGGCTGTCTGTGGTGTAATCCGCCACGTCAAATTCACCATAGTCGGTCGAGGTGAATGAAACACGATAACCGGCACTGACACCATCTTTGGTGAAGTAGGGGTTGTTAAAAGAGAGCGATGCGCTATCTCGGTAAGTACTACTACTCAGCCCCAGACTAACGGCATTACCCGTACCGAAAAAATTGCTCTCCGACACATTACCACCGAGGATGAGACCTGAACCCTGGGCGATACCCAGGCTGGCACCGATACTGCCCGACGGCTGCTCTTCGACCGTATAAAAAACATCGAGCTGATCATCGGTGCCGGGCACCTCTCGAGTCTCCATGTCGACCTGCTTAAAGTAACTCAAACGTTCAAGCCTGACCTTAGAGTGCTCCAGCAATGTATTGGATGCAGAGGCTCCTTCCATCTGGCGCATTTCGCGGCGTAGTACTTCATCGTCCGTTTTCGTATTGCCGCGAAACTCGATACGCCTGACATAGGAGCGCTTGCCAGGCTTCACAAAATAGGTGATTTTTGCCGTTTTCTCGTCTTCATCAAGCTCGGGATAAGCTTCTACATCGGCAAAGGTGTAGCCGTCTGCCCCCAGGCGACGAATCATAATATCGGTGGTCGAGGTCATTAAAGACTGGGAGAAGGTCATGCCCGGACGCGTTAAAATCAACAGGCGCATAAACTTTTCGGGAAGAATCAGCTCACCAGCGAGTTCTATTTCACTGATGGTGTAGACATCCCCTTCACTGATATTAACGGTGACAAATACGGCATCCCGGTCGGGGCTAATCGTCACTTGAGTCGAGTCAATGGCAAATTGCAGATAGCCCCGATCCAGATACCAGGACTCCAGACGTTCGAGATCACCGGAGAGCTTTTCACGGGAATACTTGTCATCGCTAAAGATCCAGGACAGGGTGCCCGTGGTCTTTAACTCAAAGAGCTCCAGTAGATCTTCATCACTGAATACCTTATTGCCGACAACATTGATGTGTTTGATGGAAGCGACCTTGCCCTCGTCGATACTCAGGTTGACGGCCACCCGGTTGCGCGGCAAGACTTGAATATCGGACACCACCGAAGCACCGTAGCGACCCTGACTGACATATTGGCGACGCAGCTCCTGACTCATGCCCTCCAGCACCGTTTGCCGGAAAATCTGCCCCTCGGCCAGGCCGGCATCGCGCAGGGCGTTTAACAAGTCGGGCGTTTCAATCGCCTTGTTGCCATCAATAATAATCTCTGCGACAGCTGGCCGCTCTTTGACACTGACGACCAGCACCTTACCCTCGCGAGCAATACTGATGTCATCAAAGTAACCCGTTTTGAACAGGGTTCGCACCGCAACACGTATCCCCTCCTCGTCGATCAACTCACCGGCATGAACCGGTAATGAAGCAAAGACCGTACCTGCCGAGACTCGCTGCAGGCCGTCAAGACGAATATCCTCAATTTGAAAGACCTCGGCGGAGGCAAATACAGGGCACAAGCAAAGCAACAACGGCAAAAAAAGTCGTTTCATGGACGTGTAGGATAACTCTTGTTGTTAGTTTAGTTTATCGACTTAAAGCCGCAGCAGGTCATTGTATAGTGCCAGCACCATCAAACCAATAATTAAGAACAATCCTATTTGTTGACCGACTTGTTGAACACCCAGGGATACTGGGCTGCCCTTAATGGCTTCGACCACATAATAAAGTAAATGGCCGCCATCAAGCACGGGAACAGGCAGTAAATTGAGCACACCCAGACTGACGCTAAGCAGGGCCATAAACTGTAAAAAGGCCACGAGTCCGTAGTCTGCCGAGCTACTCGCCACCTTGGCAATGGTAATAGGCCCACTTAAATGCTCGACCGAAAGCGCGCCGGTCAACATTTTGCCAATGGAATTGAAAATCATTTGCGCTGTCGAGCCCGTTTGCGACAGGCCTTTCATAAAGGCACCGCCCGGCCCGTAGCGGGTTTCACGAAAGAAGTCTTCCGGCCACTCCGGCGTCACCACACTCATGCCCACCTGGCCAAAGACTTCGCCACCTTGTTCGACACGATTCGGCGTCACGTTCAGCTCCAGTGTCTGCCCAGCGCGCTCAATAACGACGGCAATAGTTGCACCGGGGCGTGCCCGCACATGCTCAACCCAGGCATACCAGTCGACCATGGCAATACCATCGGCAGACAAGACAAGATCGCCGCTGAGTAATCCAGCCCGATCTGCTGGACCATCCGGGGTGATGACCTCGGCCAGGGGTAGTACTTTGGGTCGGTACAATTCGATACCCATGCTACCAATGGGATCCGGAACTTTGGCATCGACCTGCCAGCCGGCCAGAGAAGCAACACTCTCGTACTGCAGGTTGGAGTCGGCGTAGGAAACTGTAAAACGGATATCGCCGTCGTCGCCAATACGATGCACCAGCCGCTCGCCAAGGGTTTGCCAGGTGGGGGTCGGCTCGCCGTCGACGGCGAGAATTTCCTGACCTGCCTCCAGACCCGCCGCTTCGGCAATCGAGTTGGCTTTCACATCACCAATCACCGGCGCGACACCCTGCACGCCGAGCATATACACCACCCAGTAGAGCAGCACAGCGAGAATGAAATTGGCGATTGGCCCGGCCGCTACCGTCGCCATTCTTTGCCCGACAGTCTTACGGTTGAAGGCGAAGGGCAAATCTTCTTCGCTGACATTGCCTTCGCGCTCGTCAACCATTTTCACATAGCCACCGAGGGGCAAGAGGGCAATGACAAACTCTGTATCGTGGCGATCGCGCCAGCGAAATAAGGGGGTACCAAAACCGATGGAAAAGCGGACTACTTTAATACCGCAGCGTCGCGCCACCCAAAAGTGGCCGAACTCATGAAAGGTTACCAGCACACCCAGAACGATGAGGGTGTAAAAAACCATTTGTAGAAATGCCATATCACGCTTTCTCGTTTTGTTTTAGCGGTGCGCCCAAATGTTAAGTGCGTAAAAAATTCTATGCTTGCTGAGCAATCACCTGCTCTGCCATCGCCCGAGCACGTTGATCAGCCTCTTGGACTGCGCCGAGCTCTCGAGGTTCACCCAGGGGCCATGACTGCATCACGCTATCGACAACTTCAGCGATGCGGGTAAAGCCAATAGTTTCATTCAAAAAGGCCTCGACTGCCACTTCATTGGCCGCATTCAGTGCCGCCGGTGCATCGCCGCGAATTACGGCCGCCGCTCGCGCCAAAGTCAGCGCGGGAAAGCGCTGTTCATCCGGCGCCTCAAAATTGAGACTGGCAATAGTGATTAAATCGAGGGAACTGACGCCGGATTCAATTCTCTGCGGCCAGGCCAGCGCGTGGGCAATGGGCGTGCGCATATCGGGATTACCGAGCTGGGCCAATACCGAGCCGTCGTTATATTCGACCAGCGAGTGAATAATACTTTGCGGATGAATAACGATATCGATATCACTGGCATCCACCGCAAACAGCCAGCTGGCCTCTATAAGCTCCAGACCCTTATTCATCATGGTGGCAGAGTCGACGGAGATTTTACGGCCCATACTCCAGTTGGGATGAGCACAGGCCTGCTCGGGTGTCATCGCCGCTAAGTCCGCCAGGGGCGTGGTGCGAAAAGGCCCTCCGGAGGCTGATAATAATAAGCGGCGTACACCCGCCTGTTCCCGCCCGCTATAGTCAGCCGGCAAACATTGAAATATCGCATTGTGTTCACTGTCGATGGGCAGCAGCGTCGCCCTTGATTCGGCCACCACATCCATAAATAGCGGCCCCGCCATTACCAGGGCTTCTTTGTTTGCCAGTAGTACTTTTTTACCGGCCTTTACCGCCGCTAGTGTCGGCATTAATCCGGCCGCCCCGACGATGGCCGCCATCACCGTGTCAGTCTCTTCGTGGGCGGCAATCTGAGCCAGGCCCTCCTCCCCCCAAAGCACCTCTACATCGCTATCCACCAAATTTCGCAACTGCTCTGCCGCCGTTTGTGAACCCAACACCGCATAACGGGGGTGAAACTGCCGACACTGCTGCGCCAGCTCTGCAACTCGCTGGTTAGCGCTTAAAGCAAAAATCTGGAATTGCTCGGGGTGTCTGGCGACAACGTCGAGCGTGCTGACACCAATGGAGCCGGTCGAACCGAGAATTGTGAGCTTTTGTAATTGGGGCTTCATAACAAGATTAACTGTCGACCGCGTGAATGATACAAAATACTGATTGCAGGCAAGTAGCCCGTTTATCAACGACACTATTTAAGGGGGTATTAGGCAAAGGAGTATTAGACAAGGGGGTATCTAGCAAGAGCCGTTAGAGACGATTGTACAGTAGTGACAAGACCAGGCTGAACACCGGTAATGCAGCCGTTAAACCATCAATTCGATCCAGCACACCGCCGTGACCGGGCAGAATGGTGCCGCTATCTTTAACACCCCGATGACGCTTAACCATGCTTTCGACCAGGTCACCCAGCACTGAGGCAAGCCCAGTCACCATCGCCAAACCCAGCCATAAGCTAATACGCGAGGCTTCGAAATCGAGAAACCAAGCGCTAGCCCCCACCACAATAACGATAGCCAGTTGACCACCGAGCAGACCCTCCCATGTTTTACCCGGGCTGACTTTAGGTGCTAACTTGGTACGACCAATCGCGCGGCCCACGAAGTAGCCGCCGATATCGGCCAGAGCAACCAAGGCCACTACCGCCAGTACTAACTTCGGCCCCTCGGCAAGCGACATTAAACCCGCGAAGGCCAGCCACATAGGTAATAAAACGAAGACACCCATCAATAAGCAGACCCAGCGCCGACCCCATAGGACTGCACTACTGGGAAAACTCTGCACCCAAAGCACCGCTATCGCCCACCAGGTGCAGGCAAGGAGTAATAAAAAGCGAGGTTTTTCAGCGAGTAAAATGTTCTGTTCAAAGCCAATATAGGCACCCAAAGCGGCGGCAATGGCGACAACAGCACACAGATAAAAGCCACGTCCCGCGGTGCTAGTGAGACCAGCCAGATGGCTCCACTCCCATGCGGCATAGGCCAGCACCGCCGTCATTAGCGCGATGAAACCGTAGGTGGGGAGTGCAAATAGAGCGGCGAGAAAACTGGCAGCCAGAACAAGTCCGGTAATAACCCGCTGCTTCAGCATTAAGAGCTCACTCGCGCCTGAGCGGGTACAACCGTTTGATCGGCTTCGGTATCAGCCATTTGCTCCTGACTGAGACCGAAACGGCGCTGCCGCTGGTAATAGGCAGCCGCAGCAGCATCGAAAGCTAAGCCATCAAAATCGGGCCAGTAGCAATCGGCAAAATAAAGCTCACTATAGGCCAGCTGCCACAGTAAAAAATTACTAATTCTTTGCTCGCCCGCCGTTCTTATACACAGATCAGGTTGTGGCAAATCGGCAAGGCAAAGGTTTTGTTCAAGCAGGTCTTCACTGATATCTTCAACTGCCAAAGAGCCATCAACAGCCTGTTGTGCCAACTTGCGGCTTGCCGCGGCGATATCCCAACGGCCGCCGTAATCGACAGCCAGCACCAAGGTCATCGCCGTATTGTCGGCGGTGAGTGCCTCGGCGTCGGCGATGCGCTTTTGCAAACGCGAGCTGAAGCGTTCGCGCTCACCGATTACCCGCAGACGAATGCCACGCTCGTGAAGGGCTTTTGCCTCCTTCTTTATGTAAGTGGCAAACAGCGTCATTAAGGCGCTGACTTCAAGTGCTGGTCGCTGCCAGTTTTCGCTACTAAAGGCAAACAGGGTAACTACTTCCACATGGTGTCGTTGGCAGCTTTCTATCATGTCGCGAACACGCTCGACACCGGCGCGATGACCTTCGTGGCCGGGCAAACCGTTAGCCTTAGCCCAGCGATTATTGCCGTCCATAATAACTGCGACATGCCTGAGTGGTTGAGCGCTCTCAGTAGCCAAAGATCCCGCCATACTTTGCTTTCCTGGAGTTATTTTACCGAGCGTCCATGCCGGGCTTTCCATGGCATCCTTGCCAGGTTTTCCATATATAGGTGTTTGCTGGATTACTAGATTTCCATCAGGTCTTTTTCTTTAGCGACCAGCATATCGTCCATTTGCTTGATAAAACCATCGGTAATTTTCTGCACATCATCCTGAGCGCGGCGCTCTTCATCCTCAGAAATATCCTTTTCCTTTAACAGCTCTTTAATATCAGAGAGCACATCGCGTCGTATATTGCGAGCTGAAACGCGGGAGTTTTCCACCTCTTTGCGAGCCTGGCGGATAAAACCCTTGCGCGTCTCTTCGGTGAGAGCGGGCATGGGAATGCGGATGACCTCACCGGCGCTGGAGGGGTTGAGACCGAGGCCAGCATTCATAATGGCTCGCTCAACATCCTGCACAATATTTTTTTCCCAGGGGGTTACGGTCAGGGTGCGCGCATCGGCAACTGAGATATTTGCCACCTGACTCAAAGGCGTTTCGCTGCCGTAGTAGGAAACCCTGACACCCTCGAGAATACTCGGATGAGCGCGACCGGTGCGCACCTTATTCAGTGCGTGGCCCAGTGCTTCAACCGTTTTGCCCATGCGCTGCTGGGCGTCTTCCTTTAATTCATTAATCATAATTCGTTTCTCGTCTTTGATCTGTTCGAAGGTGATCCGTTCACAGATGATCCGTTCGAAGCTGATCTGCTTATCACTCCCACTGACAGGTCAGCGAGTTTTAGATCACGCCTCCTCGATCAACGTTCCCTCATCGCCACCCACCACGACACTCAATAGAGCACCGGACTTGGACATTCTAAAAACCCGAACCGGCATGTGATGCTCGCGACAGAGACAGATGGCCGTAAGATCCATTACCTCCAGCTTCTTATCCAGCACCTCATCGTAACTCAAACTAGAATAGAGCGTGGCGTCAGGCACTTTCATTGGGTCAGCTGAATAGACGCCATCAACCTTAGTCGCTTTCAGTACCACTTCAGCATCGATTTCGATACCGCGCAGGCAAGCCGCCGAATCCGTTGTAAAGAGAGGATTGCCCGTACCGGCACTGAAGATGACCACATCACCAGAGGCCAAATAGCGCAGGGCGCGGCGGCGGTCATAGTGCTCGACCACACCACTCATGGGGATGGCCGACATCACCCGCGCCGAAATATTATTGCGGTCGAGAGCATCACGCATGGCCAGGGCATTCATTACCGTGGCCAGCATACCCATGTGGTCGCCAGTCACCCGCTCCATACCCGCCGCACTGAGTGCGGCACCACGAAACAAGTTACCACCGCCGATCACCAGACCGACCTGCACACCAATGCCCACTAACTGGCCAATTTCCAGTGCCATGCGGTCGAGCACCTTTGGATCGATGCCAAAGTCACCATCGCCCATTAGCTCTTCACCACTGAGTTTAAGGAGAATGCGTTTGTACTTCTTATCTGTACTCGGATTGTTCATCGGCATTATTGACCCTTCGGCATTAAGCCATCACGTTAAATCTGGGCGCTATTTATTCTTTTTACCACCTGACTAAAGCCACCGGCACCCTTAAGCGACCGGTGGCAGACACCTTATTTAGTGGCGTTAACCTGTGCGGCAACTTCGGCGGCAAAGTCAACTTCTTCAACTGCAATGCCTTCACCTACTTCATAACGGGTAAAGCCGACAATGCTGGCACCGGCATCCGCCAACATCTTGCCCACTTTAATATCGGGGTCGCGTACGAAGGGCTGCTCAACCAGGCTGCTCTCGGCGAGAAACTTCTTCAAACGGCCAACGACCATTTTTTCAGCAATCTCGGGGGGCTTGCCGCTCTCGATGGCCTGGGAAATATAAATTTCTTTTTCCTTGGCAACAACATCAGCGGGCATATCATCGGGCGTCGCAACTTGAGGGTTAACGGCGGCAACGTGCATCGCAACGTCTTTAGCAAGCTCTGTTGTGCCACCTTCAAGAGTGACCAGTACACCTATGCGGTTATTGCTGTGCACATAGGCACCGACCACGGGGGCTTCGGCCAGCTGCACGCGACGCACGTTGACATTCTCACCACACTTTTGCACCAATGCCTGGCGGGCATCTTCCATTGCGGCGGCAAGCGCTTCTACATTGCCCTGCTTGTCGGCAAAAGCTTTATCGACAACAGCGCCAACAAAGGCTTTAAAGCCTTCGTCTTTGGTGACAAAGTCAGTTTCGGAGTTGACTTCAACCAATACAGCGTAGGAAGCGTCATCGGCAACTTTCACCGCGACAACGCCGTCAGCTGCCGTGCGACCGGCTTTTTTAGCCGCTTTCATACCGCTGGATTTACGTAAGTTTTCAATCGCCGTTTCGATTTTACCGTCGGCTGCAGCCAGTGCCTTTTTGCACTCCATCATGCCGAGACCGGTGCGATCGCGTAATTCTTTAACCTGGGAAGCAGAAATCGCTGCCATGGGAAATCCTCTCAATATATTCGGCTTACACCGGTATCAAACCAGTGAAACCTGCTGTGAATAGTTAGTAAAAAGGGGGCAGCGCCCCCTTTTGTTTGTCGCAGACCAGAACTGAAAAATTAGCCGGTCTTTAAGGCTTAAGCCTCAGTCGTCGGTGCTGGTGCCGCAGGCTCTTCAGCAACTGCAGGCTCAGCCGCTTCAGCAGTCTCGCCAACAACGGCTTCAGCCTGAGCTTCAGTCACTTCGACAAACTCATCTTTCTCAGAGGCAACAGCGCCGCCGGCCTTACCTTCGAGCACGGCATCAGCCATGGCCATGGTGTAAAGCTTGACCGCACGAATCGCATCGTCATTAGCGGGAATCACCACATCAACGCCATCGGGGTTACTGTTAGTGTCGACGATGCCGATAACGGGGATGCCCAACTTATTGGCTTCCTGTACGGCAATGCGCTCATGATCAACATCAATCACAAAAAGTGCGTCGGGCAGGCCGCCCATATCTTTAATACCACCGATCGAACGCTCGAGCTTGTCTTTCAAACGCAGACGCATCAGGCCTTCTTTCTTGGTCAGCTTTTCGAAAGTGCCGTCTGTGCTCTGTGCTTCAAGATCGCGATAGCGCTTGATAGATGCACGAATAGTTTTGTAGTTGGTCAGCATACCGCCTAACCAGCGGTGGCAAACATAGGGCATGCCCGCACGTTCCGCTTCTTCTTTAATCGATTTTTGTGCAGCACGCTTGGTGCCGACAAAGAGAACCTTATTGCCACTGGCGCTGAGTTGGCGAACCTGCTCGAGAGCATCGTTAAATGCTGGCACAGTGTGCTCTAAGTTGATGACGTGAATTTTATTTCGTGCACCGAAAATGTATTGATTCATTTTCGGGTTCCAGTAACGAGTTTGGTGACCGAAATGGACACCCGCCTGGAGCATATCGCGCATACTAACCATTGTCATAATTCAAGTTTCCTGTTGGGTTAAGCCTCCACCACCCCATTGTCTAACCCGCTTTTTAAGTTAGCAGGCACCCAAGCCAATGTGTCGGTAAGTGTGAGTCGTTAAAGTTAACCCCGACAGCCATTCCATCGGGGCGCGCTTTATACCACAATCAAGGAGCCATTAGAAGAACTGGCGATAATATA
>CAYWXW010000119.1:8125-9596 GCA_964462265.1 uncultured Porticoccaceae bacterium | reverse complement strand
TGCCCCTGCGTGAAATTTTCACTCGTCATGAAATGCTACTTAATAGCGTAACAAAGCGCGCGATACAGCTTTATCGTAGAGACTTTAAGCGCTTGCCAGTGTTGCCTTTTGAATGATTTCCATGGAATTATGTGATGTTGGGCGAATTTGAAATATTACATAGCTACGATGAAGAGTCGGCCATTTTGGCTGAGGGTTTTGATTGTTCCGCTGTTCAATGGTTTAAGGAAACTGAAAAAATAAAGTCTGGAAGTTGTATTTTGAGTTTTCCAGAAGGTGATGTGTCGTGTTTTGTTAAGGCGTACAAAACCCATTTTTTTAAGGACTTGGCTCGGCGTTATTTTAATAATAAAGTAAAAAATATTTGGGGAATTCATTGCGAGCTTTATGTTAACGGGGTGAATGTCCCTAAGCCAATAGCGTTAATACAGGGGAAATCAGAGAAAAATAGCTCTGAATACATTATTTCTGAGTGGCTAGAGGATGCAAGCGATATGCGCTCGTCCTTGTCGAGTGAAAGCGTTTCTAGTGATGATGGTCGAGGCTGTTTTATTTTGCAGTCGGCACGACTTTTGGCCAGTATTCATCGGCTAGGTATAGTGCATGGTGATTTCAAGTACGCAAATATTATGCTCTCTTCTATAGGTAATAAGTTTTTTTCTGTGGATTTTGATGGCGCGAAAAAGAAAAATGATAAGGGATTGTTTGCTAAAGATGTGGCTCGATTTCTCGTGAGCATGGCGGAGGCGGGTCTGTCAATTAAAGATAGAGATAGCTTTTTGTCTGAGTATGCGGAGTCTATTAATGCCGACGTAGGCGCTGTGTCCGCAAGGGTGGGCGCCTATTACAAAAAGATTGTCGACCGCCACAAAATAAAATATCCAGATAGGTACTGATCAAATGACAATGTGCAAAGAGGATGGCGCGAGGATAAGTGTCATCATGCCTGCGTACAACTATGCAGGCTTTATCGAAGACACAATGGGGTCTGTGCTATCACAGATGATCGATGGCGATGAGCTTCTGATTATCGATGATGGCTCTACAGATAATACCGAAGAGGTTGTGTCTGCTTGTATTTCGAGAGCCGGAAACACAAGGGTTAAGTATCATAAGAAGGTTAATGGTGGCGCTGCATCAGCGCGAAATTATGGGGTTCGGCGAGCCTCATGCGAGTACATTATCTTGCTAGATGCGGATGACAGGATGCTTGCTGGTGCTTTTCAGGTTTTCAGAAAAGCAGTTGCCGATAATAAAAGTACGGATCTCTTTGTCGCATCTTATGATTCTAAACACTCGTCGGGAAAGGTGGTTTCCAAACCGGCTACACCATTAACGAATAGTGGTGAGAGGAATTTCAATTTGTTTCTGAATAAAAAGATCCGCATCTCACATGGAGGGTTTCTCGTGAAAAAAAATTTACTAGAGAAGACCCCTTACCCTGAAAATATGCGATGCCTAGAGGATCAAA
>CAYWXW010000119.1:0-8115 GCA_964462265.1 uncultured Porticoccaceae bacterium | reverse complement strand
GTGTATTTTCTCATCTGTTGGCCTTAGGTAGCGCAGTAAAAATTGACGTAAGTGTTGTTGAGCGCTATCACCATGATGATAGTTTAAGGAATAATATCCCCGCGTTGATTGATGCTGGTGAAAAGGTTATAGGCGCTGTATTTAATGAGAATATAATTCCGCAGAGCTATATGAAGTATAAGAAGGCTTATTCGGTAAATCGTTACTTGTCTGTCTTTCGCCGCTTATATGATCAGGCTATGTACAAGGAATCCCTTGGTTATTTCCGGCAAGCATTGAAAATAGATGCTCGCTCAGCACTACGTATAAAATATATAAAAAGGGCTTTTAAAGCTTTTATTATAAAGAAGTTTAAAGGTTGATGGTGTTATGGTGCGTTTTTTAGTGATTATAGGTGAGAAGAGTTTTGTTTGTAATGGCGTCGTAGATGTTTCACAATTTCGGTTCTTAGCCAAGGATGTCTTTTTATAGTTAAAGCCATAAATCCGAGGCTTCTATCTTTTGTTTTTTCACCATAATTTTTAGTCGCTTGCTGGTTTTGTCGATAACTTTGGTGAGTAGGTTTTTATTGACCTCTCCGAAACAAAGTAATGAGTAGTTGTCAAAAAAACGCTGCCGGTCGGTTTTGTTGATAACGGGGCTGATTAAAAGATTTAGCTGAACCAGATTTTTTATTCTAATTCTTTCTGGAAGCTTTCGGTACTTCCGTGTTCTTTCGTTATCTATTAATGAAAAGCGCCATTCTTCAGAATATATGCACATTACATTGCCCGCACGCAGATCACCGTGGCCGATGTTTTCCCTGTGCATACGGGCGATGGTCGCGGCAAGCTGTTCGATAAAAGCTCTTTTTTGTGAGCTGGATTGCTCCCCGAGTTGCGCGACTGTTGTGTAGAGGTCGCTGTAATCGATGAGAGCCGCACTGAGGGTAAAAAAGCTATCCTTGAAAAATAATCGTTGTCGCCATCCGGTGAGCAGAGTGGTGGGCGTACCGAAACCGAGAGATTGAAGCAGTAGCTCGGCTTCAAAGGCTTTGATAGCGCGGCTTTTACGAAACTGTTGCTTGATGGCGTCGCGAAGGGATTTGAAATCCATGCCTTTGAAGTAGACAGAAAGGCTCTCGTCGCCATTGTTAAGTACTGCTTTGCAGACATGGGAGTGTTGTGAGGCTGCTATCTCCTCTTGCTCGCCAAGCAGGTGGGCTACTGGCGGCTCGGAGTCTGTTGGGGCTAAGTCCTCGATTTTGTGCAGTACTTTATTTCGATAAGTACGCCAGGGCCCAGGGCTCTCGAATATAAAATCGGGATACTGGTTGGGCATTAGGGTCTTCCGTAGAGGCTTGGGAGTGATAGTTTGTGTGAACTGCCGACTGTTGCTTGAGCCAGGCTAAGGGGCTGGTGCTGGCAGTTTATAGACATTTACTGAGCGGCCTCGGCTGTTTTGGAAGGTTTTCAAACGGTATTCTTTTAGACTTTGCGCTAAAGGCTCTGGGCCATTTTCGGCTTTGCCTTCGTAGAATACAGCATATTGGTAACCCTCGCGCAGCAAACCCTCCAGGTCTGCGTATTGGTTTTTAAAGCTGTCGTTAGTGTAGTCAGCGGTATAGAAGGCAACCTTCTGCTGGTTAAAATAAATATTTTGCTCGCCATTTAAGTGGGTTTTTACCCATTCTCCTGCTTCGCGTATATAAAGCTTGTCATCGTTCTGGCGACTGAGCGGATAGACACAGATTAACAATGGCAAGGCAAATAGGCTGTATTTCCACAGGCGTGCACTGGTTTGCTGTGAACTTGCAAGACGGCGATAGGTTTGGCTTAGCACTAATGTGACAGCGATGGCGAGTAGAATTGCCGTCAGCATAATATAGCGCGTGCTAAGGAAGTACTTGTTATAAACACTCATCAAGCCGACAAGGATGCCGGTTAAAATATAGCTAGCCAATAATTTGTGTTGGGGGTCGCTGAAGAAAGGGCGCTTAAATCCTCCTCTGTACAAGGATAAAGCCATTAGGGGCGCATTGGTGGTCTTTATGAGGGTCATTAGAAGATGAAAAATAAAGCCGCCAATCAGTAAGTCGTTGATACTACGCTGGGCCCATTTGTTCGGCATGAGGGTGGCGATATCATCTTTTAGTTGGCTGAAGTTGTCAGCGGCTAGTTTAAATGTTGCTAGTTCTCTCTGTAATTTATCAGTGGCAGAGAAGCTTAATGATTGAGTTAGTTTGTAGGCGTCACCGGGCGATTGTTTGGGTTCGGGGGATAGAAAAAGCCACATAAGTGCGCCTGTAAAAAGGATTACGCCGGCAATTTTCAGCCCCTTTTTAGCCGTAAAATTTCCTGTAAAACAGGTGCTTAGCAGGGCGAAAATTGGGATTAGAAAAAGATAGGCGATGCCCTCGGCGCGGTAGATGATTGAGACAGCACTGAAGCCCAGCCAAAGCACTGCAAAGCGCCAGGCCTTGTGTTTTACAAAATGTAAACCTGCCCAGAGCGCCCACAATTGTAGGGCCCAAAAGCCAAAACCGCGAATAATATCGGGGCGCAAGTGGTTGAGGTTGGCCATGCTAAAGAAAACTGCCAGAGCAATAAGCTGGCCTGGCACTGAGGTGTCGAAGCAGCGCACGATGGCGATAAAGCCACTGGCGAGCAAGACCTGCCAGAAGAGGCTGAGTAATTGGGCGCTGGGGTAGAGGTCGAGGCCGCCGAGGGTGGATATGACGCTTATTTGACGATAGAAATTAACTTCCGGACGATAGCTTTTTGCCTCCTTGAGCAGACCTTCTGACAGGGCGTGTGCGGCGTAGATATAATTGATGCCATCGTCGTTGAGGGTGTCGTTAGTCGTTGCGTAGGCGAAAAAAAGTATCAGGCTAAGCGCGCAAGTTAGGCCGTAAATAGCCAGCCTGTTGTCCTTAGGTTTTCGCTCTGGCTTTACTGTACGTGGGTCTTTTGAAGTATCTGCCATAGCCTAAGTTCTTGAGGTAAGCCTCAGAGAGAGTGTTGTTGGAGCACCGCTTTCACTTGCTCAACGCTCAGTGTATTAATGCAGCGGTGATTGACGGGGCAGAGTTTTTTCGAGCAGCTAGACTCGCAGGCCACCGGGTTTCTTATGACGGTAGCGTTGCTGCCCAATGGTCCCCAGCGAACTTCATCGGTAGGGCCGAAAATAGCGTAAACCCTTGTCCCAGTGGCTGCGGCAAGGTGCATGGGGCCACTGTCATTACCGAGGAAAAATTTGGCTTGCTGGAGAAGAGACATCAGCTGGCGAAGGTTCAGTTGATCGCACAAGTTATGGTGTTGATGCTGACACATTGCGCTGACATTGCCAATGCGCTTGGCATCGTTGGTTTTGGCGCCAATCAAAATAACTTGCAGGCCACGATCGGCCAGCCAGTCGGCGATGTTGGCATAGTGCTCTGCCGGCCACAGTTTATAGGCTTTTGTTGCGCCAACATGAATACAGATGTAGGGCCTGGCGGAGTCAATACCATGTTTGCTCAGTAGGGTTTGTAGCTCATGACGGTGGTGAGGTTGATCGTTTAACTGTGGGTATTGTGGTTGTGGTTTTTCTCCCAGAAAAGACAAGAGGTACTGAGCGTAGTCATTAAAGCGGTGGGAAAGGTGTCCGGTGTCAGTAAGTTGCTGGGTATAAACGCCTTTGCAGCGATGGGCATCTGCCGGCCCGATACGCTCTTTAATGCCCGATAGCTGAGTGATTGTCGAGGCCTGACCCTGGCCGTCAAAGTCGAGTAATAATGCGGCCTGGTGTCGGCGCAATTGTTGGTAAAAGTGATAGAGAAGCCTGGCTTTACTAGTCAGGTTGGCGGTTTTCAACTGCTGACGAGGGTAGTAGAGCACTTTGCCCGTATCGGTGATGGACTCGATGATGTCGCGGTAGCGTTCATCGACAACGAGCAAACTTTGCCCCTGGCTGGCTTTCACGATGGCCTGTACACAGTGCAGGGAAACGAGCAGGTTGCCGAGATGTTTAGTGGTCATCAGCAGCACCAATGGCCCTTGCAAGTTTAGCCCGATGGCTGCAAGCGTGTTGCTTTGAGTCATGGGTCTTTCTGCCAATTGGGAGTCCTTTCAAACAATTTTCATAAAAGTATACCCAATGGTTTGGTCTTGATACAGAGCAGGTACTGGCAAAGCCATGTCTTTATGTCGTTTCTTTACTATTGTGCTGACCTGACACGGTCATTGGCTTTAGAGTCGCAAGCTGAGTCTGTCTTAGATTCAAACCTGAAGTGCCTATAAAATAGGTAGTTGGCTGTGGCAAGGTGTGGGGAGCTTCGCCGCGCTGTGGTAGCATACGCAAGCTATTAGCGGCTCGGAGTTGCCCCCATGCTTGAGTTAGACGCGTTCAGTAACGAGCGCCTTAGAACAGACCCTTACCCCTATCTTGTGGTGCCCGGCTTTGTCCGGGGTGAAGGGCTTGAGTCTGTGCTGCAAGACTTCCCCGATATTCAGCATCCTGGCAGTATTCCTATCTCCGAAGTCTCTGGTGGAGCGGCCTATCAGGCCTTATTGGCTGAGCTACAGGGTGATGCTTTTCGTCGTGTGGTGTCTGAGAAGTTTGGCATCAGTCTCGAGGGTTTTCCCATAATGACCACCGTGCGTGGCGTGATGCGAGAAAAAGACGGGCGTATTCACACCGACTCGAAGACTAAAGTGGTTACTGTGTTGCTGTATTTAAATGACAGCTGGGAGGCCGAGGGCGGCAATTTACGGGTACTGCGCGACGCTGAAAATATCGAAAACTTTGTCGAAGAGGTCCCCCCCAGCGCAGGTACTTTGATGGCGTTTAAAGTGACGGATAATTGCTGGCACGGTCACAAGCCGGTGGTTGGTAAGCGCCTGTCGATACAGATGAACTATCTTGTCGGTGAGGCTGCAAAAGGCAAGCATCAGTTTTTTCACCGTTTAAGTGCAAAGCTTAAAAAGCTTTTTGCCGGGAGCCCTAACGCGCCGGCTTGAACTGTTGCTCAGCGCAACCATTGCTCGATGTTTAATCAGGCTTCCTGCCTTACTCGTTACCCATCAAAACCTGAATTTATGAATGTACTGATTGTTAAGCTGACCTCGATGGGTGATTTAGTACAAGCCCTGCCCGCTCTCAGCGATGCAAAAAAGGCTTATCCCGATATCAGCTTCGACTGGGCGGTGGACGAGTCTTTTACCGAAATCCCTCTCTGGCACCCCACCGTGCGACGCATCCTGCCAACAGCTCATCGTCGCTGGCGCGCAACACTGGGCCAAGTTTGGAAAAGTGGCGAGCTGGGCAACTTCATCAAAGACTTGCGCAGTACCCACTACGATGTCGTTATCGATGCCCAGACTAACTGGAAAAGCGCACTGGTGACCCGCTTCGCCCGGGGTATTAAACACGGGCCGGACAGCCGTTCTGTTAGCGAATGGGTTGCACACCTGGCTTATAACAAACGGTATTCGATTTCGCGCGATCAACTGGCCATTGACCGCTGGCGCCAGCTTCTCGCCCAGGCTTTAAACTACCCTTTGCCGACGACGCCCCCCGATTTTTCACTGGCGTCAAAACAGTGGCCTCAGGTGCCATTTACATTACCGGCAACTCCTTTTCTGGTGTTTGTACAAAATGCCAGCTGGCCCAACAAGCGCTGGGCGGATGAGCACTGGTGCCAGCTTATTGAACGTGCTGGAGAGCAGGGTTATGCGGTGTTATTGCCCTGGGGTTCAGCCGGGGAGAAAGCCCAGGCCGAGCACATCGCAGACTCTTATCCCCATTGTAAAGTGCTGCCTCGACTCAGCCTCGGTGAGCTTGCCGGTGTGCTGGTGAGCAGTGCGGGTGCAGTTTGTGTCGATACCGGCCTGGCCCACGTCGCCGCCGCTCTCGATGTGCCCACGGTGACGCTGTACGGGGCGACAGATCCTCATTTAATTGGTGCCACCGGGAACAGAGCGCGTCATTTGCAAACCTCGGGTTACGCCTGTGCCCCCTGTTATAAACAACATTGTGACACCGGGGATTATAGCGGTGAGCATGCCCAGTGTATGAAAACGATCAGTGCCGCTGAGGTGTGGCAAGCTCTCGAAGCATTGCAGGCCCGCAGCCAATCAGAAGTGGAAGCGCCGTTGATTGGCAGTGATTTGTCCCTAAGTTCACGATAGTTATACATTCAAAATAGCGCATTAAACGGAGAGTAGAGTTGAAGGTAGATATGCCGCGCTTTGATGGCGCTCAAATACTGGTAGTTGGCGATTTAATGCTCGATCGTTATTGGCAGGGGCCAACTTCGCGCATCTCGCCGGAAGCGCCGGTGCCTGTGGTTAAGGTCGAGCAGCTTGAAGACCGGGTCGGCGGCGCAGGTAATGTCGCGTTGAATATTGCCGCTCTGGGTGCGGGTGCCTCACTGGTGGGCGTGGTGGGCGCGGACGAAGCGGCTCACTCCCTTGAGACTCGTTTTAGCTCAGCGGGTATCCGCACTGATTTTCAGGTTTCAGCAGACAAGCCCACCATCACCAAGTTGCGTGTTATTAGTCGTCATCAACAATTGTTGCGTCTCGATTTTGAACAGCAATTTACGGTGGCCGATACAGATCAAATTGCCGGCAAGGTTGCCGCTTTATTAGAGGGCGTTAGTGTTCTGGTACTCTCGGATTACGGCAAAGGCGCTCTGCAAAACCCCGTTGAATTAATTCAGGCAGCCCGACAGCGCGGTATCCCCGTATTGGCCGACCCCAAGGGCAGTGATTTTGGTCGCTATCAAGGGGCCACGTTGATCACCCCGAATATGGGCGAATTTGAAGCCGTGGTCGGGCCTTGTGAAAGCGAGGGCGCTATCGTTGATAAAGGTTTGGCCCTGCTTAAAGAACTCAATCTCGATGCTTTGCTGGTGACTCGTGGCGAACACGGCATGACTCTGTTGCGTCAGGGTATGCCTGAGTTCCACCTGCCGGCGCGCGCGCGTGAGGTGTTTGATGTGACCGGCGCGGGCGATACAGTGATTTCCGTATTGGCCGCTGCCCTGGGTGCGGGAGAAGAGTTACCCGCTGCCGTTGTGCTGGCCAATTTGGCGGCGAGTATTGTGGTCGGCAAGTTAGGTACGGCAACCATTAGTGCGCCTGAATTGCGTCGTGCCCTGCAGCTCGAACAGGGCCACGGGCGGGGTGTCGTCAATGAAGAGCAGCTGCTGGTTGATCTGGCCGATGCTCGCGCCCACGGTGAAAGCATCGTTTTTACCAATGGCTGTTTCGATATTCTTCACGCCGGGCATGTCGGTTATCTTGAACAGGCGCGCGGCCTGGGTGAGCGTTTGATCGTTGCGGTCAATGCCGATGAGTCGGTGCGTCGTCTTAAGGGTGAGGGGCGCCCTATTAACTCTGAAGACCGACGTATGGCCGTGTTGGCGGGCCTTGAATCTGTCGACTGGGTGCTGGTGTTTAAAGATGACACGCCGGAAAGGCTGCTGGAATTAGTTCGCCCCGATATTCTGGTCAAAGGCGGCGACTACCAAAAAGAGCAAGTGGTGGGCTGGGAAATTGTCGAAGGCTATGGCGGCAAAGTACAGGCTCTGGATTTTCTCGATGACTGTTCAACCACGGCGATTGTGGAAAAAATTCAGGGGGAATAAACGCAGCCAGGCAATAATGCTTCGTTGGGTTTTGTGTTGCGGTGGACGCCGTCCGCTGGTGTTTGTTTAACTATTTGAGGCTTAATAAGGCTTCGACTTTAAGCTTTTTCCTTCAGCATTTTATCGAGCACCTCGAAGACGCTATCGCTGCCGCGCTCCATTTCTTTCAGGGCATTTTCAAGCTCCTGGGTGTAGCTTTCATCTTTGCCAATCAGGTCGAAAACCCGCTTTGTGCCACTGTGAACGACCGAATGGGGGTGGTCGAGGTGGGGGTAGGATTTTAATTTTGAAAAGTTCTTTTTGCCTTCGCCGCTGGTATACCACTTGCCGAGCCGGCAGTTTTTATGGTCGACAAAGTCCATCTGCTTTTCTTGTTTCATGACCGACAGGTAGGTGTTCACCTTCCAGATAATATGATCCAGCTTGGCGAGGGAGGTGAAAGTTCTATCATTGGTGCCAAGCATTCTATGCACCGAGCGATTATTCGCCTGACTGGTTTCTTG
>CAYWXW010000118.1:7624-9612 GCA_964462265.1 uncultured Porticoccaceae bacterium | reverse complement strand
ATGTTTGCCGAACTGGGGGCGGAGGTGATTAAAGTTGAACCTGCCGCAAGCGGCGATATGGTCAGGGGCATATCCAAACTGCGCGGCGAACGCAGCCTCTACATCATTCAGCAAAGCCTGAATAAAAAAAGCCTCTGTGTGAATCTACGCGACCCGGAGGGACTGGCGCTCATCAAAGAACTGGTGCCTCATTGCGACGCCGTGGTGGAAAACTTTAAGCCCGGCATCATGGCCGATATGGGCCTGGGCTATGAGGATCTGTGCGAACTCAAATCCGACATTATTCTCTGCTCTATCTCCGCCCTCGGCCAAACGGGGCCGCTATCTCACAAGCCCGGTTACGACTACATCGCCCAGGCCTATGCTGGCATTACCTCGATGATAGGTGAGGCCGATGAAGCGCCGCATATTCCACTGGCCGGCATTGGCGATGTCAGCACCGGCGTACACGGCGCCTTTGCCATCGCCGCCGCTCTGCTCGATCGCGCCCGTACAGGCAAGGGCCAACACCTCGACATCGCCATACTCGACTGCTACTACCACTGCCACGAAATCAATGTGCATCAGGCCAGCGGCAGTGGCGGCGCCATCAAACCGATGCGCGCCGGCCGCCACCTGAGCTACCTCTGCCCAGCGGGTATATTTACCGGCAATGGCGGCAATCTCGTATTAATGGGCTTTATGCACCACTGGCCCGACCTGTGTGCTGCCATGGGCCGCCCCGAGCTGGTCGACGACCCACTCTTTGCCACCGATGCCGCCCGCCTTGAGCGCCGCGATGCAGTCGTCCAACTTATCGAAGAGTGGCTCGCCACCTTTGCCGATGTACACAGCGCCGTCACCACCCTCGAAAACCATGGCATACCCTGCGCCCCCATCTTGAGCGTCGAAGAAACCTTGAGCTACCCACATTTGGTCGAGCGGGGCACCGTGCGCACTGTTAATGATCGTTTAGCCGGTGAGTTTCAAATACCCGGCATGCCGATAAAAAGCAGTGCTTATCCGGAAGAACCCGACTACCGCGCCCCCACGTTAGGGGAGCACAACCAGGAAATATTGCGCGACTTTCTTAAACGTAGTGATGTGGAAATAGATGCACTAGTGGAGGCAGGGGTGTTGGTTAGTGGGGAGTATTAGCGAAGCAACACCTAGGTTTACGCAATAAACTACTCGATATAACCCTCAGGATTCTGACACTGCCAGTGCCAGCTATCTTTCATCATTTGCGGCAGGCTCTGCTCTGCTTGCCAATTGATTTCCCGTTGGGCTTTACCGGGCTCAGCCCAGCAGGCGGGAATATCACCGGGGCGCCGCGCCGCTATTTTATAGGGTACTTTGGCATTTGTTGCCGCTTCAAACGCTTTGATCATTTCTAGCACGGAGTAACCCTGCCCGGTACCCAGGTTCCAGGTGTGGCAACCGGCAGCATTATTTTCATCCAACAAAAACTGCAGCGCCTTAACGTGACCAGCGACAAGATCGACCACATGAATGTAGTCACGCACACCCGTGCCATCGGGGGTCGGGTAGTCGTCCCCGTACACGGTGAGTTTAGCCTGCTTGCCCAGTGCTACCTGTAGCATATAAGGCAGCAGATTATTGGGCACACCATTGGGTGCCTCGCCGATCATCCCACTGGGGTGGGCACCAACGGGGTTAAAATAGCGCAGTAAACCCACCCGCCAGAATTCAGTCTGACTGAGCCGATCGGCCGCCGCCAAATCGCGGAATACATCTTCCACCATTTTCTTTGATCCGCCGTAGGGGTTGGTGGTTTGCAGGGGAAAGGATTCGTCGATGGGCACCGCATGGGGCTCGCCATAAACCGTCGCCGATGAGCTGAAAATAATGCGACCCACACTATAGCGCTCCATGGCTTCGCAAAGCGTTAACGTGCCAGCCACATTGTTTTGGTAGTACAGCAGCGGATTAGTGCAAGATTCACCCACCGCTTTTAAACCGGCAAAGTGCATAACAGCATCGATTGA
>CAYWXW010000118.1:0-7614 GCA_964462265.1 uncultured Porticoccaceae bacterium | reverse complement strand
GCAAATATCGCCTTCGATAAAATCAAAGTCCTTGCCGGTGATGGTTTTCACTCTCGCCATAGACAGTGGCGAGCTGTTGACCAGGTTGTCGATCACTACAATTTCATAGCCCGCATCGAGCAGTGCAACACAGGCGTGGCTGCCGATGTAGCCCGCGCCGCCGGTGACTAATACTGTTTTATTTCCATTCATCAATACGGTCTTCCTATAACTGAATAGCACTTAACTGAGTAGCACTGCACGTAAAGTCAGCGGCTTGGCCCACTGATAATAAAATCGCCAGCAGCAAAGTATATTACAATCCCCCTCGCCCCGAGAGGGACAAAGCTTGAAAAACAAACACAACACACGCGTGCAAGGGATGACACTGTCAATGACCGCCAAAACCATTTTCATCACCGGCGGGGCCGGCTTTATCGGCTCTGCTCTGATCCGCTATTTGATAGCCGACACAGCCTGCCATGTGGTCAATGTCGACAAGCTCACCTACGCCGGCAATCTCGAATCCCTGGCTAGCGTCGCCAATAATGAGCGCTATCACTTCGAGCGCGAAGATATCTGCGATGCTAGCGCGATGACACGCCTCATCGCCCACTATCAGCCCGACGCCATTATGCACCTGGCGGCAGAGAGCCACGTCGACCGTTCCATTAGCGGCCCGGCAGCGTTTATCGAGACCAACATTACCGGCACCTTTACTCTGCTCGAAGCCGCCCGCGAGTACTGGAATGGTCTTGGTAGCGAGCGCAAAGCAGCCTTTCGCTTCCACCATATTTCCACCGACGAGGTTTACGGTGATTTGGAACCCGGCCTGCTGTTTACCGAAGACACGGCCTACGCACCTAGCTCGCCCTATTCCGCCAGCAAGGCGGCATCCGACCATTTAGTCAGGGCCTGGCAGCGCACCTATGATTTCCCGGTGTTAATTACCAATTGCTCCAACAATTACGGCCCCAATCACTTCCCCGAAAAGCTGATTCCGCTGATGATTCTCAATGCCCTGGCGGGCAAAGCCCTACCCATTTACGGCGACGGCCAACAAATTCGCGACTGGCTTTATGTCGACGACCACGTGCGCGCCCTGTACTGCGTATTGACCACGGGCAAAGTTGGCGAGACCTACAATATTGGCGGCCACAACGAGAAAACCAATCTCGAAGTCGTCACCACGTTGTGCCAGATACTCGAAAAACTGGTGCCAGAAAAACCTGCAGGAGTAGAGAACTACACCGACCTCATCACCTATGTCACCGACCGCCCCGGCCACGATTTACGCTATGCCATTGACGCCAGCAAAATACAGCGCGAACTGGGCTGGCAGCCGCAGGAAACCTTCGATAGCGGCTTACTAAAAACCGTCGAGTGGTTTATCAACAATAGCACCTGGGTTGAAAACGTCAGCAGCGGCGCCTACCAGCAGTGGATGAACCAACACTATGACGGACCAGCACTATGAAGGGCCAACACTATGACGACTAACATTCTCCTGCTCGGCGCCGATGGACAAGTGGGTTGGGAGCTGCGCCGCTCACTGCTGAGTGTCGGCAAAGTTACCGCCATCACCCGTCAAGACTGCGCCCTGACCGACAGAGCCGCCCTTAGCGCTCTCATCGCCAGCCATAATCCGGATATTATTGTTAACGCCGCCGCCTACACAGCCGTTGATTTGGCTGAGACCGAAAGTGAGCAGGCCTATGCGCTCAATCGCGATCTACCCGCCTTGCTCGGCGAGCTTGCCCGGCAGCGAGATATTCTCGTGGTCGATTACTCCACCGACTACGTATTTGACGGCAGCAAAAACGCGCCCTATTTCGAGCACGACCAAACCGCACCAGCCAATATCTATGGCGCCAGTAAACTGGCTGGCCTGCAGGCTTTACAAGCTAGCGGCTGTCGGCATTTGGTGTTTCGCGTTAGCTGGGTTTACTCCGCCCGGCGCGGCAACTTTATTAAAACGATTCTGCGCCTCGCCGCCGAACGCGACGAACTGAGTATTGTCAGCGACCAAATTGGCAGCCCGACGCCGGCCAGCCTAATTGCTGATGTCACCGCCAATGCCCTGCTCCTACTCGCCGCCGGTAGCGGTAAAGAGGGTGTTTATCATTTGGCGCCAACGGGGCAAACCAGCTGGCACGGTCTGGCACAGGAAATTGTCAGTCAGGCCCTGGCTCTCGGTATGCCGCTCAAAATTCAGCCTGAGAACATCAAACCGACACCGACATCAGGCTACCCCACCCCGGCTCAGCGTCCGGCCAATTCACTGATGAACACTGACAAACTTACGGGCACTTTCCAGTTACACTTACCCGACTGGCGCGACCCTCTGGAGCATCTGCTCCGGGAAATCGGCACGACCAAGCAATAGTGAGCACGCCAACACAAGGAACGAATAAGCAATGAATCAACGCAAGGGCATTATTCTCGCTGGTGGTTCGGGCACGCGCCTCTACCCCATTACTCAAGTTATTTCCAAACAGCTACTGCCGATCTACGACAAGCCGATGATTTACTATCCCCTGTCGACACTAATGTTGGCGGGCATTAAAGATATTCTGCTCATTTCCACCCCCCAGGACACACCCCGCTTTGAGCAACTGCTCGGCGACGGCAGGCAGTGGGGCCTGAATATTCAGTACGCGGTGCAAGCCTCACCCGATGGGCTTGCCCAGGCCTTTATTATTGGCAAGGCCTTTATCGGCAATGACCCCTCAGCCCTTATCCTCGGTGACAATCTGTATTACGGCCACAATCTTAGCCAACTATTACAGCGCGCCAATGCCGTCGACAGCGGCAGCACCGTGTTTGCCTATCCCGTACACGACCCCGAGCGCTATGGCGTGGTGGACTTCGACGCGACAGGCAAAGCTATCAGCATTGAAGAAAAACCGACCCAGCCAAAGTCCCGTTACGCGGTCACCGGCCTGTATTTTTACGACAATCAGGTGGTCGATATCGCCGAGCAGATCAAACCCAGCCCCCGTGGCGAGTTGGAAATTACCGACGTCAATCAGGTTTACCTCGACAGGCAAGAGCTCAATGTTGAGAATCTGGGCCGTGGTGCCGCCTGGCTCGACACCGGCACCCACGAATCTCTACTTGAAGCGGCAACCTTTATTAAAACCATCGAAACCCGGCAGGGCTTGAAGATAGCCTGCCTCGAAGAAATCGCCTATCGCATGGGTTATATCGATGCCGCGCAAGTTGAAAAGCTCGCCGAACCCCTGAAGAAAAATGGCTACGGCCAGTACCTGCTGCAAATTCTGAAAGAAGATGTTTTTTAATTGGTTACTGAAAAATACACACTGCAAAAAGGCCAACAATGGAAGCTGAACAAACTGAAATACCCGAAGTCCTGCTGATTAAACCCGCTGTCTACGGCGATGAGCGTGGCTATTTTAAGGAAACCTTCCACCAGCAGCGCTATGCAGACTTAGGCATCAAAGGTAATTTTGTACAGGACAATGTGTCCTTTTCCAGCCGGGGTGTACTGCGTGGCCTGCACTACCAGTGGCCAAACCCCCAGGGCAAATTACTCTATGTATTACAGGGTGAAATCTTCGATGTCGCGGTGGATATTCGCGCCGACTCGCCGACCTTTGGCCAATGGGTGGGACGTTTTTTATCCGCCGATAATCACCACCAATTGTGGATACCCGAAGGCTTTGCCCACGGCTTTCTGGTCACCAGCGAAACCGCATTAATCACCTATAAATGCACTGACCTCTATCACCCCGCCGATGAAGGTTGTGTGCAATGGGACGACCCCAGCATCGACATCGACTGGCCGCTGGATCGTATCGAGGGCGCGCCCAGCCTGTCGGGCAAAGACCAGCAGGGCAAGTCACTGGCCGATTCAGCCCTCAAATACTAGCGTCAGAAACTCCAAGAAAAGCGCTAGCAACTTCAAAGAAAGCACTGTCTAAATATGCCAAGCAATCACAGTCCCAACAACCTCAGACGGCCAACACTCACCCGAGGCCTCGCCGGTTGGTTCCTGCCCAATACTGCGCCACGCAATGCCTATATTGAACTCGACGCCATGCTGGCGGGCTTAAACACCTCGCTGAATGTCGACACCCATGCCAGCAATGTGTATTCCTGCGCCGCAACGGACAGGCTGTACCCGCTAAGCAATAGCAGTGCAGACAGCGGCATGGTCGCCATTATTGGCCACCCCCAGTGGAAAAGTGCTCACCTGGCTAGCATTGCGGCGCAGGCCAGCCATAGCGCCGCACTCGCAGCAGCCTATCGTGAAGACAGTAACAATTTCCTCAACCAGCTCGGCGGCAGCTTTGCCTTTGTGATTATTGATACTACCAATAACACGGTATTAGCCGGGGTTGATCGCCTCGCTCACTTCCCTCTGTACTACGCTCAACCTAAAGATGCCCAAATAAAAGACGGGCTGGTTTTCGGCTCATCTGCCAGTACCGTGCTGGCCCACAGTGGTGTCGAGCGAAACATTCAGCCCCAGGGCATTTACGACTTTATTTATTTCCACATGGTGCCCAGCCCCGTTTCTATCTATCAGGACCTGGCCAAACTACCCGCCGGGCACTACCTAAAATACAGCGGCGGCAAAATAGACATACACAATTATTGGCAGCCCCATTTCTCAGAAAGCTCAGAGAAGAGCTTTCGAGCCATGACCAAAGAACTGCGCCCCCAGCTTAGATCAGCCGTCGGCCGCGCTGTTACCGACTACAGCACCACCGGCGCCTTTCTCAGTGGCGGGCTCGACAGCTCCAGCGTCACCGGCATGCTCGCGGAACTCAGCGAACATCAGGCCCGCGCCTACTCCATCGGCTTTGCCGCCGAGGGCTATGACGAAATGGCCTACGCCCGTATTAGCGCGAAAAAATTTGGCGTTAAACTCAACGAATACTATGTAACCCCTGATGACGTCGTCGATGCCCTGCCCGACATCGCCACCAGCTACGACGAACCCTTCGGTAACTCATCGGCCCTGCCCGCCTACTTTTGCGCAAAGCTAGCAGCCGAAGACGGCATCAAATGCCTGCTCGCCGGTGACGGTGGCGATGAAATATTTGCCGGCAACGAACGCTACGCCAAGCAGGGCATTTTTGAGGCCTACCACAAAGTGCCCGCTGCATTGCGCAGCCATTTTATAGAGCCTTTAACGCAGGCCCTGCCCAATCAGATAGCCCTGGCCGCCAAGGCAAAGAGCTATATCGACCAGGCCAATGTGCCACTGCCCGACCGCCTGCAAAGTTATAATTTTCTCAACCGTCACCGGCCGGAAGAAATCTTTGCCAGCGACTTTCTCGCCCAAATAAACACCGCCTCACCAGCAGCCCTGCAACAGCAGGTTTACCAACGCCCCCCCGATGCATCAACCTTAAACCGCATGCTCTACCTCGACTGGCAATTCACCCTGGCCGACAACGACCTGAGAAAGGTCAACCACATGTGCGCAGTGGCTGGCGTAGACGTCACCTACCCCATGCTCGACGATGAGCTAATTGCCTTTGCCTGCCAGATACCCGGCAAATGGAAAATAAAGGGTAAAAACCTGCGCCACTATTACAAAAAGGGCCTGCACAACTGGCTGCCCGATGAAACCATCAACAAGAAAAAACAGGGCTTCGGCCTACCCTTCGGCGTGTGGATGCAAAGCCACCAGCCCCTGCAAGAGTTGGCCTACGACAATCTGCTGAAACTTAAAAAACGGGAGTGGCTGAATTCAGCCTTTATTGATGAACTTATTGACCTGCACCGCAATGGCCATGCGGCCTATTACGGTGAGTTAATTTGGGTGTTGACTGTGTTGGAATTGTGGCTAGATACGCATTTTGAGACTACATTAACGTAAACTGCAAAGAAAAAACCATACACCCAGGCCATGCTTGAAAATCCGATATAAACACAGGGAGCTTTGACAAGTGACGAGACAAAATACCTCGTTAATATTATTGATCACTTGCCTGGCCTACACTGTTTTTGTTATTTACGGCAGCCTTGTCCCGCTCGCTTTTGTGCCCTTAACCTGGGGCGAAGCACTTGAAAAGTTTCAACACATCCGCCATTTAAACTTGGGTATTGGCTCTCGCGCCGACTGGGTTGCCAACATCTTACTCTTCATCCCTCTCACATTTTTATGGATGGCTCTCTTTCACCAGGACAACAAGAATTTCCGATATTTTGCCGCCCTTATCATCTTAATTATCGCCACTTCTCTATGCGTATCCATTGAATTCACACAGCTGTTTTTCCCACAAAGAACGGTATCAACAAACGATATTATTGCCGAAACAATTGGCGGCACCCTCGGCATAGTAGCGTGGCGAATATACGGCCAACACTTCAACACCTGGTTAAAACACTGGGCAGCAGAAAAAGCGCCAGCAGGGCGATATGAACAAGTCCTCTATCTTTATCTCGCCATTTTATTTGGCTATAACTTACTACCCCTGGATCTAACCAACAGCCCGGTTGAGATTTACCATAAGTGGGTCGACGGAAAGGTGCACATAATCCCTTTTTTCGCCAGTATGGAAAACGGCGTAATTAGCTTTATATACAGTGTTTTCATCGACATCATTATATGGGTGCCAGTACCTTTTCTGTGGATTATCAGTGCCAGAAAAAATCCTCGCCAAGCATTTAAGTGGTCATTGTTCAGCGCATTTTTATTGGAATTTTTACAACTCTTTGTCTACTCTCGCGTAAGCGATTCAGCCGACTTAATAACAGCCGGCATTGGCATCACCATTGGCACTTTTCTAGCACACAAATATTGTCCTACAATTAAAACAAACCCTTCCCCCAATGAAGTGCAAGCTGGACGAACCCGCTATCAATCCAGCTTGCCCGCTATGTCCCTGGCGCTAATTGCGGGATGGTCGACAGTACTGCTGCTGATCTTCTGGTTCCCTTTCAATTTTCAACTCGAGACAGGATTTATAAAAGAACGTCTACCTCTATTGTATCGGGCCCCTTTCACCGCCTACTACTATGGAACAGAGTTCAGAGCGGTGACGTCCCTCTTCACCAAGCTCGCATTTTTCCTCCCTCTGGGTGCATTGCTAGCCCACTTGAAAACAGGCTTACCTCGCCGCTGGCCCAGCAGTCTAGTTACAACGATAGGTGCAACGTTTCTCGTTGGCATCGCCGTTATTATTGAAGTGGGTCATATTGCACTGCCCGATAAAAGTGTTGATAGTGCCGATATTCTTGTTGCCATTACCGGTGGCTTATTTGGTTACCTCCTCTATCAGTTTGTTACTGGCAAACAAAGCGCCATGACAACAACCTCAAGAACCCGCCCACAACTAGCAATACCCGTAGCAGAAACAACGGCGAGCCCCAAACTCGCCCCACGCCCTATTCCTAGTAGCTCGAGCCGAGAGTCCGCAACATTCATTAAACCATTGGGCATAAAGTATTTAGTCCCCGCGCAGTTACTCACAATGCTCGTGGCGTTTTATTTTATCGGGAAAATAGACGCTATCCCCTACAACATAAAAGAACTTGTCGGAACATCGAGTTTATTTGAACAAATACTATTTAGCCTGGCATTACTCTGTGCTGTTTGGCCGCCATTATTTTCAAGCCAAGCCTATTTCAGCAAGCAAATCACAGGTAAACAATACA
>CAYWXW010000117.1:4530-9785 GCA_964462265.1 uncultured Porticoccaceae bacterium | reverse complement strand
ACGGGTATTCTACTAGGCCCTGCTAGAATGCGGGACTTTTTCAACAGCCTGTTAACAACCTCTTTTGGGATGGCACTTACCGCCGCTATCGCCACCCGTTGAACCACCGCCACTGCCACCAATAGATACAGATATAGTGGCCGTGCTTTCTTTGTCTCTATCGCTCACGGTATAGCTCACTGTGTCATTACCGCGTTTCTTGCCAGCAGTGTAAGTAACCTGATTATTACTGATGCTTACACTACCCTTATTGGCGGAACCAACGCTGACAAGAGATAGCGGCGATCCCTCTTTATCGCTGTCATTGGCCAATACGTTAATAGTGACGGTGCCGTTTGTTGCGACTGATGCCGAGTCATTAACAGCCGTAGGTGCGTCATTGACAGGGCTGATAGAAATACTGACCGTAGCCGTCGCGCTACCACCAGCGCCGTCACTGACGGTATAGCTAAAACTATCATTGCCATTGAAGTCGGCCCTGGGCGTGTAGGTAACCGTGCTGCCGTTAGTACTGGTAGTGCCATTGGCGGCTGAGCCGACTGCGGTGATGGTCAGGCTCTGGCCATCGGGGTCGCTGTCATTGGCCAAGGTATTGATAGTAACGGCGCTGTCCTCATTAGTACTGGCGCTATCATTGCCAGCACTGGGTGGGTTGTTTGCGGCAGTCGTCGCCGAGGCAATGGCGCTGGCTGAGGTTAGGTTGTTGTAGAGATCTCTGGCAACGACCTGGTAGCTATAAGCGCTACCAGAACTCAGGCCGGTAGCCGTATAGGAGGTACTCGTTTGCCAGGCACTACTACTGCAGCCACTGGCACCAGCGACACAGGTGAATTGATACTCGACAAGACCAGAGTCATCGCTTGCAGTGAGAGCTGTCATTGAAATAGAGCTGCTGCCCGCGGTATAGGGTGCGACAGACCAGCCCATGGGGTTTGGGCTAGGTGCTGTGGTGTCGTTGGATGTACTTGAAGGTGGCACGCTGCCGGTAATGAAGTACTGGCCGAGACTGCCGTAGTCGGAATAGGGTGTGGCGCTATTGCCGACACCGCTTACCTCAAGAAAATAGCGCCCCGCTGGCAGGGTTTCGACAATGCGAGCATTGGTATCATCGCTCGGGTCACTGGTGGTGATAACACCGCTATCGTCGGAGAGGGTGAGCTCGATATCAAGGTTGGCGCCGCGTCGGCTACTGCGATAAAAAGCATCCCAGGCGGGAATGGCTGAGATGTCGATGGTGCCGCCACCGGAGACAAAGCTGAAAGTATCAATGTCCGTGCGGGTCTCAATAATGCCCTTATTGCCGGAGATGGTATTTGCCGGGTCGGTTTGTGGGTTGGATACATTAACACTGCCGTCAGCGTCGATAACAAGCTCGGTAGCAGAGCTGGTGTTTGCTGAGTGGTCGTCACTGCGGTAGGCGAGTTGGCTGGCAAGAATGGCAATATCATCTTGCGTTTGTGTGGCGCCGCTGTACTCGCCCTTACTCCACTGGGTGACGTTGTTGTAGTAGCCGACACCCATTACCGGAGCCCAGGAAACATTACCGGCACCGTGGCCGCCGTAGTAGGCGTTGGTCGCTGAGCCGTCGTGGGCGAGGTTTAAATTATGTCCTGCTTCATGGGAGGCCGCTTCTGAAATATAGGGCGCGAAGGAGGATAGATTGTTGTAATAGACCAGTGCGGGCGAATAATAAGAGGCGAAGTTTGAGCGCCCCCAAACACCGACATAGGCCACACCACCAGAGGTGCTATAGGGCATGGTCTTGCCGTTGAGATCGCTATTTCGGGTTATGAGCAGGCGGCCGGTGGTGCTGCTAAGGGTCGCGGGCTCTTCGGTGGTGATGTCGATATCAAAAGGTGCGAAATCTTCGGCGATACGATGCCAAATTTCATGGATGGCGGCCCGCTCGGCCTCACTAACATTGTTGAAATTACCATCGGTATCGAAAGGTGTTGCTGAATAGCTGGCCTCTGATCCATTCCAGGCGGTATTGCTAATTACATGACCGTCAAAGTCGAGTATAAAAATTTTACTGGCGCCGGGCTTGCTGTGCAGGGCAAAAACATTGGCTGCGGCCTCCAGGGTTGGTGTACTTGTGTCACCAGTGGTGCCATCAGCCATTTCGGGCGTGGCGCCGGGGGTAAATGTATCCTGATAAAAAACACCACCCTCATTGTCTACCTTGATAAATGCCAGGTCGCTCTCGTGGAAAGAAAAGCTATTTAACCACGCCACGGCGCGCTCTTGGGCGGGGAGGGGCAGAGATTCAATTTTGGCCCGGGTCAGTCCGGGGGGAAGATCCTCAAGGCCAAAAGGCACATCGGGTCGAAAATGGCCATCTGCGGGGGCGGAAATGGCTATGCCGGGTAGAGAAATTACTGCCAGCCCGGCAGTGAGCTTGATCAGGTTTGAGAGTGGACGCATGTCGATGGCCTCGGTATTCGCTAGTTGGGTTAGATCACTTAGCCGCAGGAATCTTTGCTGGCGGCATCAGCACTAAGTCGGTGATGCGCAGAATAGACCTGCGCTGCTTGGTAAAAGTTGCATCAGTTAGCAGTTTTTTATTGTTTGTAATAAGTGGTTGTCAGGGCTGACGAGCGGCTGGTTGTCGCAGGGGGGCGGTAAGAAAATAAAAGTGCTTGATTATCAACGGGGTGATTGATGCACAAAAAAAAACCGGGAAGCATCCCGGTTTTTTTTGTCACGGTACTGTCTTCAGTGTTAGTCAATAATTGAGCGCTTGGAAATCTCCTCCAGCATCACCTCAGTAGCACCGCCACCAATACTTTGCACGCGAGCATCTCGCACCATGCGCTCAATGGCGCTCTCGCGAATATAACCAAAGCCACCGTGGAATTGTTGACAGGTGTACATGGTTTCGTTCACCAGTTCGCAGCAAAAAGCTTTCGCCATAGAGACTTCTTTAACGCAATCCTGGCTCATCGAGTCGAGCCAGGCGGCGTGATAAGTGAGCTGTCGCCCCGCTTCAACCTTGGCCTGCAACATGGCTAAACGCTGGCGAATGGTTTGCTTGTCCCACAGGGTTTCACCGAAGGCCTTGCGCTCCTGCACGTATTGCAGCGTGATCTCTAGCGCTTTCGCTGCTTCGCCAATAGATTGAGCGGCCAACACGGTGCGCTCATTCTGGAAGTTGCGCATGATGGAGTAAAAGCCCTTGTTGAGCTCGCCGAGAATATTCTCTTTCGGCACACGGCAGTTATCGAAAACCAGCTCGGCAGTGTCAGAACTGCGCCAACCCTGCTTGTCGAGGGCGCGACTAACAGTGAAGCCGGGCGTACCTTTTTCAACGATGAAGATAGTCACGCCGCGTGAGGCTTTAACCGTGGTGTCAGTTTTCGCCGCGACAAAATAGACATCGCCTTTAACACCGTTGGTGATAAACATTTTCGTGCCGTTGAGCACATAACTATCGCCATCTTCCACCGCAGTGGTACGCATGCCGGCCACATCAGAACCCGCATCGGGCTCAGTCACGCCCACCGCACAGATTTTTTTACCGGCGATAAGGTCGGGCATGTACTTGTCTTTCTGCGCTTTGTTACCGAAGTTTTCCAAATGGGGAGAGGCCATATCGGTGTGCACCATGACCGTGACCGCAAAACCACCAAAGCTGGAGCGACCCAGTTCTTCGGCGAGTATGACGCTGCTCAGGGTGTTCATATTACTGCCGCCGTACTCTTCGCCATAGCGAATGCCGAGGAAGCCCAGGTCGCCCATTTTGCGCAGCACATCGCGGGGTACAAAGCCGTCCTCTTCCCAGGCTTCACCGTTGGGCACGATCTCTTGCTCGACAAAGCGGCGGATCTGCTCGCGCAGCATGTTTTGTTCTTCAGAAAAATACAGTTGGTTCATGGTCTTCCTCAGCTTGTCTGGGGTTATAGGTTTTTATAGAAGCAAAAAAATGTTTATTCGACGGGCTCTAATTCAATCAGTACGGCACCGCCTTCAACGCTGTCGCCGACGCTGCAGAAAATTTCTCCGACCAGGCCATCGGTCGCGGCGCAGAGATTATGCAGCAGTTTCATCGAATCGAGTACCACCAGCGTGTCGCCATTGCTGACGCTGTCACCGCTGGCCACTTTGATTTCGACCACCTGCCCGGGTAGCGAGGCGGTAATACTACTATCGCCACTACCGCCGCTGTGGCTTTTACCCAGCGCAAGATCTTGTTCGCTGAGGCAGAGATAGCGCTGGCTTGTGCCCTTATCGGTGAGGGTGATGGCGTCGTCAGCATTGTCGATGTTAAAGCTCTGGCTATGGCCGTCTATTTCAACTTGCAGGTTTTGTTCGCCTATCCAGCCGGCGAGAATAGTGTGCTCGCTGGCGGCTTCGTCTTCACCGACGACCTGAGCACTCAGCTGGTAGCGCCCCTGTGAGCCACTAATGGTCAGCAGGTGAATGCTGGCTGTGTCATCAAGTGCGTCTTTCAAAATAATGCGGCTTTGTCCCGCCAGGCCGGCTCTGTCGAGTACACGAAAGGCGCCGAGGGTTTGAAAGGGGGAGTTATGTACCTGCGTATCCTGCTTTTCGAGCAACATAATGCGTGCAACGGCTGCGCAAATAAGCGTCTTGCTGTCGGTGCTTTTCGCCTGCCAACCGCCAGTGAAAGACTCCTCCAAAAAACGTGTGGTCAGGGCTTTGTCGACAAAGCTCGGGTGGCGCAGAATGTCGCCTAAAAAGCTGAGATTATTACCCACACCGCTCAGCGTGTAGCCATCGAGGCCACGCTGCAAGGCACTGCGCGCTTGCTCGCGGTTGTCGCCAATGCCAATCACTTTGGCCAGCATGGGGTCGTAATAGGGGCCGAGGACGGAACCCGCCTGCACGCCGCTATCGACGCGTACGTCGCCGTACTCGGGCTCGTTATAAAGAGCAATAGTGCCGGTCTGGGGGCGATAATTATTGGCGGGGTTTTCGGCATTAACGCGAGCCTCAATGGCCCAGCCAGTGCAACCAATTTCATCCTGAGTACAGGGCAGATGTTCACCCGCAGCGATGCGTATCTGCCACTCGACCAAATCAAAGCCGGTGATGGCTTCAGTGACCGGGTGCTCGACTTGCAGGCGAGTGTTCATCTCAAGGAAGTAAACCTCGCCATTGCTTTGGTCGAGCAAAAACTCGACGGTGCCGAGCGAGTCGTAGCTAACCGCCTGGCCGAGAGTAATGGCGCTGGTGAAAAGTAGCTGGCGCTGTTCGTCACTGAGAAAACCAGCGGGTGCTTCTTCGATCACCTT
>CAYWXW010000117.1:0-4520 GCA_964462265.1 uncultured Porticoccaceae bacterium | reverse complement strand
CTGAATTGAACATTCGCGCTCGAACAGGTGCACGGTATTGCCGTGGTGGTCGGCGGCCAGTTGCACCTCAATATGGCGTGGCTCTTCAATCAGTTTTTCGAGCAATACCTTGTCGTCACCAAAGCCGGCCAGTGCTTCTTGTTTGGCCTGTGGCAATTCGCGTACCAGTTGCGCGCTATTGTCGACCCGGCGCATGCCTTTGCCGCCGCCGCCGGCACTGGCTTTGATCATCAGCGGATAACCAACCTTGTCGCCTTCACTTAATAGTGTCGCTTCAGATTGGTCGGCGCCGTGATAACCGGGAATGGTCGGCACACCGGCATTTTGCGCCAGTGCTTTGGATTCGATTTTCGAGCCCATCACCCGAATCGCCTCACGATTGGGGCCGACAAAAATAATGCCCTCGCGCTCGCACAGGCTGATCAGGGCTTCGCTTTCGGAGAGAAAGCCATAGCCCGGGTGAATAGCATCGACACCAGTTTGTTGGGCCGCTGCAATAATGTTTTCAGCTTTCAGATACGACTGAGCGCTCTCGGCGGGGCCGATCAATACGGCCTCATCTGCCTGAGCGACATGGCGGGCGTAGCGGTCGGCCTCTGAATAAACAGCAACGGCGCGGATGCCGAGTTTTTGGCAGGTGCGCATAATGCGTACTGCGATTTCGCCACGGTTGGCAACGAGCAGTGATGTAATCATAGTGACTGACTCAAATTTGAGGGGAGCAACAGGGTGCAGTTAGCGCTAAGCAAGTCATGTCCCATCACATGCGATAAACCGGTGATGGCCCGGTTTCCGGCTCTTTGGCGGCGGCCAGTGCCAGGCACAAACCTAATACATCGCGGGTGTCGGCGGGTTCAATAATGCCGTCATCCCAAAGGCGCGATGTCGCGTAGTAGGGGTCGCTCTGCTCGCCGTACTGGGCGCGCACGCCGTCTTCAATTTCCTGTAACTCTTCCGCCGTGGCTGCACCGCCTTTAATACTGGAGCGGCGTAACTCGGTCATTACATTGCTGGCGATATCGGCGCTCATGGTGGCGCAATTGGCCGAGGGCCAGGTGAATAAAAAGTTTGGCCAAAAGCCGCGACCGGCCATGCCGTAGTTGCCCGCGCCGTAGGAGCCGCCGACGATCACCGAAAATTTAGCGACTCGGGAAGTGGCCTGGGCGTAGACCAGTTTGGCACTGTTTTTGGCAATGCCGCCGCGCTCGGCTTCGCTGCCGACCATAAAGCCGGTGATATTGTGCAGAAACAACAGCGGCGTATTGCGCTGGTTACACAGCTCAATAAAGTGCGCGCCTTTTAACGACGACTCGGAAAACAGTGCGCCGTTGTTGCCAATCAGGCCCACCGGGTAGCCGTGAATATAGGCGGTGCCACAAATCAGGGTGTCGCCATACAGGGGCTTGTACTCGTGAAAGTCACTGTCGTCGACCAGTCGGGCGATAATCTCGCGCACATCGTAGGGCATTTTAGGGTTGGCGCTGACCACGCCGGGTAGCTCTTCCGGGCTGTAGCGCGGCGGTAGTGCCGGGCGAGTATCGGCATGGCACTTAGTGGGCCAGTTGAGCTTGGCCATAATTTCGCGAATCCGCGCCAGCGCCTCGTCTTCATCTTCGGCCAGGTAGTCGCTGACCCCGGACACCGTGCTGTGCATTTCGGCACCGCCGAGGGTTTCACCATCAACCTCTTCGTTAATGGCGACCTTGACGATGGATGGCCCGCCGAGGTGAATGCGGGCATTGCCGCGCACCATAATGTTCTCATCGGACAGCGCGGGAATATAGGCACCGCCCGCCGTGCAGCCGCCAAATACCGCAGAGATTTGTGGCAGACCCTTGGCCGACATTTGGCACTGGCGATAAAAGGTATTGCCAAAATGTTCTTTGTCGGGGAAAACGCGATCTTGTTCCGGTAAATAAGCGCCGCCGCAGTCGACCAGATAAATGCAGGGCAAGTTGTTTTGGTCGGCAATCTCTTGAGCGCGGACGTGCTTTTTAACGGTTTCGTGGAAAAACGAGCCGCCCTTTACCGTCGCATCGTTGGCGATAATCATGCAGGTCACACCGCAAATCTGGCCGATGCCGGTGACGATGCCCGCCGATGGCACCTGGTTTTTGTACTGCCCGTAGGCGGCGAGGGGGGATAGCTCAAGAAAGGCCGTGTGGCTGTCGACCAGCTGGTCAATGCGTTCGCGGGCCAGCATTTTGCCGCGCTCGCGGTGGCGCACAATGAGCTTCTCGCGGATGCCCGTCGCCGCTTCGCT
The DNA here is from genome assembly GCA_964462265.1 of uncultured Porticoccaceae bacterium. Classification (GTDB taxonomy): domain Bacteria; phylum Pseudomonadota; class Gammaproteobacteria; order Pseudomonadales; family Porticoccaceae; genus Reddybacter. The sequence continues at coordinate 2,257 of CAYWXW010000117.1, read as the reverse complement.
GTGGCGCTCTCGCAATTGATCAAGAAGCGTTGCGTAGTGCTCAAAGTTCTCTTTATAGGCGGCAGATTGCGGGTTGATCGATGATTGAATGCGGCTCATACGGCTTCTCTTTGGGGGCTTTGGCGCAGCAGTGGAATCTGGATAGTGCTAATTCAATTTAGGGTTATTTCGTTAACGTTAACGTCAACGTTGTTTGAATTTAGCAAATGAATCGCCTTAATTCAACATTAGCGTAAAGGCCTTAACACTAATGCCCTGGCGCTAATGTTGCGGTAATTGTTAAGTAATGCCTTAAAAAATTACGCCGAAGGCCGCGCTAATTAGCAGTAAAACATTAGCTAAAAAACCCAGAATCATGCCGGTGCCTCGCGTGCTGGGGTCGGCAATATAAGCTTTACGGTAGATCACCCGGCCCGCGAAGAAAACCAGCCCCATAATTCCCGCAAAGCTGGCGTTGAAATAATGGGCGCAAAGCCACAGAGCGGGCAGGGTGACCATCAGCTGCTCCAGGGTGTTGAGCTGTACTCGTAGAATACGCTCGAAGACCTCATCGCCCGTGGTTGCCGGTGCCTTAATACCCAGCTCGTCGCGGGCCTTGCCGGTCATGGCCATGAAAAATAGGTATTGGGAGATTAAAAGCAGGGTGACAAAGGCAACAAAATCCATGAGTTTTTTCCTTATTAATAGTGCAATTAAAAGCGGAGGTGTGGAGTTGGGCAAGCGAGCATCGGCTCACTTGCCCGGTGGTTTATATTGCCACACAACCACCATCGACGGGCATAGCGTGACCGGTGACAAAAGAGGCATCGTCAGAGCATAAAAACACCACCACCTTGCCAACCTCTGCCGGGTCGCCGAGGCGGCCGATGGGTTGGAGCTTGAGCAATTGCTTTTCAACCCAGGGTTTTTCATCGAGGGCGCGCTGTAGCATTTCGGTGCGAATGCCACCGGGGCAAACGGCGTTAACACGAATCCCTTTTTTGGCGAATTCAATGGCCGCAGTTTTAGTCAGGCCAACGACGCCGTGCTTGGCGGCAACGTAGGCGGGTACACCCTTGGCGGCAACCAGACCGGCAACCGAGGCGGTGTTGACGATGGCACCACCGTCGCCCTGGGCGAGGAATTGGTTGATCTGGTATTTCATGCACATGAATACGCCTTTTAAGTTGACGTCGATGTTCAGGTCGAAATTTTCGATAGAGCAATTGGGCGTCGTTGCCGCTTCGCCTTCGATACCGGCGTTATTAAAGGCAATGTCGAGCCGTCCATAGGTGTCCACAGCCCTTTTGACCAGAGCGATAACATCGGCTTCAACGGCGACATTACAGCGCTGGAACACCGCTTCGCCACCGGCGGCAATAATGCGCTCGACGGTCGCCTGTCCGCCGGCCTCATTTATATCGGAGACCACCACTTTGGCGCCTTTTTGGGCGAATATTTCGGCTGCGGCAGCGCCAATACCCCCGGCGGCACCGGTAACGAGCGCTATTTTTCCTGTAATTGATTCAGACATGGTTTTTCCTATTTCAGTGAATTAAAAATGTGTACAAAGTACGATGAATATTTCGGCGCTAATTCAACACCAAAAGACTCCTCAGCTCAATGAATGCTTGGTCGGGTTATTTAAGGTTTGTCTTGATTATGTCGTGCTAAGATGCCGATTTTATTTTTGAGAGTAATAAACAATGTCAGAAAAATACCCCACGGTTGAAGAGAAAGTCAGTTACGGCATTGGTCGCCAGATGGGCGATCAGTTGGCCGGTAGCCCCTTTGATGAACTCGCGCTGCAAGCCGTCCTCGATGGCATCAGCGACTCCTATACCGGCCAGCCTGTACAGATTGAAACCGAGGCTATGAAAGCGGCCTTTGAAGAAGTTAATGGCCGAGTGCAGAAGAAACAGGCGGAAGAGGCGGGTAAGTTGTCGGCCGAGGGCGAAAAGTTTCTCAGCGAAAATGCCAAGCGTGAAGGCATTACCGTGACTGCCTCGGGCCTGCAGTACGAGGTATTAAGTGAAGGTAAGGGTGCCATTCCCAGTAGTACGGCCAAGGTTCGCACTCACTACCACGGCACGTTGATCGACGGCACTGTATTTGACAGTTCTTACGATCGCGGTGAGCCAGCAGAATTTCCCGTTAACGGCGTCATTGCTGGCTGGACAGAAGCTCTGCAATTAATGCAAGAAGGCGCGAAGTGGCGTTTGTATGTCCCTTCGGCTTTGGCTTACGGCGAGAAAGGTGCCGGTGGTGCCATTGGTCC
>CAYWXW010000116.1:8762-9992 GCA_964462265.1 uncultured Porticoccaceae bacterium | reverse complement strand
TACCACCCTGTCGAATGCCTTAGCTAAGTGACCACACCCTGGAATAAGAAGCTCTTATGTCCGCACCGTTTTTTAATATCACCCCACTTATTACAAGTATTGAGGCCGGTGACTTAATACTCACACCCAATTTCCGCCTCGCTCGTCACATCACTCAAGCCTGGGGGCAGCGCTGTGTTGAACAAGGCTTACAGACCTGGCGCCAGCCCCTAGTCATGGCTCTTGAGGCCTGGCTGGATAGTTGTTGGGCTGAACTAATAGAGGGTGGGCATCCAACTCTTCTCAACCGGCCCCTGAGTGTGATTGACAGCCACGGCGAACAATTACTATGGCGCTCCTCTATTGCCCAGGACAGCCTCTTGCCCCTGGCTGCGGATATCCCTTCTCTCGCAGAGCTCGCCATGCAAACCTGGCAACAATTACAGCGCTGTAATGTGCCGCTCACAGAATTGAAGGATGGTCATCACCCCGGTAGTGAATCCTTCCTGCGTTGGCTCGACACTTTTAATCAAGCCCTCGATCAAAAAAACTTACTCACCTGGGGGCAGGCGCAAAGACTGCTTCTACAGGCCTTTAGCGATGGGTTTTTCGCAGGCTACGAGGCTATACAGCTGGTCGGTTTTCAAACCTTGCCGGCCCTGCACCGCGAAATTATCGACGCCGCCACAAAAAATGTCAGTCACTGTGAGCTTGCCCCGACACCAGCCCCAACACCAGCCAATATCACTCTGCAAACCTGTCGCGACGAAAGAAGTGAAATCAGCGCCGCCGCCCAGTGGGCCAAAGCACAACACGATGCTGACCCCGAGCAACGCATCGGCATTGTGTTTGGCAATCTCGCCAATTCCCAGCAGCAAATCTCGCGTATTTTTCACGATACCTTCACGGCTGAACACTGTCTGCCAGAGCAGGAGCGCAGCATTCCGCCGTTTAATTTTTCTGCTGGCAGCCCCCTCGGGCGCACTCCCATAGTTGCCAGTGCGCTGAATTTATTGGCGGTACAAACACAGGCCCTTGCACTAGCGCCCTGGTGTCACTTACTCGCCGACCCTTTTTGGGGGCCTGCTGTCTCTTCTAAAGAGGATGAAAATGCAGATGAATTAGCAAATGGAGATTCGCCATATCCGCTTCCAGACTTACCTTGTAATGAAATTTTGAATTTTAGCAGCACAATCATTAAAAGAAGAGGAAGTAGCAGTGAAATAAAAATCATCAAAATACCTTCTATTA
>CAYWXW010000116.1:0-8752 GCA_964462265.1 uncultured Porticoccaceae bacterium | reverse complement strand
TTTTTGGGGGCCTGCTGTCTCCTCTAAAGACGATGAAAATGCAGAGAAGTTATCAGCCACTGTAGCGAATAAACACCTCATTGCCCGTGCCCACTGTGAGTTGTTGTTGCGCGATAGCAATAAGCTGGTGCACACGCCCTCAGCCTTTTGCGCCAATCTCGCCGAGGCCGAAAGGCAAATCCTTAGCCCAGCACACGAGAGTGAAAACCCCGCCGCCGCGCCCCGCCCAAATGACGAATACCCATCACTGGCAGCGGCCTGGCAAACCATCGCCGAGCGCGTACGTCGCCAGCCAAAAACCGCCAGCTTTTGTTACTGGGCTGAAGAATTCGCACAGCGCCTCGATATTCTCGGCTGGCCCGGTGCCCGCACCCTCGACAGCATCGAATACCAGCAACATCAACATTACTTAAGCTTACTTGAGGACTTTGCCAGCCTCGACAATAGCGCCGCGCCACTGAGCGCCAGCGCAGCGCTGACACAACTCACACGCATGGCTCAGGCAACGGTATTTCAGGCGCAAAGCCACGACAGCCAGATACAGATTCTCGGCCTCTTAGAAGCCGCCGGTCTGGAGTTCGACCAACTGTGGATTGCCGGTATGGATGACCGGCAGTGGCCCCAGCCCACCTCTCTCAATCCTTTATTAGCCGTCGATTTGCAACAGCGCTACCACCTGCCACGCAGCAACGCCAAACAGGAATTGAGCCTCGCCAAACAACTATTACTGGATTTTCAACACAGCAGTCGCCAACTTGTTTTTAGTTACGCGACTCGCGACGGTGACACTGACCTCGAAGCCTCGCGCTTACTGCCCCAATCCATTCTCAACCCGTCAGCCAGCGCAGCAATATCGACCGGGCTTCAACACCCCCTGCTCAGCGCACTACCGCCAACTGCGCTGCAAAGGGTAGACGCCATTAAAGGCCCAGCCCTACAAACCGGCGAGCAAAGTGTGCGCGGCGGCACCGCCATTTTGCAGGCACAAGCGGGCAGCCCCTTTAATGCCTTCGCCACATGGCGACTCGGCGCACGGCCACTGGCAGAACCCAGCAGTGGCTTATCTCCTATTGAGCGCGGTAATTTGGTACACAGTTGTCTGGAATTATTCTGGACACGCTTTAACGATCAAGCCAGCGTTAAAGCCTTAGACAGCGCCGCTCTCAACACCGCGATTGAAGAGGTGATCGGCGAAGCAATGCGGCCCCTGCACCAAAGTCGCAGTGATATTTTTGGCCCACGCTTTAGCGCTATCGAGGCCCAGCGCCTTAAGCAACTGCTGGCGCAGTGGCTCGACATAGAACTACAGCGCCAGGCTTTTAGCGTATTGGCCCCTGAAAAACAGCTGTTTATGTCTATCGGCGGTCTGCCTTTAAGCCTGCGTATCGACCGCATCGACCGGCTCGATGATCAACGCATCGTGTTAATCGATTACAAAACCGGCGACACCACTATTAATTGTTGGGCTGGCGAGCGACTCGAAGAACCCCAGCTACCTCTCTATGGCCTCGCCCTGCCCGAGCAAATAGGCGCCCTGTGTTTCGGGCAAATTTCCACGGCAAAAAGTGTTGCCGCCAAAGGTGTGAGTGATACACCGGAGATTATTCCCGGCCTGGTGCCACTCAATAAAATCGGTTTCGAGGGCTGGGAAGACTGCCTCGAAGTATGGCGTGAACAGCTCGAAACCCTGGCTGAGGAATTTCTCGACGGCCAGGCAGAGATCGCTTTTTACACCAACGCAGCCCTGCGCTACCAGAGCCATCTCTACCCCTTAAATCGTTGGCCAGAGATTGCGCAACGCAGTAATGCTACCGACAACGCTGGTAGCGCAACCGCCAAAGACCTTAATTAAAACGCCTTTACGAACGAAGATAATGACCCATGCCGCTACCCGCTGACGCCCCCGCTCGCCAACAGGCCCTCGACACCCGCTCCTCTTTCGCCGTTGCCGCACCGGCTGGGTCGGGTAAAACTGGCCTGCTCACCCAGCGCATACTCTGCCTACTAGCCCAGGCCAAGGCACCGGAAGAAATCCTCTGCATGACCTTCACCCGCAAAGCAGCGGGCGAAATGCGTGCGCGTTTAATTGCCGCCCTGGTCGGTGCACAAAACAACACACCCGTCGCTAACGACTACGAGCAACAAAGCCGTGAGCTGGCACTACTAGCCCTGGCCCGAGACCGAGAGCAGGGCTGGAATCTGATTGAAGCGCCCAACCGGCTGCGCATTCAGACTATCGACAGTTTTTGTCGCCACCTTGCCAGCCAGCTAGCCGTCGATCTCGGCATTGGCCAATTGCCCGAACCCAGTGATAACCCCCAGGCCGCCTATCAACTGGCCGTACAACAGGTATTCGCCGAGCTAGAAAACCCCGGCGCAACGGGTGAAGCCCTCGAAACGCTGCTGATTCATTTCGATAATGACCTGCCGCGCCTTGAGGGTTTGCTACTACGGCTACTCAGTCGGCGCGAGCAATGGCTGGGCATCATCTTTTCCCCCGGCAATAAGCGCGAACTACTTGAGCAGGCATTGCAGGGTTTGATCGACGAAACCCTGCAACTGGCAAGTCGGCAACTCACACCCCGGGCCAGCGACCTCGCACAATTGGCCGACTACGCTGCCATGCATCTGCCAGCGGGCAGCAACCACTGTTTAGGCCTTGCCGGTCTGCCTGAAAGCCAGACAGATCAACTACCCGCCTGGCGGGGCATTGTCGAACTGCTACTGAAAAAGGATGACGACTGGCGTAAAAGTATTAATAAAGCGTCGGGCTTTCCCATCAAAAAAGACTCACTGCAACCCGACTTTGCCGCGCAACGTAAAACAGAATGGGCCGAGCTGCGCGACTGGGCCAAAGAGCAAACGGGCCTGCTCGATACACTGCGTGATATTCGCGCCCTGCCCCCCGCCCACTACGATGACGCCCAGTGGCAAGTGCTCGAAGCCCTAACCAATTTACTGCCCCGTCTAGTTGCGGAACTAAAACTGGTCTTCCAGCAGCAGCGCGCCAGTGACTTTTCTGAAATCACCCTCAATGCGCTGGAGGCTCTGGGTAGCGAGGGCGAACCCACCGACCTGACCCTGCGCCTCGATGCACAAATTAATCATATTCTGATCGATGAATTTCAGGACACCTCCTCAGTACAGTTTCGCCTGCTGCGCCTGCTCACCAGTGGCTGGCAAAACGGCGATGGCCGCAGCTTGTTTATTGTTGGTGATGGCATGCAGTCGCTGTACAGCTTTCGCAATGCCAATGTCGGCCTGTTTCTCGATGCCCGCAAACACCCCATCGGCAGCCTGCAATTACAGCCCCTCGACCTCAGCGTTAACTTCCGCTCACAGGCCAATATTATCCACTGGGTCAATGCCGTGTTTGCCGAAGCCTTCCCCCCGGTGATGGACAGCGGGCGCGGCGCGGTGCCCTATGGCCACTGCGATGGTTTCAAGCCCGCCCTAAACGACCCGGCTGTCACTATTGACGTTTTGAGTCATGAAGACGAAAACCACGCTATTTTAGAAGCCGAGCTGGTCGCTCAACGCGCCCTGCAAACAAGGCAGCAAAACCCCAGCGCCAGTATTGCGATTCTGGTTCGGGGCCGTGCCCATTTACGCGAAATACTACCGGCCCTGCGCGCCCATAACCTGCCCTGGCAAGCCCGCGATATCGACCCCCTGGCCTCGGCGATGCCGGTTATTGATCTGGTCTCGCTGACCCGCGCCCTGCTCAACCCCGCCGATCGCATTGCCTGGCTGGCCATTCTCCGCGCCCCCTGGTGTGGGCTCGATCTCGCCGACTTACTGGCCATTGCCACAGCGCCAATCAATAACAACCCGACACCCGAAAAAGCCCAGTACCCCCTGCTACTTTTACAGTTGTTAAAGCATCGGGAAATTGGCACCCAACATGCGCTAAAGCTATCAGCGCAGGGCGAAAAAATTATTGGCCGAGTGGCTGGCGTTATCGCCGCTGCCTGGCAACAGCGCTATCGCAAACCCCTGCGCACCTGGATTGAAGGTACCTGGCTGGCCCTCGGTGGCCCGGCAGCACTGGGCAGTGATGAAACAGCAGCGAAGGTCGCTTTACACCAGTGCCGGCAATATTTCGACTTGCTAGAAAGCCACACCAAAGGCGCTGTCACCATCGACGACTGGCCCAGTTTTCAGTACGCCGTAGATCAGCTTTATGCAGAGCCATTAGCCGATCAGGAGCCTTTAGCAGATCAAGAGCCACCAGCAGGTCAAAAGCCTTTAGCCAATAAAGAGCCAGCGACTAATGGCCCAAACCCAGCCCCACTTCAAATTATGACCATCCATAAATCAAAGGGCCTGGAGTTCGATACGGTAATTATTCCCGGCCTTGATCGCAGGGGTGCCAACAACAGCCACGAGTTGCTGCTGTGGCGCGAACGCATCAATAAAGACGGTAACAATCAGCTTTTGCTCTCACCCCCGCAAAAGCTCGGCGCTGGGGATGATGCTCTCTACACCCACTTAAAACGGGAAGAGAACATTAAATCCCGCCTTGAAAACACCCGCGTACTCTACGTGGCCTGTACCCGTGCCATTCAACGGCTACACCTGCTATTTCGCCAGCCGCTGAAAAATGCTGCCGCCGGTAGCCTGCTTGCCTCCGCATGGCCGGTGCTGGAAAAACATGTAACAGCTGGCGCAGAAGGCGAACAGCCTCTGGCTCTCGCCAATTGCGCCGTCACCCTACATCCGTCCTCCTATGCGGCAAATGCCGAACAGTCTGATGAGCAAGCAGCAGAATCTGCCAATCAGCAAAGCTACAGTTTTCGACTGCCTGCCAATTGGCGCAGCCCTTTTGTTGACAATAACGCGAGCCCCAACACAAACAACAGCCCCGCAATGGCAGAAAACAAGCCTCCAGCCATAAACCTGCCCGGGGCCAGCGACCCGCGAAAAATCGGCACCCTGCTGCATCGCACCCTGCGCTTGCTGGTTATTGAGGGCATCGAGCAATGGACGCCCGAGCGCATCAACAAGCAGCAAAGCAGCTGGGCAATTCAAATAAAACAAGCCGGTATTGTCGACACGAAAGGAGCGCTAGCAGTGCTCAACGAAGCACTGGACAAGTGTCTTGCCGATCACACCCAACACTGGATCTTCGACCGCAGCCATCGACAAAGTTATTGTGAGTTTGCCCTCAACTATCTCGACCAACAGGGGCGTATTAGCAGCGCCATTATCGACCGCTGTTTTATTATTGATGACACCCAGTGGATTGTTGATTACAAAACATCGCTGCCAACCTCAGGGCAAAGCCTCGATGATTTTCTGCAGCAACAACGCCAAGCCTATCAAGCCCAACTCGCACTCTACGCACAAACGCTAGCTCAGTTACAGCCAGGCCCGTTAAGCAAGAGCAGTGTCGAAAACCCCCTTGAAAACACCGCTAAACTCAAAGCCGCGCTGTACTTTCCGCTGTTATCTCACCTCGAGATTGTTATTGATCAATAGTCTGCGTTTCTAGTTAGCGCTTTTCATCCCATTGTCACGGCTTTTGCAGTAGAATGGCGGCCCGTTTTAATAAACCAGATCAGTTAGGTCGTAACGTCATGGTCCAGCGCACACTCGAAAATCTCAATATTCAGTCACAGGAAGTTCTGCTGACGCCCAATCAATTAAAAGCCGATGTCGCCCTCAGCGAAGCAGCGGCAAAAACGATTGCACAGGGCCGCAAAGATATCGAGGCCATTCTCGATCATAAGGATCATCGCCTGTTTGTGGTCATCGGCCCCTGCTCCATTCACGATGTCGAGGCCGCTAAAGATTACGCCGTTCGCTTAAAAGCGCTGGCCGATAAAGTCGGCGATACCTTGCTGCTGGTAATGCGGGTGTATTTTGAAAAGCCGCGCACCACTGTCGGCTGGAAAGGGCTCATCAACGACCCCTTTCTCGATGACTCCTTTAAAATATCCGATGGTTTGCATATTGGCCGCCAGTTATTAATGGATATTTCCGAATTGGGTCTGCCCACAGCGACCGAAGCCCTCGACCCTATTTCACCCCAGTATTTGCAGGATCTAATCAGCTGGTCAGCCATTGGTGCGCGCACCACTGAGTCTCAAACCCACCGGGAAATGGCCAGCGGTCTGAGCTCTTCGGTCGGTTTTAAAAACGGCACTGACGGCAGCCTGACCGTGGCGACAAACGCTTTGAAGTCAGTTGCCAAGCCCCACCGTTTCCTCGGTATTAACTCTGAGGGCAGTGTTGCCATTATCAAAACCAACGGTAACCCCTACTCCCACATTGTTTTGCGCGGCGGTGATGACAAGCCCAATTATGATTCGGTCAGTGTGTCGCTCTGCGAACAAGCCTTAGAGAAAGCCGGTATCGCGGCCAATATCATGGTCGATTGCAGCCACGCCAACTCCAACAAAAACCATGAATTGCAGGTACTGGTGATGGAAAACATCACTAGCCAAATCGTCGAAGGCAATCGCTCCATTGTCGGTATTATGGTGGAAAGCAACCTGGTAGCTGGCAATCAAAAACTCTCGGCCAATCGCGACGACATGGTCTACGGCCAGTCAGTCACCGATGCCTGCATTGACTGGGAAACGACCGAAAAATCCGTACTCGACATGCACGACAAATTGAAAGATATATTGCCCAGGCGCTTAAAAGCCGATTAATTAAGCCAACGATAAATAATCTGCTGCCATAAAAAAGGGGCTCTTCTTAAGAAGTGCCCCTTTTTTATACGCTTTAATTTCAAACTATTTTAAAAGCTACAACGCAGAAAGACCCACATTAATAATGCCCTGCAAGGTCTCGCGGCTAGTGTTCATTTTTGCATGCATACGCAGGCCAACGGCCAGGGTTAATAAATAATCCGCCATCGCCTTCGGTGATTTTTTGCTATCGAGCAAGCCCAGTGACTGGGCCTCTGCAAGGCGTTTTTCAAACAAGACATTCAAAGGTTTGGAGCGTTTCTCCGCCTCATCGGCCAGGTGGTGATTAACGTGGGCAAATTCAGAAATACTGTTAAACAACAAACAGCCCCGCGAGCGAATTGCCTCGTCTTCGATCAAACACACACTTTCCAGAAAACTGCGGATGGCAAGCAGAGGGTCGTCAATCGACCAAAGCGTGGCTTTTAAGGTAACCGTCACCTCTTCGACGTACATATCGAGCGCTTCGAGAAACAGCCCCTCTTTATCGCCAAAGGCCGCGTACAAACTGCCACGATTGAGGCCCATGGCACTGAGCAGCTTCTGTATCGAGCTGGACTCATAGCCCTCGGCCCAAAACACCTGCATGGCGGCGTTGACGACATCCTTTCGATTATATTCGGGCGGTCGGGGCATAGGGCTTGGAAATCTTTAAAATAGGCTGAAAATATACCACTAATTCAATATCGGGGTATATCAGAGGGTAAAAAAAGAAGTGGTGAAGCCGCCACCGCACATATTGCTATGGCGGTTAACTGGAGACCTGGCTGGTTGCGTTTACTTATAAAAAGCTTGGGAACTATCGCTGTGGTCGGTGATATCACGTACACCTTTTAGTTCGGGGATTTTTTCCAGTAGAGTGCGCTCAACACCGTCTTTCAGGGTTACATCCGCCTGACCACAACCCTGGCAACCCCCGCCGAACTGTAGCACCGCAATATCACCGTCCATCTCTTCAAGACTAATATTACCGCCGTGGGCAGCGAGCCCCGGATTAATTTCACTGTGCAAAATGTAATTAACCTTGTCTTCAACCGGGCTGTCATCGCTGACCCGAGGCATGCGGGAATTGGGCGCACGAATGCTCAACTGACCACCGAGACGATCGGCAGAATAGTCGACCTTTGCATCGTCCAAAAAGGGCACGCTGCGCTTATCGAGATAGGCTTTAAGCTTGGGTAGTTCGAGGAGCTGATCCTCTTCCTGCTCTTCTCCCGGGCGACAATAGGCGATACAGGTCTCTGCTTTTGGGGTGCCTGGGTCTGCGATAAAGAGCCGAATGGCAATGCCCTCGCAATCCTGCTTAAGCAGTAATTCGGCCAAATATTCCTGGGCTGATTCAGTGATTTCAATACTGCTCATTGTGACGACCTATATCCGAGTAAATTACTCAGTTATTATACGCCCTGCTCCGCCAAGGCTCAATACTGAAATTAACGGCAGTGATAAAATCAAGGCGAAAAAAAACAGCAGGGCTAATGCCCTGCTGTTTTTACCTCACCCTTAAGTACCTAATTTAACCAATAATAAACATTATTCCGCTCAGGCACATCCACCCGAATCACTGGTGGGTTACCAGTCTCGTCGGGGCGACAATTATTAATAGTGTGACCACCTGACCAGTAGTCTTCACTGCCCTGATAAATGTAGTTATAACCACCAGCAAACCTACCCGTGAGGCTAAAGGCTCCAACACCATCACTCACCGTAGTGCTTGTCGACCAGCTATTACCAGAATACGCCTGGGCCGTGATATCAACCCCAGGCGCCACCTGACCAAATAAATCATAGGCAACACCGCTAATGACACAGCTATCGGGGCTATTAATATCGATGTCAATATGCTCGTCAGCAACATTGAGAATGCCATAGCCATAGTAAATTGAGCCATCGGCCGCCGTTACGGTAAGCCACAACCGGCCTAAGGGCACATCTACCAATTGCAGCTGACCAAACTCATCGAGGCTTGCATCAATAGCAGTAGTACCCTCTCCCACCGAGCCAGTGACCGTTGCATTAGCAAGGGGTGCTCCATCATTATCATAGGCGGTAAT
>CAYWXW010000115.1:0-10012 GCA_964462265.1 uncultured Porticoccaceae bacterium | reverse complement strand
GAATGGATAAATATTTTTTCTATCATTTCTCGCGGCATTGCCGTTGGACGCCCGCTAGCCTGATTGACACAAGCCACTTTGATGCTTCCCTCGCAAAGTAGTTCATCGCCACGCAAAACTTTTTGCTCCACCACGAAATAAGCCTTGCCATAGGCGGTCGCTTTGGCAGTCGCAACAATTTCGTCATCGAGTTTTGCCGGCTTGCGATAATTGGTCGTCAACGAGTGGACCACGTAAATTTGCCCTTCATCGCCAAAGGCCGGGCGATCAAAGCCGTAGCTGCGCAGCCACTCTGAGCGGGCACGCTCCATAAATTTAAGATAATTAACGTAGTAGACAATGCCCTGGGCATCGGTATCTTCGATATAAACGCGGATTGGCAAGCGAAATTCCGTCATTTTTCGCCCTCCTCGTCCTGCTGCTCACGCCCTTGCAGCTCAACCCCTTGAAGTTCAATCAGTGCCTTCGGAATTTTAAAACCGAAGTGCTCGTAGCACTGGCGCGTGACCACTCGCCCGCGGGTAGTGCGCATTAAATAGCCCTGCTGAATCAGGTAGGGCTCAACCACATCCTCAATAGTGCCCCGTTCTTCGCTAATCGTCGCCGCGAGGCTGTCAACACCGACCGGGCCGCCGTCAAACTTTTCCATGACACTGAGCAGCAGGCGCCTGTCCATATGGTCGAGGCCAAGTTGGTCGATATTAAGCATGGACAAGGCAGCGTCAGCCACCGTCGCGCTAATACGGCCATCGGATTTCACTTCAGCATAATCGCGCACCCGGCGCAGCAGGCGATTGGCGATGCGCGGTGTACCCCGCGAGCGGCGCGCCATTTCCACCGCGCCGTCAGGCTCCAGAGTCACACCAAGAATATTAGCGGCGCGGCTAACAATCGTGGCCAGCTCATCGACCGAATAAAACTCAAGGCGCTGCACAATGCCGAAGCGGTCGCGCAGTGGCGAGGTCAACAAGCCCGCCCGCGTGGTGGCACCGACCAGTGTAAAAGGTGGCAAATCGAGTTTAATAGAACGTGCGGCGGGGCCTTCACCGATCATAATATCAAGCTGAAAGTCCTCCATCGCCGGGTAGAGAATTTCTTCGATCACCGGGCTTAGGCGGTGAATTTCGTCGATAAATAGCACATCTCCCGGTTCAAGACTGGTCATAATCGCCGCTAGATCGCCGGCCTTTTCCAGCACCGGGCCAGAGGTTGATTTCAGGTTGGTCGACATTTCATTGGCAATAATATTGGCCAGAGTGGTTTTACCCAAACCCGGCGGGCCAAAGACTAAAGTGTGATCGAGAGTCTCACCGCGACCCTGGGCGGCGCGAATAAAAATATCCATTTGCTCGCGCACCACTTGCTGGCCAATATAGTCACTGAGCTTCTCCGGGCGAATAGCTCTGTCCATGCGCTCTTCGACTAATGTGGGCTCTGCCGTAACCAGGCGGTCTGTCTCTATCATTTCAGCTCTGTGTTTCCCGTATTCAATCAATGTATCTTATCTGTTACTGCTCGCTAGCTTATTATTTAGCGGCTTTATTTTTCAGTGCAGCGCGAATCAGCTCAGCGCTACCTGACTCTTTATTATCACGGCTAACAGCGGCAATCATTTTCGCGGCTTCCGGCTCTTTATAGCCGAGGGAGACCAATGCGCTCTCCGCCTCTTGCACCGCACCACTGTCCTGCGGGCTAGCAACGCTACCAGCGCCATCACTCGCAAGGGCCCACTTTTCGACACGATCATGCATTTCGACCACCAAGCGCTCGGCCGTTTTTTTACCGACACCGGGCAGGCGCACCAGGGTGGCGATATCTTTACTCTTCACACAATTAACAAACTCAGCTGAATTCATGCCCGACAAAATCGCCAAGGCCATTTTTGGGCCAACACCATTCACCTTAATCAGCTCGCGAAACAACTGGCGTTCGGCGAGACTGCTAAAGCCATAAAGTAGCTGGGCATCTTCACGCACCACAAAGTGGGTGTGTAACGTTGCGGGCTGATCAATAGCGGGCAACTCGAAAAAAGTGGTTAAAGAGGCCTGTATTTCATAGCCCACACCCTGCACATCGAGCAGTAAATAGGGCGCCTGTTTCTCGAGCAGGATGCCGCGTATTCGTCCTATCATTGTTGTATCCGCTTGTGACGACTTGCTTGTGATTGCTGAAGAGAGGTTTGTGAATTTGCCGTATTCACTCGAGCCCATTAAGTTTGCTGCCTGCTATTTTAGGCGACCACGGGCATAACCACTAAGCCCTTTTACCGCTAGCTGATGGGTCATGCTATGGGCGTGACAAATGGCAACGGCCAAGGCATCGGCAGCATCCTCCTGAGGGGGCGCTGGCAATTTCAACAGACGCATAATCATTTGCTGCACCTGGTCTTTCTTCGCTCCGCCATTACCAACCACTGCCTGTTTAACGGTTTTCGCGCTGTACTCCGCCACGGGCAGCTCTGCTGTCACTCCGGCAACGATGGCAGCGCCTCGGGCCTGTCCCAGTTTTAAAGCGGCGCGTGGGTCGCGGGCGAAAAACACATCCTCAATGGCCATTTCCAGCGGCTGGTATTCGCCGATCAACTCGCTGATATTTTCGAAAATCACTTTCAGGCGCGCCGGTAGCCCACCCGTTGGCAGGCGGATAACACCACTGGCCACATACTGGGTTTGGCTGCCAACAGCATCGATAATGCCGAAACCCGTACGCCGCGAACCGGGATCAATGCCAAGTATGCGTGTCATCTATCCGCTCGCTTTTAATAGTGTGGCAAGTGTTGCAACGAAGGCCATGCCCGTCAAGACAAACAAGGTTTTTACCGCGCCTTTTCAAGATCAATACACGGGCTCAAACAGTCAGCACAATAAAAAAGGGCAGCTCACGCCGCCCTTTTCAATCACCTTTACTAAACGAACCGCTTATTCAGCAGCGGCTTCTTCGGCAGGTGCTTCTTCAGCTTCAGGCTCTGGCGCCTTTGGCTCAGTCAGTTTAATCAGCTCTTCAGCCAATAAGATTTTGGTTTTTTCTTCGGCGTTAATAGCGCTGCCATCGGCCCCGGTAACGGCGTAACGGCCCGAACGCTTTTGGCTAACGGTATATTCTGCAGTTTTCTTAATGACTTTCATCTTCATGTTCCTTTCATTGATAAGTATGACTACTCGTTAAAAAATAAAGGGCTTAGACTTTACTCACTGAGCTGTTCAAGCACTTCGGTGGAAATATCGGCATTGGTGTAAACATTTTGCACATCGTCGAGGTCTTCGAGGCTATCGACCAGGGCGATAACTTTTTCGGCAGCGTCTTTATCCAGGTCGACCATAAGTGAGGCAATCATGGTCACCTCCGCATCTTCAGGCTCAAGCCCCGCTTCGACAAGACCTGTTTTAACGGTGAGAAAGTCTTCCCAGGCTGTCATGACGTCGATAGAGCCATCGTCGTGGGTAACGACATCATCGGCACCCAGCTCCAGAGCGGCATTCATAATTTGCTCTTCATCGCTACCCGGCGCATAACTCATTTGCCCGGTACGGGTGAACAAGTAGGCGACCGAACCATCGGTGCCCAGATTACCGCCGCGCTTGGTAAAGGCGTGGCGCACATCACCCACAGTGCGATTGCGGTTGTCGGTTAGACATTCAACAAGTATGGCGATACCACCGTGACCATAGCCTTCGTAGGTGACTTCTTCGTAGTTTTCACCCTCTCCGGTACCGGCGCCACGGGCAATCGCCTTGTCGACGGTGTCCTTTTTCATATTGGCGCCGAGGCCTTTGTCGATGGCGGCTCGCAGACGCGGGTTGTCATCGGGGTTGGGGCCACCGGCTTTCGCCGCCACCACTAACTCGCGAATTAACTTGGTAAAAACCTTACCTCGCTTGGCGTCCTGTGCCGCCTTGCGATGTTTGATATTTGCCCACTTACTGTGACCTGCCATAGCTTGCGCCCCTAGCTTTCTTCACTTTTTGTTTTTTCGCTTTTCGTTTTTTCTCGCAAGCGAATATTCAAATCACGCAGCTGTGTGTTATCGACCAGGCCCGGTGCATCTGTCATCAAACACTGTGCCGACTGGGTTTTCGGGAAGGCAATAACGTCACGTATGGACGCCGCGCCCACCATCAACATAATCAGGCGGTCGAGACCAAAGGCCAGACCGGCGTGGGGTGGGCAACCGTATTTCAGCGCTTCAACCAAGAAACCAAACTTTTCTTGCTGCTCTTCTTCATTAATTTCCAGCACTTCAAATACAGCTTGCTGCATAGCGCCATCGTGAATACGCACCGAACCTCCGCCCAGCTCTGTGCCATTGAGAACCATGTCATAGGCTTTAGACAATGCTCCGCCCGGATCGGCGCGCAACTCATCAACCGAGCACGAGGGCTGAGTAAAGGGATGGTGCAGCGGCGTCCAACTACCGCTATCGGTTTTTTCAAACATTGGGAAGTCGACCACCCACAGCGGTGCCCACTCGCAGGTGTAAAGATCGAGGTCAGCACCGAGCTTGCAACGCAGAGCACCCAGAGCTTCGGAAACGATTTTGCCCTTATCCGCTCCGAAGAAAATCAGATCGCCGTCTTCAGCCTGCAGCTTATCGAGCAATTGCTGGCGTACGTCGTTGGGCAGAAATTTAACGATGGGCGATTGCAGGCCCTCTTCAATATCGGCCTTGTCGTTGACCTTGATATAAGCCAAACCACGCGCACCGTAGATGCTGACGAACTTAGTATAGGCATCAATCTTTTTACGGCTCAGCGAATTACCACCCGGTACTTTCAGCGCCGTAACACGGCCATCGGGGTCGTTGGCGGGAGCTGAGAACACCTTGAAGTCGACATCCTTCATCAAGTCTTTAACTTCAACCAGCTCTAAAGGAATACGCAAATCGGGCTTGTCGCTACCGAAGCGGTGCATGGCTTCGGCGTGGGTCATGACCGGGAAGGTGCCCAGCTCAACTTTATGCAGCGATGAAAAGATCTGGCTAATCATGCCTTCGGCGATGGCCATAATTTCAGCATCGCTAACGAAGGAGGCCTCGATATCAATCTGGGTAAACTCAGGCTGACGGTCGGCACGCAGGTCTTCATCCCGGAAACACTTCGCCACCTGGTAGTAACGGTCAAAACCCGAAACCATCAACAACTGCTTAAAGAGCTGGGGCGACTGGGGCAGTGCAAAGAACTTGCCCTCGTGGGTACGACTAGGGACTAAATAGTCGCGAGCACCTTCAGGGGTTGCCCGGGTCAGAATGGGGGTTTCGATATCAAGAAAGCCCGAGTCATCGAGAAAGTTGCGAATCGCCGAGGTAACTTTAGAGCGAAAGTAGAGGTGCGATTGCATCTCGGGACGACGCAGATCGAGAAAGCGATGCAACAAGCGCACCTCTTCACCAACCTTAGTGTGCTCGTCAAGCTGAAAGGGCGGTGTTTCGGAGGCATTGAGCACTTCCACATCGGTGGCATAAACTTCAATTTCACCGGTCTTCATTTGCGGGTTGATGGTTTCAGCACTACGCGCACGCACCCGCCCGCTGATTTTCAGCACATACTCACCGCGCACACTGTCAGCGGTATTGAAGTGCTCGCCGCTGTCCGGGTCGCAGACGATCTGCACAATGCCCTCGCGGTCACGCAGGTCGATAAAAATCACACCGCCATGGTCACGACGACGATCAACCCAGCCACATAAAGTGACCTCCTGATCCAAAAAGGTAGTATCGAGTAAACCGCAATAGCTCGAACGCATAATGTCTCTTTTCCTAAATATCGATGTGTAAATTAAATGATTGAGAAAGCGTAATGTGAATAAGCCACCATCAGTGGCTTATTCAATAGAACTTAACTGCTTGATGCCGGTTTTTTAGCAGCACTATCGGCACTTGAGCTACTGGCCTTTTTAGAAGCGCCATCAGCACTGGGTTTTTTGCTTCCTTTTGACTCGCCTTCGGAGGAACCGCCGCCGGCGAGGTTTTTCTTTTTGTCACCGGTTTTAAAATCAGTTTCATACCAGCCACTACCGCTGAGTCGAAAGGCACTGGCGGTCACCTGCTTCTTTAAAGCTTGCTCACCGCAGTTGGGGCATTCGGTTAACAGGGCATCGCTAAGCTTTTGCAGGGCCTCGTGGGTCTCTTTGCAGGACTCACATTGATATTCATAAATTGGCATTGTCTATTTACTCCACTTCACAAGCCGGACACAGCAACTGACTACATTAAAAGAAATAGCTGGCAACCGAGCATCTGGAAAGCAATGATCCAGAGAGAGGCTGATCCAAAAAAGGCGCGCATTATACCCCAGCTAGGCAAGCCGCTTAAAGCCGCTCGCGCATCGCCTCAGCCGAGTAACAAGGGGAGAAGGTAGCGAATGTCATGTTTTTTTGCTAAAAACGCTATTTTATAGGGTTTTCTATTGCCTGAGCCCAGCAGATGCTATATATATTACTACCCGAGGGGCCAAAGGTTTTTACTTGATGTAGTCAGGCCCTCCACGCTGAAATTCATCAAACAATATACGCAAGGGAAACACCATGGCCGTCAAGAAAGCTCCTGCAAAAAAAGCCCCCGTAAAAAAAGCAGCACCCGCTCGTAAAGTTGTCGCGGTTTCAGATCGCTACACCAAAACCCAATTGCTCAATGAACTCGCTGAGAAAACAGATTTATCTCGCAAGCAAGTCGGCACCGTACTCGACGAGCTGGGTATTGTGATTGAGCGCCACATTAAAAAGCGTGCCGTTGGTGAGTTCACCCTGCCTGGGCTACTGAAAATCAAAACGGTTAAAAAACCCGCGCGTCGTGCTCGCAAGGGTATCAACCCCTTCACTGGTGAAGAGACGACTTTCGCAGCCAAGCCCGCCAGCACTGCCGTTAAAGTGACTGCACTAAAAGGCTTGAAAGATATGGCGAACTAATTCGGGCACGCTTACTTTAGGTAAAGCCTGATCGTCTAAAAAGCCCCTCATTGAGGGGCTTTTTTAATGCGGATCTTTTAATTCAGAGCATTTAATTTAGAGCATTTAATTTAGAGCTTTTAATTCTGAACTTTTCATCAAGAGTATTGCGATGGGCCACCTTGGCCTTACACATCAGTCCTACACATCAGCGTCACACCTCAGCTCTATTCAGCATCTATCTCAATCTTCCCCAGCAAAGCATTGCGCATACTCTCAAGCCGCTGCTGTAGCACTGAGGCCTCGTACTGCCCCGCCGGTGCCGCACCCCAAATTGGTCCCGGCCAACTGATATCCGTCTTAAAGCGAGCGACATGATGAATATGCAACTGGGCGACGATATTACCGAGCATGGCGATATTCAGCTTGTCCGGTAAAAACAGCGATACCAAGGTCTCGGCCACCAGTGCCGACTCAGCCAGCAACAATTGCTGTTCAGCCGACGACAGGTGGTGAATTTCTGTGACGCCCTCGCGTTGCGGCACCAAAATAAACCAAGGGTAGTTGCTATCTCGGTGTAGCAATAACAGGCACAGCTCGAAGCGGCCCACCATCAGCGTATCTTTCTGCAAGCGTTCATCGAGTGTAAACATCACTACCTCCTCCTTACTAAAGCCATTGCCGCGCTGTACCCAGCGTCGACAGCACCGTAAAATAGCCGTCAAAATACATCAACCACTATCGCTATACGCCGGAAAAAACTTATGCGCGCCAGCCGTTTTCTTATTGCCACCCAGAAAGAGACCCCAGCCGATGCCGAGGTGATCAGCCACCAGTTGATGCTTCGCGCCGGACTGATTCGCAAGCTCGCCTCCGGTCTGTATACCTGGCTACCCCTGGGCCTGCGCGTATTGCGCAAAGTCGAAGCCATTGTGCGCGAAGAAATGGATAGCGCCGAGGCACAGGAGGTATTAATGCCCGTGGTGCAACCGGCCGAGTTATGGCAAGAGTCTGGGCGCTGGGAAGAGTACGGCGGTGAATTACTACGCATCGCTGACCGTCACGGCCGGGATTTCTGCCTCGGCCCCACCCACGAAGAGATCATCACCGATTTAATTCGTGGCGAAATTCGCAGCTATAAACAGCTACCCGCTAATTTCTACCAGATTCAAACCAAGTTCCGCGATGAAACCCGGCCTCGTTTCGGCGTCATGCGCGCCCGCGAATTTATTATGAAAGACGCCTACTCTTTCCACGCAACCGCAGAAAGCCTGCAACAAACTTACGACGTGATGCACGCCGCTTACTGCAAAATTTTCCAACGTCTGGGCCTCGACTTCCGTCCCGTGCTCGCTGACACCGGCAGCATTGGCGGCAGCTTCTCACACGAATTTCACGTGCTGGCAGACTCCGGCGAAGACGACATCGCCTTTTCCTCCGCCAGCGACTATGCCGCTAACGTTGAAATGGCCGAAGCCATCGCCCCCAGTGGCAGCCGTGGGGATGCAACACAAGAGCTGACTGAAGTCGCCACCCCCGGCCAGCACAGCATCGACGAAGTGTGCCGCTTCCTCGGCTGTACAGCTGATAGCACCGTTAAAACACTGATCGTTAATGGTGAGGAAGAAGACAGCCTGATCGCACTGGTACTGCGCGGCGACCACGAGCTGAACGATATTAAAGCGGAAAAACTCGACGGCGTTGCCAGTCCGCTGACCTTCGCCAGCGAACAGGCCGTACTTG
The DNA here is from genome assembly GCA_964462265.1 of uncultured Porticoccaceae bacterium. Classification (GTDB taxonomy): domain Bacteria; phylum Pseudomonadota; class Gammaproteobacteria; order Pseudomonadales; family Porticoccaceae; genus Reddybacter. The sequence goes on along the minus strand of CAYWXW010000115.1, from coordinate 1,390 downwards.
CCGCAACCGCTTGCAATGTTGGTTCCCTCGGCCCTGTGGGATTAAACATGCCGGTCATTATTGATCGCAGCGCCGCCCACCTCAGCAACTTTGTCTGCGGCGCCAATAAAGATGGCATGCATTTAACGGGCGTTAACTGGCAGCGCGACTGCGCCGCTGATCGCATTGAAGATATTCGCAATGTCGTCGCCGGCGACCCCAGCCCCGATGGTCAGGGCACGCTGGAAATAAAACGCGGTATTGAAGTGGGCCATATTTTCCAGCTCGGCACCAAGTACAGCGATGCCATGAACGCGAAAATACTCGACGAAAACGGCAAAGAACAGGCCATGCTAATGGGCTGTTATGGCATTGGTGTCAGCCGCATCGTCGCCTCGGCGATTGAGCAGAATCACGACGACAAAGGCATTATCTGGCCCGAGTCGCTGGCGCCCTTCCAGCTTGCCATCATCCCCATCAACCCCCACAAGTCCGAGGCGGTGCGCGAGGCCAGCGAGAACCTCTACACAAAACTGCGAGAAACCGGTCACGACGTACTATTGATGGACGAAAAGAAAGCCAGACTCGGTGTTATGCTCGCCGATGTTGAATTAATGGGTATTCCCCATCGCCTGGTTATCGGCGATCGAGGTCTGGAAAATGAAGCTATTGAATACAAATACCGACGCGACGCCGAAAGCTCAGATATCAAACTGTCTGAACTCGATGCCTTTTTGGCCCAAGCGCTTAGCGTCGACTAATCATCAAGCAGCATTAGCTCTGCTGCGTGGGCGCAATGCCATTGCTTAAACGTACCGTGCCACTGCGCTATAAACAGAGCAAGCCGCGACACTACCTCAGCCTGTTAGCACTACTGCTAACAACGCTGCTGGTAGCGCCGTCGGCATTTAGCACGCAAGCGAGTGACCCGGAATTATTGCGTATATTGCGTGACACCGTGAGCCAGGCCAACAGCTTTGATGACCGCTACGACGCCGAAGTCTGGTTACTGACAAAATCCAACAGCCTGGCGCGTTTTTTACCCGACAAAAGCCGTCGCTTTGAATTCCTGCGCAAAGTGCACCGCGCCGCCACCAGTGCTGGCCTGGAACCCGAAATCGTGCTCGCACTAATAGAAGTTGAAAGTCATTTCGACCCCTACGCCGTATCTAGCGCCGGCGCTCAGGGCTTAATGCAAGTTATGCCTTTCTGGAAAAAAGAAATCGGCAGACCCAACGATAATCTCACCGATACCGACACCAACCTGCGCTACGGCTGCACCATTCTCAAGCACTATCTAAACCGGGAAAAGGGACGGCTGGCCGACGCACTGGCTCGCTACAACGGCAGCTACGGCCAGTACTGGTATCCTGAACGGGTGCTCGTAGCGTGGGAGAAACGCTGGCGTTAG
>CAYWXW010000114.1:0-10055 GCA_964462265.1 uncultured Porticoccaceae bacterium | reverse complement strand
TAGTGAGGCGCCGCGACAATTCAAGGCTAGAAGAAATGAATACCACCTCTTCCCTGGAACTTTGTGGTTCCTGGGTTGAATGATCCCCACGCCAGGTCAACGTCGTCCGCTTACCCTGGCGAGACCAGGAAAAGGCAATTCTTTCATCGACTATCTGACCGTCATCGGGAAAGGCAAAAATAGGGTCACCTGTTACCGGATCAATCGGATTACCAAAGGGATCCTCATCAAAAAAACTATTTTGGCTACGAAGGGAGCGGGCATCTGTCAGTTCTTTGACATAACTGGCGGTAAAAACACTCTTTTTCCTTCGATAAGAAATATCCACTGTTGGAGTATTACCAAAGAACCTCTCACCATAACCAATATCAACTGTCGTTCTTTTATTGGGTGTCCAAACCAGACCGAAATCCCATCGCTTGCCATCAACATCAGAACGGACAGATTCAAAATCATTCCATTCTCTACCCACGGAACCCCTTAAGCGTAATTTTCGATTCACCCGATAACCCAAGCGTAGGTCAGCGGATTTCAATTCATCATTATTGCTCTGACCATTATCACTATCATCAGTATCGACCTTGCTGTAGTTACCCACCAAACCCCAATCGAAGATAGCAAAATCGCGACCACTGTTAAGGTTAAAAGAAACCGCCTGACGGCTACTGTCACTGACATCACTCTCAGAATTCCACTGCTCGTCGTAGCTATAGCGTAATTCCATATCAGCGAAACTATTAATCCGCCCAACCAAATAGGGGCTCAAGGTATAACTGTAAGTCGTCGTGACGTTATCGGACTGGGAGCGAGAAACGGCATCATCCCCAGTAGAACGGAAAGGGTCAACACGGTTTTGATTGATCGTTGAACTGACATCAAAAAAGAGTATTTGATCAATCAGCTCGGCATTCGCATTTCCATTCAAGGCGGGATTTGTTGAATCGCTGCCATCACTGGACTCGTTGTGCGAGAGAGAGGCCAAAACATCATATGTAATTTTCCCGCCCCCACTACCTGCCAAGCTAATATCAGGCGAAACCACGGTAACAAACTTGCTCTTTTTATCTGTCGCTGAAAGATTATCGTTATCACTATAACGCTCGCTAACCCCCACACCGGAACTCACACGCCACTGTGTAGCCAATGCGGTGTAGGGCAAGCCTACCAGGCTAACTGCGAGAAAATACCTTATTATTTCGCTCCAATGTTTGTGCATTAATCATCCCTAACAACAGGTTCGCTTTTCTCTCGGGTATTTCCGTATCCGTAACCATTGCCGTAACCATAGCCGTAACCATATTTACTGGTAAACGCATGTTTGGTTTTGTTCAAAATCATGCCTACCATCGCCTCATCACCCAGCATACTCAGTGCTTCAGCAACGGCGCGCTGAGAAGTTTTCTCAGCGGCAATAACAAATACGATCTGCCCGACTAGGCTCGCCACGACCTGAGCCTCATTAGTCAGCAACAGTGGCGGAGAATCAAAAATCACTACGCGGTCAGAATATCTTTCTGCAAGTTCGTCAGCCACTCTGTACATACTCTGGCTAGCGAGTAATTCAGTTGACCTCTCATGTACACGCCCAGCGGGCACAATACGTAAATTCGGAATATTCGTATGCAAGATAACATCACCGATGTGCAGGCTTTCATCTTCTAGCACATCAATTAAACCCGGGCTGCTATCAGGCACACCAAGCAATCTAGCGGCACTGGCTTTGGAGATATCGGCATCGACCAGTAGAACAGTTTTATCCTGCTCCATGGCGATACTCATGGCTAAATTAATCGCTGAAAAAGTTTTCCCCTCACCCTGTAGCGCACTGGTCACCATTATCAGGTTGGGATGGCCAATAGCCGCTGCTCCCTTGCCTTCAATATTGGTTAACAAGGGTCGCTTTATAGAGCGATATTCTTCAGCGATGGGACTGCGGGGTGAATCAGGTGTCACCATGCCCCGTTCGGCCAATTCAGCAAAGCTGATTTCGATATCAATAGATTTTGATACACCGGAGGCTAAAAAAGGCTTAGAGGCCTGTGGCTCAACCCTGTCAGCAAGAAGTTCGGTTCTTTCAATGCGATTGCCTCCATCTCCACAGGTGACTCCGCTTTCACGAGCTGAAGGAGAAGCCTGTTCCTCCGACTCGATGGAATTGAGCTTTTCTACCGCTTTTTCAATTATGCTCATCAGATACCCTTGTCCAATGCGAAAACCCGAGATTAACTCCGGCAAAGGTCAGGAATAGAAATAGAACCATCGACGCAAATAGCAATTTTTCGTTCATTGCTTTTTTCTTTTCACTCACCGAAGCAATCATCGACACACTGCCCAAAACCGGAAAGCCCGCCAAACGCTCAAGGCTGCGTCGATTACATATAACCGGACGCAACAGTGACAAAAGCAAGGCAAGGCCGCCACCCACACCAATCGCGGCAATAAAAGCGCCCGAATGCAGCAATAGTTTGTCCGGCTCAGTCGGTTCGAGGGGTACAAATGGAGGATCGATCACTCGGAACTTCACACCACTGGCATTTTGCTCTACATCGCCAGAAAGACGAGCCGACTCCCTTCTTTGCAGCAGGGTATTATGCTGTCGTGAAATAACGCCATAATCGCGGTTTAACTCCTTAAATTTTGCTTCTACGAGAGGAATGCTATCGACCCTATCTTCCAGGGCAGCGACACGGTTTTTGTACTCCCCGACTCGAACTTTCAATTCAGCAGCACGCGCTTCAGTTTCAGACAGCATTGCTCTCATCTGTTGATACACTGGGCTAGTTTGCAGTCCCATACTTGGCATATCTTCTGCTTGAGCCTGTTCAGCTAATTCGTCCAATTCCGCTTGTTTGTCCGCTTCAAGTTCGTTAATCAAAGAGGTCGTTTGAATAACCGCCGGGTGACGCTCTGTATAGCGCATCAACAGGTCATCGCGTTTACCTTCCAGAGATAATATTCGACTATCGTAGGAGGAGGATACTTCCGGGGAATCAAACTCTCCAAAACCAAACTCATCATCCTCTTCTTCAAGGTCTTCCAGCTGGCGCTCCATCTCACGTCGACGATTACTTATTTCGTCAAGCTGCAATTGCGCTTCACGAAGTTGTGTTTTAGCCGTACTGAGGTTCTGATAATAGCCACCCGTTTGCCCTGGCATTGCACCGGCGTGCTTGTGTTTAAAATCCGCCAAACGAGCCTCTGCTTCAGCCATACGACTTGCATAATCTGCTATTTTCTCATCGATAAATTCTTCTGCCCCAGCTCTGTCTTCACGCTTGTCGCCCAAGGTGTTTTCTACTACCACAGTAATAACCGACTGCACGACTTTCTTCGCCACATCCCTATCTTGATGCTTAAAAGAGATCGAATAAATATCGCTACTACCACGACCACCACTTGATAAGCTAAGAGAGCTACGCAAACGACTCAGCAAGGCCTCTTTCTCCAGGTCGTTGGTCACCTGCAAATCAAGATCCGTCATGCGCATTAGCTTTTCCATATTCGGCCGGCTAAAGAGCGTTCTACTCATCAAGGCTACTTGGCGATTGACATCAGTCGGGATAGCGAGCCCACGGAGTAATGGGCGCAGAATACTGCTACTGTCAATATGAATACGTGCTTTTGCGACATACTGCTCCGGCATCTGGGCTACCCAAAGCCAGCCCATCACCGCCACCACCCAGGCACAGACAAGACCAGCCCAGCGATAGCGCCAGATGCCCCACAAATACTCATAGAATTGATCTAATAGATCCTGCATAGACTAGTCTCGATGACAAATTGTAATATTGAGCCTAGAACCAGGACTCGGGAATAATAACAATATCACCAGGGTACAAAGCCAAGTTGGCAGAGATATCGCCGTCTTCCAGCATATCGTCGAGACGCAGGGTGTAAGACTCCTGCTTGCCATTAAAGTAACGGATTAGTATGGCCCGATTACCATCGGCGTAATCTGTCAAGCCACCCACTTCGATCATCAGGTCAAGCAGAGTCATGTGCTTACTGAAAGGGATATTTAAAGGACTAGCAGCTTCACCAACCACGCGAATCTGCTGAGAGGGAATACTGACAAAGCCCTCAACAATGACACTGACAACGGCACTTCGCACATATTCCGAATAGGCCTTTTCAATATCCCGAGCCAATACTGTCGGTGTTTTACCACTGGCAACAATATCTTCAACCAGACGGGTGGTGATTTTACCGTCGGGCCTCACATCAACAGTTGTGGTCAGCTCTTCATTACCCCAGACAAAAATCTCAATTTCATCTCCAGGGCCAATAATATAATCGAAATCCTGTAAGGGGTTGATTTGATCAGCTGTGAGTGGCGGGTGAGGGGTCACACCACAGGCGGAAAGGGTCAACATCAACCCCAGTACCAAAGTAGTTTTCTTAGATAGCCACGTTATTATTTGCACCGACACATACTCCTTTATTTCTTCAGTTTTATAAGCACACCACGCGGCGAGAATTTTACCACGCGGGATTTTTCAAAGACTACCGATAATCACTAATTACCACGTCTCGTCGACTTTTGGGACGCGACATCGCTCACACTCTTTGATGCACACCGACACTTAGCCCGCATCTCATCTCCATGCCAAGTTTTCAACTAGCTTAATCAGTAGGATTTTGGTAAACCAAGGATATATTCACCAATGTAATTCAAGGTCATTTCTCTATTAATCGGCGCCACCTTACCCAGACGCGCTGAGATAAAATGGCTCAACATGTCATAGCTCTCAGTGAAGCCGTAACCACCGAAGCATTGCAAGGCAGCATCAGCTGCTTTAAAGGCTGCATCAGTGCCGACCATTTTACCCATATTGGCGCAATCACCCACGACCTTTGAGTGCTCACCACTATCCTGTAACCAGGCGGCTTTTTGAATCATTAACGAGGCAGCCTCAAGCAAAGCCTTGGCTTCTGCCATCGGGTGCTGCAGACCCTGATAAGCACCGATAGGCCCCCTAAAAATCTCTCGCTCGTTAGCATAGTCAACGCCTCGCTGTAGTGCGTGACGCCCGCCACCAATGGCGCCTGCAGCAACCACCATGCGTTCGGGGTTGAGTGCATCAAAAAGCACATTAATACCTCCGTCAATTTTGCCGAGAATATTTTCTTTGGGCACTTTGACATCATCGAAATAAACAAAGTATTGATGCTCAGCATGACTAATCATGGTGTCCATCGTGTCCCAGGTGAGGCCTTCGGAATCAGTATCAACAACAAACAACGTTAAGCCAGGGCGTTTGCCATCACCACCGCTACTCGTCCGCGCCACTACCAGAACCTGGTGAGCATCACCAATACCACTAATAAAGAGCTTATTACCATTGAGCACAAAATGATCGTCCTCCTCCGTGGCAACGGTCTGTATTTTGAAAGTATTGGTTCCCGCATTGGGCTCGGTGATAGCAAAACAGCAACGCTTCTCGCCATTGGCGATTGAGGGCAGCCAGCGCTCCTTCTGCTCTGCCGTGCCGTGGCGACTAATACTCGGCACCGCAATGCCCTGATTCACGACAAAGAACAGTGGCGCAACACCGTGCTCTGCCAAACGCTCCTGCAGCAATACGAGCTCCAGCATACCCAGACCCGCACCGCCGTATTCAACAGGCGTATTAATACCGAGAAAACCGGCATCGGCCAAAGCCGCCCACTGTTCTTTCGGGAAGGTTTTTGTCTTTGCACACTCGACATAATAGTCACGGGGAAAATCCCGAGCGATTTTGTCAGCACTATCGAGCAACATTTGATGTTCTTCAGAAAAGGTAAAATCCATAACACGACCTATAATTATTGAGATTTCAGGAAATTTGATGCCGCTGGCGGACAAACCTACCCGTCAAGATGAAACTTGACTCCATGGTAACATTGACCTCCTATAAACGCGGCAATAAACGCATAGGGTCGACGGGTTTACCGTTCTTGCGAATTTCAAAATACAGGCGCCCGCTATTTTCAGGGTCGCCGCCCACTTCTGATATTTTTTGCCCAGCTGCCACCTTTTGCCCTTCCTGAACATACATTTTACGATTGTGGGCATAGGCGCTGAGGTAGGTGTCGCTGTGTTTAATAATCAGCAACTGACCGTAACCCCTCAACCCTCGGCCCGCATAAACCACCACACCTGGGGCTGCAGAGCCAACCTTGCGCCCTTTTGCAGACTGGATATTCAGCCCTTTAAATATCCGGTTGGTATCGTAATGTCGCGCTACTGTTCCCTTTACCGGCCACTGCCAGCGCCACTTGCCTTTGGGTAAAGAATAGTTCTTCGGTTGAGCAACACGAGCTGCTTTCTTTACCGTTGATGGGGTGACACCAGGGCGAACAACTTTTGCCGGAATAGTCGTAGTCGCTCTTACTTCTCGTACAGGCGCTGAATAAGCGGCTCGAGCCCGGCTCGTATCCAAAGTTAAACGCTGGCCGAGGTAAATATTATAGGGTCGCGATAGGCCGTTAGCCCGGGCCAAAGACTCAACACTTAATTCATAGCGCCAGGCAATCGCGAACAGCGTATCTCCCTGGCCAACGATGTGGTGATTGATTTTCTGACTGGGCGGCGGTGTGCGGCTACTGACTGGCGCGGGGGTCGATCCACAACCGACAAGAAAAAGACAATACACCACAATGAAAATCGTCCACGGAATAGCAGCATTCCCCCGACGAGAGAAAAAAACCATCAAGGTAGATATTTTCTCGCCCCTAAAATAAAGCCTGTCAAAGTGACGCTCGCCTACCACCAACATATTCCAGCAACAGAACCAGAGCAAAACCCGCTATCATCAAGCCAAGCGCTGCTGACAACTGTCCATCACCGGCCACCTGCGCATATTGCGAAGGCGTCAATAAGTGCAAGGCATCTGCATGCCCATTGTTAGCCGCAATAGTTGACTCGCGCCAGGGCCAAACCATCACTAGAGAGCCCGCCAAAAAACCCGTTAATACTGACAGTGTCACCCCATGAAAACGACTCAACAGCCATGACAACAAACGTGAAAACACCATCAGCCCAGCGACACAGCCGCAGGCAAAAACGGTCAGCATGGAAAAATCTGCGCTACTGATAGCCCCGAGTATGACTGAATACATACCCAGTAAAAGAAGAATAAAACTACCGGATATGCCAGGTAATATCATCGCGCAAATTGCCAACATACCGGCACCAAAAACAACAAATGATGTCGGCTCAATCTGAACACGTGGAGCAAACGCAGTAGCCAGGGCTGTACACAGACCCAGAAGCAAAAACAGATACTCCCAAAAGCCCTTTCGCGCCAACTGTCGCCAGATAAACAAAATAGACGCCACTATTAAGCCAAAGAAGAATGACCACAATAATAAAGGCTGATGTTCGAGAAGATAGGTAATTAATCGCGCCAAAGTCGCGACGCTAAACAAGATGCCGCTGAACAGTACGCTCAAGAAAGTGCCGTTAATACGCCGCCAAAAAACCTTAGGCCCGTCACTAAATAAGCTAGCCAACGCAAAAGGGGTGCAGGCGCGAATAGAGCGCAGTAACTCTTCGTAAATACCGGAAATAAAAGCAATGGTACCGCCAGACACACCGGGCACAACATCGGCTGCACCCATCGCCATGCCCTTTAAAAACAGCACAAAATAAGCACGCAAATCGCTCATGCTATGCCTTTATCAACGGGATGTGCCGCCGAGCAAGGGCACAAAGCGTACCTGCTCAACCACCTCCTCTTCAAATTTCTGGCTATCACCCAGGCGCGATATCACTCGCAGTTCCTGGTGCTCACCCGTGCCCACGGGAATGACTAGCAAACCATCCGGTGCTAATTGGTAAAGCAACTCATCGGGCACCTGCTCGGGGGCTGCCGTGGCAATAATGCCATCGTAGGGGGCGTTTTCGGGCCAGCCGACGCCGCCGTCGCTATGAGCGTTGACAATATTGCGCAGCCGCAGCTGGCGAAATAGATTACGCGCTTTAATTAGTAGGGGTTTAATGCGCTCAACGGAATAAACCTCGTCCACCAACTGCGCCAGTACCGCTGCCTGATAACCGGAGCCAGTACCAATTTCGAGCACGCGCTTTAAAGGCCCACGAGACAGCAGGATCTGTGTCATTAGTGCGACGATATAAGGCTGAGAAATGGTTTGGGCGTGGCCGATAGGTAACGCCGTGTCTTCGTAGGCACGATGGGATAGCGCTTCGTCGAGAAACAAATGGCGCGGCGTCACACGAATAACATCAAGTACCTTTTGACTGGTAATCCCTTGATCTTTGAGCCGCTGAACCAGGCGTTCGCGCGTGCGCTGCGAGGTCATTCCCACCCCGTCAAGATCCACTGAGCCCACCGCACTCCCCCTTTAAAGCCAACAAAAATTCAGCAAAAAAAACAGCCGAAACTATAGCACAGGCCCTGGCCGTGGCGTATTCACTTCTAGCAGTTCACGCAGCACACTCGTCGCATAGGTACCGACAGGCAAAGTAAACGACAAATACAGATCCCGGTTCTGCCAGTGCCACTCAAACTGACTTGGCCGCAGCAGTAAATCCCGCCGTTGTTGGTCGAGACCAAGATGCTCAAGCGCGTTGCACCAGGGCTGAAAGTCGGCCAGCACTCGGCTTTCCAGTTCCGCTAGCTCACCTTTCGAAGCACTTCTGCCACGCCCCCACAAAGGCCCCTGGGGTATTACCTCTCCTTCCAGAACTTGCGACCAGCTCTGCTCCTTTACCCGCTGCGAAAGCACCTGATTAAACAAATAAGATCGAGCCGCCGAGAGGAATATCCCCTGTCGCCCGCCCATTTTTCGCTGACGGCCACGACGCAATAAGCGATCAGCCTCAACTAAATTTTGCGCCGCTATGCCGAAACGTTGCTCACCAAAGTAATTCGGCACTCCTTTTTTTGCTATCAGCGCCAGGCGCTCATCCAACGTCCCCCTATCGATAGACGGACTCACATTGCGCAGACGAATAGTAAAACGGTTGCCCCGGTGGCTACCCCGGCGCAATTTGCGCTGATGCCTCACCACTTGCAGGACTTCGCAATCCGGTATCGCCAGAGCGGACATTCGCCACTCGTCAGCATGGGCGACACTGAACCACTGCGTCGTGACCGCGTGGCGGTCTTTCATGCCACAAAACCCAATATCGCGTTCGGCGACACCTGCAACCTCTGCCAATGCTGCGGCTATCCAGCGGGTGTTTTGCTCGCGCTTACGAATTTGCAGGCAAACATGCTCACCCACCCCGCTAAAGCTCGCTTCATCAAAGTCTTCCACAACCACAAAATCCTCAGGCTCTGTCTTTAACTCGGCAGAACCCACCAGTATTTTATAGGCGTGGGCGAAATTCAGTGAGAATTCAGGCTTAGCTTGCGTCATTAATTGATCTCAAGGTCCAATATTTATTCATCATTTTTTTCCAGCATACCGGCCCAGCCGCCATAACCCAGCACAGGAATTAATTCTGTAGCTGTGGTTTTCGCCTCTTGCTGAGCCACTTCAATACCGCAGCCGTCGACCACACGGTTCAATAAGTTATGCAGACCACAAATACTTACCACATCAAAAAAGGCCTGTTCATCCCAGCCCGCAGCGTAAATGGCCTGCGCATCGGCCTCGGTCATGCGGCTGGGCGTTTCGCTCAGCTTTTTAATGTATTTAAAAATGGGCTTTATGCACTCATCGACCTCAGCAGCGTCGATATCGACTATCAACTGACTCAGCAAGGCCTCATCAAGACCAAAGGCATCGGCCACGGCGACGTGGGAATCAACACAAAAATTACAGGCATTCACTGCAGAACCGTAGGCAAAGAATAGCTCTCGCTGTGCCGGGCTAAAGGCTGACTCACCACGCAGGATATCTTCGGTCAAGCGCAATATAATCGCACTGCGACGAGGGAAAAGCGCAAACAGATCGGGCAAGCTGGCAGCCTGAGATAAAGACGGTAAGAAGGTCATAACAAATACTCCGGCGAGCTGCTTTTTTATTATTGGGCGCTAGCGAACAAGTTGCGTCTGCGCAGACACTCTTTAGCCAACAGACTCAATCAACTGATTCAAGGAGAA
>CAYWXW010000113.1:0-10165 GCA_964462265.1 uncultured Porticoccaceae bacterium | reverse complement strand
ATAGCGCCATTGCTGCTCTTCCCGCGCGAAGCGGCTGCGCTCGTGCAGGCGTTCGGCGCGACCATTAATTTTATAGATGGCGACAAATTCTACTTCACCCCCATCATCATCGGCCTGCCCGGCAGTGGTGGCGATAATTTTTAGTCGCTGCCAATTCTGTTGGTTATTGCTCAAATCAAGTTGTGCTGGGCGCGTCGAGCTGTGCCAGGTGCGCCGCAGATAATCTTCATCGCCCAGGGTATAGGCGCTGTAGCGGCTGCGCATCAGGGCGACGGCGCTTGCGGCTGGCTGCTCATTGTTTAGCAGGGGTTGGCAACATTGGGTGAGAGCCAGGCCGCTACCGCAGGGGCAGGGCTTCCCTTTCTTTTGTTTTGTCATCATAAAACCGGGTATTAAGGGTTGTTGATATTATATTGTGACAATCTAATATAAGGTCGGGTATCGTAGATAGCTGCGGCTATCTGTCGCTTGCTTTCACGGTGCTAGCTAGCTATGTTGCGGCACTTACCCCAACTTTGTGTTTTGAGGTTTAGCCTCGAGGAGTTCGGCGATTTTACCCCCTGTCCGTCTTGTTGTCCTGCTCGTTGCGCTAATACAGGTGTCCTGCACACTGGGGCCGGATTATCAGCGCCCGGTGACGTTGGCGGAGGATGACTCAGCCCCAGCCAGTGCCGCCTACCGCGGTGTCACCAATCAGAACCTAGGCACAGAACCACCAACACAGCTCGACTGGTGGCGTGCCTACAATGACCCTTTGCTCGATCAATGGGTCGGCCACCTGCTGGCCGAAAACCTCGATTTGCGCAGTGCCGCCGAGCGCATCGTTCAGGCCCGCGAGCGTATTGTCATCGTCGGTGGTGAGCGTTGGCCCTCCGTTGGTTTGGGGGTCGATGGCGGCCGCAGTTTCGCGCCTGATTTCCTCCAGCCCAGCGAGCGCAGTTATCAAAGCACTATTAATGTCGGTCTTGGCATTTCCTGGCAGGCTGACTTATTTGGCAAAATTAGGCGCTCGGTCGAGGCGGCGCAATACCAAAGTTTGGCCAATGAAGCCGATTACCTGGCTTTGCAACAAATCCTGGTGGCTGAGCTGGTCAGGCTGCGGGCCTCGGTGGCAGTTTCTCAGCGTGAGCTTGCCGTGCAAACGGATATTGTCGACAGCCGCCAGCGCACTCTCGACACCGTACAGCGGCGCTATCAACTGGGGGTGAGAGACACCTCGGCGCTCAGTGTTTATACCGCCGAGGAGAATGTCGCCTCGGCGCAGGCCCAGCTGGTGGTGTTGAATCGGCAGTTAACAGAAAACCTGCTGGTGCTCGATACCTTGCTCAACCAGCGGCCCGGCACGCTGCAAGAGGTGGCGACGGTCTTCCCTCTTTTACCGCTTAGCGGCGCGGTGAGTGTCGATATTCCCGCTGCCCTGCTCGACCAACGCCCCGATATTCGCGGCAATGAGTTTCGTTTAATGGCCACCAATGCGCAGGTTGGTGTGGCGATGGCCGACTTATTTCCCGATTTGACTCTGTCCATTAACGGCGGTTTTGCCAGTGATCAGTGGGGCGGGCTGTTCGACAATAACAATGCCCTCGGCTCGCTGACCGGGCAAATCACCACGCGCCTATTTGAGGGCGGTCGGTTGCGGGCACAGATTCGACTGCGCGAATCCGAACTACGTGAGCAGGCCGCGCAATACGCCAAGTTAGTACTCAATGCCCTGGCTGAAGTGGAAACGGCATTGGTGCAGGAGCATTATCTTGCCGAGCAAGTTGCCCTGTTGCAGCGTGGCACGAGTGCCGCGCGCAAAGCGGAGGCTCTGGCGGAACAGCGCTACCAGCAGGGTATAAGCCCTTTGTTAGTGCTGCTCGAAGCCCAGCGGCGGCGACAAAATAGCGAGCGAGCACTACTCGCGGCACAGCGGGCAAGCTGGCGGGCACGGGTTGATCTTCACCTGGCCTTAGGCGGTGACTGGATTAGCAAAACGTAGTCGGTAAAGTGAAGGGTATCCTTTTCTAAATAAGAGGAACCTCAAAAAGTAAGTAAAAGGAAAAAGCTGAGTGAATCGAATTATAAGATTACTGAAATCCGAAAACCGCCAGCTTCTGTTGGTTGTCTTTATCATCGTGGGTGCGGTGATGCTGTCGCGGGTTTTTAGTAATAGCCGCCAGGTACTGCATATCAGCGAAGAAGAGTCGCGCTTGCCAGTCAGTGTGGTTGCGGTGCAAACCGGGGCACATGCGGTGGCCATTACCACCACCGGGCGGGTGGCACCGCGCAATACAGTGGGGCTTACGCCGCAGGTGTCCGGGCGCGTGTTGTGGGTTGACGACAGCCTCTATTCCGGTGGCTATTTCAAAGCCGATGCCGTGCTGTTTCGCATTGAACAGAGTGACTACCTCAATGAGTTGGCCAAAGAGCAGGCGGCAGTGGCGAAGGCTGACACCAGTCTGGCGCTGGAGCAGGCTGAAGCCGATGCTGCCCTCGCTGAGTGGCGAGGCTTGAATGGCGAGTTACTCGCGCCACCCCTGGTCAGCCGGGCACCGCAAATTGCCCAGGTTAAAGCCGAGTTGGCAGCGGCTCGGGCGCGCCTGGCGCAGGCTGAACTCAACCTCTCGCGCACCGAATATCGCCTGCCTTTCGATGGCCGTGTCATCACTAGTTCGCTGGAGCTGGGCGGTTATTTACAGGCGGGGCAGAGTTATGGCGAGCTCTACAATCAACAGTCACTGGAGATCGTCCTCTCCCTGCCCAAAAATGACCTGCCGTGGATTAATCAGCCCGGGCAGGCCGATATTACGATTACCTTTGATGAGCTGAAATCCAACCGCCAAAAAAGCCTCAAGGGCGAGATTCTGCGCATTGGGGCCAGCCTTGATGAGGCCACGCGCTTTCAGCAGGTGGTGATAAAACCCATCGACGATGGTGATTTGTTACCGGGTATGTTGACCCGGGTCGTGCTGAAAAGTGCGCCAGTGCCCGACACCTGGGCCTTGCCACTGGCGGCCCTGCAGGCGGGGGGTACTATTTGGCTGGTGGATGATGACAGCCGCCTGCGCCGTATTGAGCCACAGATTATTGCCACTATGGCCGAGAGTATTATTGTTGTTGCGCCGATGGACAAGGCCAGCGTGGTCGACAGTAGTCTGGGTGGTGCCATTGAGGGGGCAGAAGTGGTGATTGTCGGTGGTGAGGCAAATAGTGCAAAAAACAGTGCAGCAAATAGCGTGACTAGCAGCGCCACTAGCGCAGAGACGGCAGCCGACAGCAATGACTGAATCAACAACAGAACCCGGGGTCGATAAGGTGCCCGAGCCCGCCGAGTCCCCCGATTCGGAAGCGCAAGCGTCGTCGGGGCATGTGGCTGTGCCCTCCGATTCAACCCTGGTTGGCTGGTTTGCCTCCAATCCGGTGGCTGCCAACATCGTCATGCTGTTTTTGGTGCTGGCCGGTTTTCTTGCCGCGCGGGGCATGATCACCGAAACCTTTCCCTCCATCGACCCGAAAACCATCACCATTGTTACGCCTTACCCCGGCGCCACGCCCTACGATATTGAAGAGAGCATTACCCGTCGGGTCGAAGAGGGCATGATCGGCATTGAGGGGGTGAAGCGGGTCAGCTCCAGTGCCACCGAAGGCGTCGGCAGAGTAACGGTGGAGATGGAGCACTTCTCCAATCCCGCCCAGGTGCTCGACGATGTTGAGACCGCCGTCGATAGCCTCAGTGACTTCCCGCCCCAGGAGGCGGAGGAAACGTCCATCGTTAAAACCAAGCTGACATCGAGCATGATGTCGCTGGCGGTATACGGCTCGGTCGACGAAAAGACCCTGCACTATTGGGCTGAGCGCATTGAGAGCGACCTGCTAAGCCTGCCCGAAATCAGCCTGGTTGAAGTGGCCGGTGGGCGGCGCTACGAAATTGCCATAGAGGTCAGCGAGGCCACCCTGCGCGATTACGGCCTGACGCTGGACGATGTGGCGCGTCGCGTGGCTGAGTTTTCCATCGACATTCCCGGTGGCAATTTGCGCACCGATGCCGGCGATATTTTGATTCGCGTCAAAGACAAACGCTACACCGGTCTGGAGTTTGAAAACATCACCATCCGCAGTCGCAGTGACGGCGCCCAGCTGCGTTTGGGCGATATTGCGACCATCAGCGATGGCTTTGAAGATACCCGGTTGATCAATCGCTACAACGGTAAGTCCGCGCTGTTTGTGCGGGTGTCGCGCAGTGACAGTCAGGACACGCTGAAAATGGAGGAGGCCATTAAAAGCTATTTAACCGGCCTTAGCTTGCCCCAGGGTTTGTCCATCGAAATTTGGCGTAACAACACCGACGTCCTGCGCGACCGCATCAGTTTAATGCTGCGCAACGCCATTCTCGGTTATCTGCTGGTGTTTATGTGCCTGCTGTTATTCCTTGATTTAAAGCTGGCCTTCTGGACCAGTCTCGGCATTCCTATTTCCTTTCTCGGTGGTTTATTGCTGGTGTCTTTCACCGGCATCACCATGAATATGATCACCCTCTTTGCGCTGATTGTGGTGATCGGCATTGTGGTGGACGATGCCATCGTCACTGGCGAAAGTATTTTTCACGAGCAGCAAATGCACCCGGGTGACCCAGCAGCCGTGCTGCGCGGCGTGCATCTGGTGAAGGCCCCGGTCACCATCGGCGTGCTCACCACCATTGCCGCCTTTGCGCCGCTGTTAATGTCCACCGGCACCCTGGCCCAGGTAATGCGCCCGGTGCCGCTGGTGGTGATTGCTATTCTCAGCATCTCTTTAATCGAGGCCTTTTACATCTTGCCCGCCCACCTGGCCAATACCTCGACCTGGAGTCGGGGCATACTGGCCAAGGTGCGCGACCGTACTCAGGCAGGGCTCGATAGTTTTGTGCAGCGGGGCATTATTCCCGCTATTAAACTGGGTCTGGCCTATCGCTATGCGACGCTTGCCCTGGCCTGCGCCTCCATTATTATCAGTGTCGGCATATTTCAGGGCGGCTTTGTACGCTTTGTCTTCTTCCCACAGATCGACAGTGACCACATTACCGTCAGTCTTAAAATGCCCACCGGCACACCCTTTGAAACCACCTATAACTACGCCGAGCAAATACTCAAAGCCGGTGAGGCGATTACCGCCGAGGTCAACGCCGAATATGCGCAGGAGGGCAAATCGCCGCCGCTGGTTGAGGCAATCTCCTTTACCGTCGGTAGCCTGGCATCTGACCGCAGCGGGCCAAATTCATCCAGCGCCGCTACCAATTCAGAAAACCTGGCGCAAATTCGCATGGAACTGGTGCCCGGTGACCAGCGGCCTGTTTCATCGGGCGAGTTGGGGCGACGTTGGCGCGAGCGAGCACCGGCCATCCCCGGTGTCGAAAGCCTGGTGTTCCGCAGCAATCTGGTACACATGGGTGACGACATTGGTCTGGAGTTGATTCACCGCGATGAAAAAACCCTGGCAGCAGCGGCGAATCAGTTAAAGCACGGCCTGGCAGCTGTTGAAGGTGTTAGTGAAGTCGAAGATAGCTTTGAGCTGGGCAAGCGCGAGTATGTCTTTGAGCTGACCCGGGCAGGATTGGCTGCCGGATTGACCCCCGCCGACATCGGCCGCCAATTGCGCCGCGCCTTTTACGGCGCTGAAATTCATCGCATACAGCGCGCCCGCAATGAGCTGAAAGTCATGGTGCGCTACCCCCATGCCGAGCGACGCAACTTGAGTGACCTCTACAATGCTCGCCTGCGTTTGCCCAATGGCGAAGAAATGGATCTGCGCACGGCGGTGATTATTCGTGAAGAGCGCGGCTACTCCCGCATCGAGCGGGTCGATGGTCGGCGCATCGTTACCGTCAGCGCCAATGTGGAAGAGAAAATTACCACCCCGGACGATGTCATGGCCGCCCTGCAAAAGGACGTGCTGCCCCAATTGCTGACCGTCTTCCCCGAACTGAGCTACGGCTATTCCGGCGCCAGTCGCGACCAACGGGATGACATGGATTCACTCAAGGGTGACTTCCTGGTTGCGCTGATGGTGATGTTCGTAATGCTCGCCTCCCTGCTGCGTAGCTATATTCAACCGCTGATTATTCTCAGCGCCATCCCCTTTGGTTTTGTTGGCTCGCTGCTGGGGCACTTGCTACTGGGTTTTGATATTTCCTTTATCTCCCTGTTCGGCATGGTCGCCCTCTCGGGGGTGGTGGTGAATGACTCTGTGGTGCTGGTCGACTACTACAATCATCTGCGCAAGAGTGGGCAAAGCAATATTCCGCAAGCCCTGGTCGAGGCCGTGGCACGACGCTTTCGGCCCATTTTATTAACCACCATGACCACCAGCTTCGGCCTGCTGCCAATGTTGATGGAGACCAGCCTGCAAGCACGGTTTTTAATCCCCATGGCAGTGAGTATCGCCTTTGGTATTCTCTATGCCAGCATTGTGATTATATTTTTGGTGCCCGCTTTAATTGTGATTGTCGATGACTTTAAGCGGCTGGGGCGGGGTGTGAAGCACAGCGTGAAGGCGCGGGCTGAGGCTTTGTGATGGGCTGGCGCAGTGCTGCATGATTAAAGGGTAGCGTCCCCATTAATGCCAAAGGGTAGCGTCCCCATTAATGCCTAACGCTTCAATAACCGGTGCGCGTTAGCGTGTCCTACGCCGCAGGCGCGAAGTTGATTGATTTGTTAGCTTTCTTCAACAAGCAAATACCCCCATATATGCTCTTCAAAGGAAGGTTTATCATTCCGTGGATATAAATGTACGTATAGATATCGTTCAGATGACTCAAAGCCAGTAACAATACTGTCTACCGAGTAATAGTAATTTTCTTGCACGATGTTTATTTGTTCAGACTTTTGTGAGGGATTCTGAAATACTGGTTTTCCAACGTATATTGGTGGTGCAGGTATAGATTTTTCCCTCTTGGGGTATCTTCTACTAGAATCCATTTCTTGCTTTTTTAGCAAGAAATCAATAAGAAGATCTAAGCAATAGTTGAAATTCTCCTTATTTAGTTCATTCGCAGCAAACGTGGGAGAGTATTCAAGATGCCATGAATCTTTCTCTGTCTTGACTATTTCAGGCGTAAGTCTTCGGAAGTTTTCAATATCAACAGTACTAACGCCCAATTCCATACAGTCTGTCTTTAACTGATCATGGTTTATCTGGACGTAGTTAATGGGCTTTTTTACATTTTCATCTATCCATTGCTTATTTCTCGTCCAATAGTGAGCTTTCATCCCGCCTGAAGCTCCCAATCCCAACAGCCCTAATAAGCCGTTATCATTTTTGTCACGATCTTTAAATGCATACACACAATATCCATACTCATATGCGATAAAAAATGCTTTCCGTAAACCGATAAGAGCATTTAAATAGTCCTCGGCATCGCATTTTTCAATGGATTCCTTTACTAAATGTTTTATCTCACCATCGTTCAATATGTCTGTAAGGAATATCTCTTGTAGCTTTGCACCAACAACTGCCTCCAGTAAGGCATCAACAAACTGGGTAGCTACCCCGAAATAATTAACGACTGATGCTGGTTCTGCTAGCTGGCCGTAATGCTTAGAAATAACTCGCTGCTTGTTAAGGGCTTTAATGGTTCCAGATTTAATGACTGGTACCTTTCTTTTCTTAAGCTCTCCAAGAAGCTCATCAAAAGACTTAGATTCCAGTGCTCTTTGTTCATCCACATCAAGCTCATCTAAAGCGGCAAGAACTACGAGTTCAACAAAGTCTTGTAATAAGATTATTCCGGCCGTACAAGCGTGCTTGTCACCAGAATTGACTAAATATTTGGTTTCACCATAAATCGATTTGGCAACCATTAATGTATTTAGTGTTGAGGACTTCATTTTCTTCCTTGTCGTAAGTTAACGAGGCTGTAGATTAATTCAGTTTTCCAAACACTACCAGGAACAACATAAATCAACAGCCCCTTCCTCGCCCTTGAGCAAAACGTGCAAAACGAGGTCTTGCATTGCCGCATTTGCTTTGCTCTATTGACGACCTTACCTGGTCGCGAAATTCAAGGCTTAAAGAGCGTTACCTTGCCCGCCCTTAGCGCCTCCCTGAGCCCTTGGCGGAAGGGAGGGTAGAACCCGGCATCGTTGACGGCAGGCACCACGGCTTCGGTTTTATCGGATTGCACCAAACGCAGGAGTTCGATAAGGGCCACCCAGCCCAGCGCATTCGTTTCATGGTAGCCGGGGTCATTGGCGGGCACGGCATTGCGGGTGAAGTTGTTGATATCGGCTGGCGGTATGGCGACGACAAAGGTGAGAAAGTCACGATTGTTATATTGCTGGGGATAAACATCCGCCGTGAGTAGGGCGCTCTCCAGTACTTGTTTCGACAACACGCGTCGGGACTCTTCGAGCGCTTCACGAAGGGCTGTTTCACGTCGCGTTTCGCAGCGCGATTGTCCCCCTTTATTCGAGGCGCGCATTTTCGGGCCGCCGCCGAAACTTGACCAGCCCCGGCCCTGTTCATGGGCGAGTAGCACATTGATCGAGCCGTCCTGCAAAACCACGTAGGGTAAAACCCCCGCGCCAATATACTCGTCACACTCCTGGGTGAATGTCGGGAGGCTACTGCTCAGACAGCAGACGATTAGGAGCTTGCGTATTCTCTTTGGCATTAATTACCAAGGCCTCACGCGGTCGCAGGGTGTGGTGCCGCACGGTGCGGCGAGGGTTGCCAGCGTAAGCCATACAGCGTGGGATGGCCACAGCATTAAGGGGGCTACCCTTTGATAGAGTGCTTCTATTCTTGGATGAATGCTCACTATCTGTCCATTCAATACCGGCGGCACGACACAGGGTTAATGTTTCATGTAAGGCTTGGCGGGCTTCAAGACTGTTCGGCTCTTTACAGTGGGCCATGCCACGGTAGTCGATAGCTTCAGCCTCCAGCGGTGAGGCGTTATCTTGCTGCGCCGTATCGTACTCGGGTGCCCTTTTCGACACTCATGGTGATTTCGGCCGACGACAACTCTTTGGGGAAGTAGCAACCGGAGATTTTGGCGCCATTAAAACTGCAACCTTCTAAATTGGCTTTTCTGAAATCGACACCGCGTAAATCAGCGTTGCGAAAACTGCTGTCGCTGAGTTCAAGATCATCGGCGTCGAGGTTTCTCAGGTCGAGGCCTTGATAGCGCTGTCCCGATAATTTGCTTAAATCGAGGCTGTTCTTTTTTATATTAAAACCGTCAATTCGTTCACTGAGCAGTAGCTGGTAAGCCGGATCCTGGCTGGCACTGGACTTGAGCATTATCTATCCCCCATATGGTCATTATTATCTATATTGTTTGCCTTCTGGATGGTGCTGATTATGGCATGCTGGGTATAAATTCTAATCCATACATTCATTATAAAAATAGGCAGGTAACAATTATGAGTAGTGAGTTTGATATTAACGGTAGCTGTGCACCCGGTTTTTCAGCAGTGGGCGAGGCCTTTGCGGCCAATTTTGCTGAGGGCAAGGAGGTCGGCGCATCATTCGTGCTGGTGCAGGCGGGTGAGGTAGTGGTTGATTTGTGGGCGGGTTTTGCCGATGCGCAGTGTACCCGGCCCTGGCAGGCTGATACCTTGATTAATACCTATTCGACCACCAAAGGCATGGCGGCGACGGTGGTTGGTGTGCTGGCGGATGAGGGCTTAATTGACTACGAGGCCAAAGTCGCCGATTACTGGCCAGAGTTCGCGGCGGCCGGTAAAGCGCAGGTGACGGTAGCGCAGTTGCTCTCTCACCAGGCGGGTATTTGCGGACCCCGCGAGCGCCTTGAGATGGAGGGCCTTTACGACTGGGATGGCTTGTGTGCAACCCTCGCAGCCCAGTGGCCCTTTTGGGAGCCGGGTACGGCTAACGGTTATCACGCCATTGTCTTCGGTCATATCGCCGGTGAGGTGGCGCGCCGCGCCTATGCGCTGAAGCATGGGCAGATGAAAAGCCTGGGCCAGTTGTTTGCCGAAAAAGTCGCGGGGCCTATTGGTGCCGCTACGGACTATTATATTGGCCTGCCCGAGGCACAAGACCAGCGCGTGGCTGAGATGATTCCGGTTGCCGGTGCCGATCAGCTGGGCAGTGGCATGGGTGGCGGCAAGCGCATGAATGACGCGGCGTATTCGGCAATGGCCCATCCGCCGCTGACCGCCCACATCGCCAACGACAGAGC
>CAYWXW010000112.1:0-10299 GCA_964462265.1 uncultured Porticoccaceae bacterium | reverse complement strand
TGGCGAGCGTGATAAGACTGTGCAAGTTTATGGCCTGGATTATGTGGCTGCACATCTGGATCAAATTCAGCGTATTTTGATTATTGATGATGTCTTCGATAGTGGTTTGAGCATGGCTCAGATCCTGGGTGATATTGATTCGTTGGCATGGCAGCAGCGCGATCGGCGCGATCTCAAAGCACTGGCCAAGTATCGTGAGCTTGGAGTGCCCGTGGTGTCTGTATTTGTCACGGGTCGACCGCGCTGGGTGAACGCAGAGATCAATGCTTCTGATGCGTTTGTGGTGGCATGGTTACCGGGTTCAGAGGGAGCCGGGATTGCGGATTTATTGATACAGGATCGCGAGCAGCCCCGCTATGACTTCGCAGGTCGTCTGCCATTCGCATGGCCCGATCACGATGTGAACCCGGCAGATGTTAACGCCCGTAGTACCGCTGATTTGCTACATCACTGAGTTTTTCAGCCTACAGCCAGGTGACGTTGTACTCACCGGCACACCCGAAGGCGTCGGTCCTCTACAGGCTGGCGACCAACTGAGCCTTGAACTGGAAGGACTGTTAAAGATTGAAGCGGGCAGAGTGGCCCACGGGTAAACACCTAACAGAGCAAACAAAGGCGCGAAATACACGCCGCTTGTTTAAACACCACGCTTTTGCAAATGCCCCTGGCGGATCAAATCTTCAACCGCATCAATTAAAGTCTCACGCACCGGGCGGAACTCCACCCCCAGCTCGGCACAAATTTTCGCATTGCTAATACGCATAGTCTTGCCAAGGTGAGAACGAATAAAATCACCGGCCCCACTGGGCTGGGTGTAAGACAATAACTTGACCACACTGCTGACCCAGCCCGCACTCATATCTCGCCGTGGCAAACGATAATTGCTGTAGCCCGCCTCGCGTAGAAAATCGACAATTTCACCCATGGTCATGGCTTCGCTGAAACAAATATAGCGGCCTTCGGCCTCGTCTTTATCCAGCGCCAACACATGCGCTCGGGCCACATCACAGACATCGACCATGCAGAAATTAAGCGCCATGATGCCGGGATAGCTGCCGCTGAGCAGGTCACGAATCACCTGATTACTACTGTTCAAGCCCGGGCCTACGGACTCGCCTATGACCATGCAGGGGTTTAAAGCGACTAAATCAAAGCCTCGTGTTTGCTCGCGCATAAAATTCCAGGCGGCCTGTTCGGCCAATGCCTTGGAATAGAAGTAGGGGTTGCGTGAGAGGGAGGACTTGCTATTCCAGTCGGTTTCGGTAAAAACATGCTGGTCGTCGGGCTCATCGGTTATCGCCGCCAACGATGAGGTCAGCACCACCCGCTTAACGCCGGGGGCATTGGCGCAGGCTCGCAGTACATCGAGGGTGCCATTTACAGCGGGATCAACCATTTCCTGCTGCGGGTTTTTAGTCTTGAGCAAATAGGGGCTGGCGGCGTGAATCACATAATCACAGCCAGCGATGGCGGTGTCGAATGAACCGGGCCGGGTCAGGTCACCCGGCACCAGCTCGAGTCTTTCGCCAGCACCGGGCAGTTGTTTTAAATAGGCGTACTGACTGTCGTCGATCTCACCCCGCACCGTGCCCCTGACTTTAAAACCACTGGCCAGTAATTCGCGAATGGTTTGCCCGGCAATAAAACCCGAGGCGCCGGTGACACAGACAGTTGATTCAAACGACACTTACAGCCCCTCGTTATCGGGTATCAGTAAAACAGCTTTAGTCTTCCTGCTCAGCGGGTGCTGGGTTGGGCCGACCAACCATTAACGAGCCTGGTACCGAATCAATTAAATCTTCAACGGTAAACTGGCCATCGTTATCGGTTTTCAGCAGCATTTTTTCTTCCACCGGCTCGCAATACACCGACACCCGACCGCGCTCGACATGGAAGATCTGGCCATTCACATCAGCGGCGGCATCGGTACCGAGATAGGCCACCATGGGAGCAACAAACTCTGGCCCTGGCATTGCCATGAGTGAGTCGTAGCGATCCTGACTTATCAAACCGGCGTCGAGACGCTTTTTCATGCCGTCAATCACGCCCTGGTCGAGAGTCATACGAGTCGCGGCAATGGGGCAAATAGCATTGGCGGTAACACCGTAGCGACCCAGTTCTCGCGCCAGTGAGCGAGTAAAGCTGACGATGCCACCCTTGGCCGCTGCGTAGTTGGACTGGCCGACACTACCGCGCCAGGCGTCGGAGGCAAAATTGACGATGCGACCAAAGCGCTGACCGCGCATCACCTTGGCAGCGTGGTGGCACATATTGTAGTGGCCCTTGAGATGTACGCGGATCACTGTGTCCCAGTCATCTTCGCTTAAATTCCAGATCATGCGCTCGCGCAACACGCCCGCGCAATTGACCACCATATCGACGCTATCAAAAGCCTCAACACAGGTGCCGATAATACCGGCCGCCGCTTCGTAATCATCGACCGGGGCTAGGGCAGAAACCGCTTCTCCGCCCGCTGCTTTAATTTCTGCCACTACCTGATTGGCCGGCGCTTCTTCGCCGCCCCGCCCGCCGCGATCGGCACCGGGGTCGGCAACAACTACCCGTGCACCCTGCTGGGCTAGCACTAACGCAATTTCACGACCAATGCCTCGGCCGCCACCAGTGACAATGGCTGATCTACCTTCTAAATTCATACTGAAACTTCCCGTAATCCAAGTTTGAGCAAAGCCAAACGAATGCTAAAAATTGACGCCCCCGATAATGGCGGGAGCACTTTAAATACCGTTGAGTCTCGAGTGTAGCAGTTGCCGCTTGGCGCACAAGAGGAGGCTATTGTGACGCTATCAAACAGGCACTTAAGCGCTATCGCAGCAACTCTCGCCCTGCTGAATAGGTGGGCACTTCACGGTGGCGTAGGAAAAAAACACACAACAGTCGCCGGGCAGTGGCGATAAAAGCTGGTGACAGGCCTCGCACTCATAGAACCACTGGCAGGCATTGGTGGGCATAGTTTCGGTTTTGCGGTGGCTGCAGGCAGGGCAGCTAATGGTCGATTCTAAAATGATGTCCACCATAATTGATCCTCCTTCAATTCATTTGCCGCGCTGCTAACCTATGTTTTATTTCCCAGCCATGGCCCGCTCAAGAGATTGATGGAAATGGGCGAGGGCCGGTTCGTTTTGACCAATAAGAATTTCGCGCATGGCGCCGGAAAGAAAGTTTTTCTCCATTTCCTGCTGAATGACAATATCTTCACCGTCAACGGTGCGCAGCGCCAGGTCAATATTCTTATCCCAATATTTCTTCGCCTTGTCAGTGGTCACCGGCTCCGGTACATAACAGTCAAAATAAATCACGCATTGGTCAACGCGATTATTCACCGGGAAAATGCGCCAGGTTTCAACGTGATCGGCCTGCATGGTGAAAATGGTATTGGGGAAAAGTTGATAAGAAATAGCGGTATGTTTAATAAAGTCCCACTCGGCTTCGGGTTTGTCACGCAGGCTTTCAATGCTTTTGCGTATCACCGCCATCCAGTGGTGCAAACCGTGGCCCTCAAACAAACAGAGGTTGCCGAAAAAAATTGGCCCGACGGTATCTTTGTGTAGCGAGGCAAAATGGTAGGGCTCCAAAAAAGTATCAATCGGCATCTTCCAGTTAATATCCCGATGCAACACCCGGCTTTGATAGTGCACATAATTTTGCAGGTCATAGCCCCCTAACTCACCTGCCATGCTGTCCAGATGCTGATCGAGATTAATTTCAGCTTGCGGATCTGGCTGCACCCAAATCATGCCGTGTTTCTCCACCAGTGGTAGAGGCGTAAGCCCGTGGTCTTGTAACTCGACACCCGGGAAATTGCGCCGGTCAGGAATAACCTTTAAATCACCAGCGCGACTATAAGTCCAGGCGTGATAAGCACAGGTAAAATTTGCCGTGCGGCCACAGCCTCGCGCCACGGGCGCACCCCGATGGCTGCACATATTAATAAAGGCTCGGGCCACCCCGTCATCACCCCGCACCAACAACATTGGCAGAGTGCCGTGCTCAATGGTGAGGTAAGCACCGGGCTCGGCAATAACGCAGGACAAACCCATAAACAGGGGAAAGTTCTTAAAAATATTCGCTAGCTCACGGTCAAGCCACTGCTGGTCCGTATAGGCCGCCACGGGGGCACGCTTTACACCGGGAGTCGTCGCCGTCTGGTCGCCATCAATATAATCAAAGGCTTTTTTTATGTGAGCTACCTGAGTTGCGTGATCCATTTTCTACTCCTTATCGTTATTATTTTTCATCTTGAGCCTGACCGCTAACGCGGCTTTCATTCCAGCGAGTATTATCAATTTAATCTCTTAGCAAAGCATTGATCCCGATTAAGGGCAGGTCTAAGTGCCTATTTAAATGGCAGCATTTTACTGCAAGGTCACCCACTCCACCTCACACTCCCCCGACTCTGCCGCTATATACGCGGCGTCACCGGTAATGGTAATCGACAAATCCATCGTGCGTTGTAACAGTCGTGCCAGCGCCTCTATTTTCCCCCATTCAAACAGATAAACATCCACCTCAAGCTTATTAAATTGGGCACTGTTTTGAGCCCACCAAGCATTCGACTTAGTATTAAAACTGTACACTTTTACCGCTTGCGCTAAGCGCGTCGCCTTTTTTATTCTATCGGCAGCGGGCTCGCCCACATCTATCCACTGAGTCAATTGCCCGTCGAGGCTGTGCGCCCAAATATCGGGTTCATCAACGGCACTGAGGCCCGGGGTAAACGTTAGATGCTCCTGCGCATTAATGCAGAATGCCAGCACTCGCACCATCATCCGCTCGGGTGTTTCTGAAGGATGTTGGGCGACGGTTAAATTAAGCGTGTCGTAATAATTGCGATTGATATCGGATAGTGAAATTTTGAATTTAAAAATGGTTGGCTTAAGCGCCACAGTTATCCCCAGATGTTGTTAAACAATAAATTTACTCATCGCACCATACCGGGGTACGTTTTTCTATAAAAGCAGTGATGCCTTCCTGGGCATCTTTGGCCATCATATTTTCAACCATCACTTGCCCACAGTAGTCGTAAGCATCTGCCAGGTTTTTATCGAGTTGCTGGTAAAAAGCACGCTTACCTATTTTCAAGGTCAGTGATGATTTGCTGGCAATCTTCGCCGCTAGCGCATCAACCGTCTGCTCAAGCTCATCAGCCCTTGCAAGATAATTAATAAACCCCATTTCATGGGCTCGCTGGGCGGAAATAAAATCACCGAGCAGGAGCATCTCCATGGCGTGTTTGGGCGATACATTACGCGACAAAGCAACCATCGGCGTGGAGCAAAACAAACCCAGATTTACCCCCGGCGTCGCAAAGCGAGTCGTTTGCTCGGCAACCGCTAAATCGCAACTGGCAACTAACTGACAACCCGCCGCCGTTGCCACGCCATGCACTTTGGCAATCACCGGTTTCGGTGACTGGATAATCGACAGCATTAAAGTCGCGCAAGTGCTAAAGGTCAGTTGCTGAAATTCTTTATGCGCATTGCTGCGCATTTCAGCCAGATCATGACCCGCGCAAAAGCCTTTACCGGCACCCGATAGCACAATAACTCTCACCCCATCATCGGCCGATAATAGCTTGAAGGCACCGATCAAGGATTGCATGCACGCGAGAGACAAGGCGTTATAAGCATCGGGGCGGTTAATGGTAATTCGACCGATGCCCTGCTTGTCTTTATGACTAATAACCAGACCTGTTACATCTGTAATCTTTTCATCGTGAATTTGTGCATCAGAACTTTGCGACAAAATAAATGCCTCTTGAGCGTTGTAGATTAGCCATATTTTAATACCAATTAGCTGGCAATATTTTCAAGCTAGCGCTACGCCAATTTACTTTTAGTTATTGGCGAATTAATTCAACAACTGGAATGATCCGCTCTGTGCGCGCCTGATAGGTCGAAAATACTGCCAAATTATCGCAAACTATTTGAAAGAGCCGATCACGATCTTCGCCTTGCGTTACCACCGCACGGGCAGAAAAGGTTTCACCATCTTTTTCAATTTGCACATCGGGATATTTAACAAGGTTATGGAACCAGGGCGGATTTCTTGACGCACCACCCATCGAGGCAATAATAACAAGACGACCCTCTATTTCCTGACAGGCTAACGGTAGCGTTCTCTTTTTGCCGCTCTTAGCCCCTGTTGTAGTGATAATCAAGGCGGGTACACCTTCAAGCTCACCTGGGATCTTACCCTTATTGTTACGCAGTGCTTCCATCACCTCATCGTTAACCTGTTTTGTATGGGAGCTATCCATATTCCAGGCAGACGAGCCAGGTCCATCGTCGGCGCTGATTTCAAGGGCAAGCTTGTCGATATCCGCCATACTTAGTGTAGGGTTTTTATTTTTCATATTGTTATCTCCGTAAGTTATACGCTCTATTTACGCTAGGGGTCTAATACCTCTCGCCCTCAGCTATTGGCAAGCGGGCACGAATATCTGCCAACTCCGACGCGCTAAATTGCACCTCTAAAGCGGCGAGATTTTCTTTCAGTCGCGAAATCTTTCGCGTGCCGGGAATCGGGAAAATAGCCTCGCCCTGATTCAACACCCAGGCCAGCGCCACCTGTGCGGGGGTAATGCTCTTGTCTTTACTAATGGCATTAACCAGCTCTAGAAATTTCTTATTCTCGGCCAGAGCTTGCTCCTGAAAACGTGGGCTGGCGAGGCGATAATCGCTAGCTTCTAAACTATCCCTCGATTGAATGGCCCCGGTTAAAAAACCTCTGCCCAGTGGACTGTAGGGCACAAAACCAATATCCAGCTCGCGGCAGGTAGCGATAATATCGCCCTCAACATCACGGCTCCACATTGAATATTCCGTTTGCAGGGCGGTTATTGTATGCACCTTACTGGCGCGCTGTAACTCCTCTGAGCTGGCTTCACTGAGGCCGATATAACGCACCTTGCCGGCATCAACTAACTCTTTCATCGCCCCCACGGTGTCTTCGATGGGCACATTGGGGTCGATACGGTGGGCGTAGTAGAGGTCGATAACATCGGTATTTAAGCGCTTTAAGCTCGCCTCACAGGCGGTCTTAATATAAGCGGGGCTACAGTCGAGACCTTTCCAGCCGCCGTCGGCATCGCGCAAAAAACCAAACTTTGTCGCCAGCACTAACTTGTCCCACTTGCCCTTAAAGGCCCGGCCAATCAACTCTTCATTGTGGCCACTGCCGTACATATCGGCGGTATCAAAAAAGTTAACCCCGAGATCGAGGGCGCCATGCAGAGTGGCAATAGACTCCTTCTCGTCGCTACTGCCGTAGAATTCTGACATGCCCATGCAACCGAGGCCGAGGCGGGAGATATGCAGTTCACTCTTACCGAGTTGAAATCTATCCATGGTGTTTCTCCTGTTTAATCATTGTGTCTTTACCCACTAGCGAAATTCGAATCAACCGGCGCACCCGGTAAATCGGTTTCAAAATAGCGGCTGATAATATGTGTATCGGCCTCAAAAGCCATTTCGGGGAAGTCCCCGGTATAGGGGAACCAGGCCACCTCTTCCATGCCATCGGCCGCCTGCAACTCGCCGCCGATGACTTCGGCCAGCAACACGGTGACTAAAGAGTGAATATTCGGCGACAGGTAATTGGTGACGACACTAATAATAGACTGCACGCGAATATCTAGCGTGGTTTCCTCTTTCACCTCGCGCACTGCAGCGCTGAGATAGTCTTCATGAAACTCGACATAGCCACAGGGCAGACACCACTGTCCGTGGCCAAGACTTTTAGAGATTCGCTTGCCCAGCACAAAGCGATTGCCATCGGTAATTAACACCGCAATCGCCGGCTGGGGGTTTTTATAGTGCACCGCATTGCAGCTTGTACAGGTAGAGCGCACTCCACCTTCGACCACTTCGCTCACGCAAGGCGAGCCGCATTGGCTACAATAACGTTGCTGCTGGGCATCTTCCTCGGCGCTAAAAACCGGCTGGTAAGCTCGGAAAACTTGTTGTGCTTGCATAGTGAAGCCGTTCTACAATTTGTTATTATTTGCCCACCAGCCTAGCAGCCTTGGCCGGTGAGATCACCTCCATTAGCGAGACTTATTCGCCCCACTCAGTCTTACATTAGTCGCCCTGTTGCCAGCCAGGCCCAAAGGAAGCACCTGCCTATGAAATTTGCCGATCTACGTGACTTTATCGCCTTTCTCGAAAAGCGCGGTGAACTCAAGCGTATCAGCGCCGAGGTTGACCCCAATCTGGAAATGACCGAAATCTGCGACCGGGTGTTGAAAGCAGGTGGCCCGGCATTATTGTTTGAAAACCCTAAGGGCTACGATATCCCGGTGCTTGCCAACTTATTCGGCACCCCCGAGCGCGTCGCCCTGGGTATGGGGCAGGAAAAGGTTGAAGCCCTGCGCGAGGTCGGCAAGCTGCTCGCCTTCTTAAAGGAGCCCGAGCCACCGAAGGGCATTAAAGACCTGTGGGACAAGCGCGAATCTTTCAAGCCCGTGCTCAATATGGCCGCCAAGGTGGTCAAAAAAGCTCCCTGCCAAACGATTGTGCTCGAGGGCGATGCCGTCGACCTAAGCCAGCTGCCCATTCAAACCTGCTGGCCGGAAGATGCCGGGCCACTAATCACCTGGCCACTGGTCGTCACCCGTGGGCCAGAGAAAGAACGGCAAAACCTCGGCATTTACCGCATGCAGGTGATCGGCAAAAACCGCGTGATAATGCGTTGGCTGGCACAGCGTGGCGGCGCGCTAGATTTTCGCGATTGGCAGGCGGCTCACCCCGGCGAGCCATTCCCCATCGCAGTGGCTCTGGGTGCTGACCCCGCGACCATTCTCGGCGCGGTAACACCCGTGCCCGACTCACTTTCGGAATACGCCTTCGCCGGTTTATTGCGCGGTGAAAAAACCGTGGTCACACAATGTCTGGGTAGCGACCTGCAAGTCCCAGCCAGCGCCGAATTTATTCTCGAAGGCCACATCGCCCCCGACGACGAAGCCGACGAGGGCCCCTTCGGCGACCATACCGGCTATTACAACGAAGTCGAACGCTTCCCGGTAATGACCATTGATCGCATCACCCACCGCAAAGATCCCATCTACCACAGTACTTACACCGGCCGCCCGCCTGATGAGCCAGCCATACTCGGCGTCGCCCTCAACGAAGTCTTCGTGCCCTTGCTGCAAAAGCAATTCCCCGAAATTGTTGATTTTTATCTACCACCCGAGGGTTGCTCCTATCGCTTCGCCGTGGTCACTATGAAGAAACAATATCCCGGCCACGCCAAGCGAGTGATGATGGGCGTGTGGTCTTTTTTGCGACAATTTATGTACACCAAATTTATCGTCGTCACAGACGATGATGTCGACGCGCGCAACTGGCAAGATGTTATTTGGGCAATGACCACTCGCATGGACCCGGCGCGGGATACGGTGATGATAGAAAACACACCTATCGACTACCTCGACTTTGCCTCGCCGGTTTCCGGCCTCGGCTCAAAAATCGGTTTTGACGCCACCAATAAATGGCCAGCCGAGACGCAAAGGGAGTGGGGCAAGCCGATTGCGATGACGGCAGAGGTAAAAGCGCGGGTGGATACTATTTTGGCTGACCTGGATTTTTAGAAATAGTATTAATCTATAGAGTAAGAACCGGCCTTGAGTTTGCAATGTATGAATTCGATTAATTACAGCGTGTTTAAAATACCAAACGGCTGATCATAAAACTGTCAAAAAAAAACTGTACAGCTTTATGCTCTTACTGCTAGCATCAATCTGCACAACAGCATCAACACTTCATAACAAACAGGAGGGATTTAACAAGCACGGCCTTTTATTTCACAAAACTTTACGTTCGTAAAACCGTAAATCACTTTGAAACTGAGGACATACTCTATGACTAGACGCACGAGTGCAAAGCGAAAACAAAAACGTAAAACCCACCTCACCGAAAACCAATTTTCGGATCCCGCCACCCCTCGTAAAAAGGGCAAATACAACGACGACACTGTTGTTGAAATCAATCCTCAGAACCAACACCTCAATCAAGTTTGCGCTACCCGCCGCTCCAACCAAGTCTTTCAAGCTAAAACCCTCGCACAAGAAAACTATATAAACGCCATTCGCCAACACTGCCTGACATTGGGCCTTGGCCCTGCGGGCACCGGCAAAAGTTACTGTGCTGCAGCCCTTGCTGCTGAGGCTTTGGAGTCGGGTAAAATTGAGCGCATTATTCTCACCCGGCCCGCCGTTGAAGCGGGCGAACAGCTCGGCTTTTTGCCCGGCTCTTTGGATGAAAAATTTGCGGTTTATATCGA
>CAYWXW010000111.1:0-10578 GCA_964462265.1 uncultured Porticoccaceae bacterium | reverse complement strand
CGGTCAAAGCCGCCAGTCTGAATGATAAAGCCCTGTATAACCCGGTGAAAAATACTACCGTCATAATAGTTTCTATCGGCATATTGCAAAAAATTGCGTACGGTAAGGGGGGCTTTTTCAGGAGCCAGCTCTACTTCAATATTGCCAAGGGTGGTTGTAATAGTAACGCGGGGTTTAAGCGTTGTTGACGCCACCGGGTTACCGCTTTCTGCCCAGAGGCTATGACAAAAAATCAGCAGGCAGCAAGCCAATAAGCCCTGGCGATGAAAGGACGGGGCCAATCTTAATCGCGACATGCGCATTATGCCCACTCTGAGTGCCCGCGGCGCTTACCTTTTAAACGAGGTAAAAGAATACTGAGTATCGCGCCGAGAAAAACGGCTATGCCGCCGTTGAGAAACCATTTTTGGGTGTTACTACTTTCGAGTTGTACTTTCACGGCGCTGAGCACATCAATCCGACCCTGCAGCTTTTCATTCTCTTCGAGTAGTTGTTGATTTTGTACCTTGAGATTAAGGGCATTGGCAGAGACAACTTTGATATCAGCGAGCTCTCGCGACACCGCTTCGTTGTCATCACTCACGGCATTGAGGCGACCGCCCAGTTGTTTATTGTCGGCCTTAAGCTCTTTGACCTGAGCTTTAAGTTTGGCGTTACTGCTATTGAGTGCTTCGTTTTGCTGTTTGTAGCGGGCGATTCGGTCGCGGGCAATGGGCTGGGTGACGATGTACTGATTTTCTATCCAGCCTTCCATGCCACCGGGGGTGCGGATATGACTCCAGCCGTCAGCTGTTTCAATAAAGTCCAGTTTAAGCCCTGTTTTAAGGCCCTGGTGCAAAATGGCGCAACGACTACAGGGGCTTTTGCGTAGCGGCACGCGGAATTCATCGGAAATATAGCGTGTCTCCGCCAGCAAGCTTGGTGAGAGTGCTAGTAATAGCAGGCTTAAACAAAGTTTGTACATGAAAATTCCATTGGCAATTGGGTGGATAAAATTAGTGGCTGTATGGGTAGTGATTCGCGACTTGTCGCCCCGTGTCTTTAGCTCGTGTATGTAGTCCGCGTATAAATAGCTGTATTAATCGAGCCAGGGTGGGGCGCTCTTAGGGCAGCACTTTCTTATAGGCTTTAACGCTCACTGAGGCGTAAACACCGGCTGCCTGATAGGGGTCCTCTGCGGCCCAGGCTTGCGCTGCTGCCAGGGAGTCAAACTCGGCAATAATGATGCTGCCGCTAAAGCCGGCTTCACCGGGATCTTCGCTGTCGATGCTGGGGTTGGGTCCGGCGACCAGTAAACGGCCGGCGTCACGCAGTGCTTCAAGGCGTTGCAGGTGGGCGGGGCGAGCGGCTTTGCGCAGGGCCAGGCTATCTTCTACATCGGTACAAACCAGGCTATACCACATTATTGATTGTCCTTGTTTTCATCATCACTGTTGTTTTCCGCTTCGTGGTGGTGGCCGCGAATAATGTCTTCAAAGGGCATGCCGGTCATGTGAGTAATACCACGAAACAGATAAAACATGGCTCCCATCATCATAATCATTGCCGGTACGGCAATTACTGGGAAGCTCAGTGCGGTCATTTTACCCAGTTCGGCGTTGTACTCAACCGTACCGGGTTGGCTGGTGACAATCATCGTCGCCAATAGATAATTCAAAATAGATGAGACTAAAAAAGAGCCGGCAATAATCCACGAGGCAGTAATTAAACGTTGGTCAAAGGCCTCAACGCTGTTGTGCTCGACCAGAGCGTGATGCACCTTGTCAATCTCAATCACCGTATCGTTGAACAACAGGGTGCGCACCAGGGGGTAGGGTGTCTTGAGTGATATTAAAGTGGCCAGGCCAAAGATGGCGGGTATACCCGCCTCTTTATAAGCCAGGTATTGAGGGTCGAGTTCAAGCAGGCTGATGCCGCCGGTCATCACCACACTGAAGACACCGAGGCCGGAGAAGAAGTTGATTTTGCCGCGCTGCTGAAAGTCACGCAGGCCATAGACAATGGGGAAGAGCAGGGCGATAACCACACCCCAGGTAGTGCCGAGGTACTCATCGCCACTGAGCTTGGTCAAAATCAAGGTGGGCACGATGACATTGAAGCCCAGGTTGATCAGCATATTCTCGCGCTGGGGTGGCGCGGAGGGTGCTGGTGGGGGGTTATAGCTGCTGGTACTGGCTTTGGGTTTGCTGCTGCTCACTAAGTAATGCCTATTCCTGTCGGTCAGAATCAATAGATGGGTGCCATTCTAGCGCTTCCAAGGGGGTTTCGCATATGGGCGTGCTACCAAAATGCGCGCTCGCTGTATTGGCGGTCGAATTTTTAGGGTAGAGGGTTTATAGTCGCGGCAAATAGCGGTGTAAGTAGTGTTTATGGCCAGAGTTCTTTATATACATCCGGAAAATCCCCAGCAGCGCTTAATTGAGCAGGCGGCGGATATTATTCGCGGTGGTGGGGTGGCTATTTACCCCACCGACTCGGCTTATGCTCTGGGCTGCCACATTGGCGATAAGACCGCATTGGATAGAATTCGCCAGATTCGCGCCCTGGAAAAAAACCACAACTTTACGCTGGTCTGTCGCGACCTGTCTGAGCTATCAACTTATGCCAAGGTAGATAATCAGGATTTCCGCTTGCTCAAGGCCAATACCCCCGGCCCCTACACCTTTATTCTCGATGCCAGCTCTGAAGTGCCGCGCCGCTTGATGCACCCCAAGCGCAAGACCATTGGTTTGCGCGCGCCGGCCAACCACATTGCCCAGGCGCTGCTCGAGACGTTGGGTGAGCCACTGATGAGCATCACCCTGATTATGCCCGGTGATGAATACCCCCTGACTGACCCTCAGGATATTGAAGATATGCTCGGCAACCGGGTCGATTTAATCATCAACGGCGGTTACTGCGGCCTTGAGCCGACGTCGATTATCGACCTCACTGGCGAGGCACCCGAACTGGTGCGTGCAGGCATGGGTGATCTTGCTCCCTTTGGCCTTTGAGTGATGCTGCTCTGGTGCTCTGCTCCTGTCACCGCGCCGGGCTAAACAGTATAATGGCCGACCCCCACGATTTGATCCGGTAGCGCAGTGACAACTGATCCCCTCTCCGACAATGCGCTGACTGGCGACGCCCCTAATGTAGAAGCGAATACGGCTAATGCAGAAGCTGAACCCAACAGGGCGGCAGCTCCCCAGCAAAATGAAATGCCCTTCGCCATTGTTCAGGGTCAGCAAGTCACCGAATTGCCCCGCGATCTTTATATTCCCCCCGAGGCGCTGGAAGTTATTCTCGATGCCTTTGAAGGCCCCCTTGATTTGCTGCTCTATTTAATCCGGCGGCAAAATCTCGATATTCTCGACATTAACGTCGCCGATATTACCCATCAATACATGAGCTATATCGAGCTGATGGAGGCCATGCAGTGGGAGTTGGCCGCAGAGTATTTATTAATGGCGGCCATGCTGGCGGAAATAAAATCGCGCATGCTGCTGCCTCGTCAAAATGAAGACGAGGAGAGCGACGAAGACCCTCGCGCCGAATTGATTCGTCGTTTGCAGGAGTACGAGCGCTTTAAACAAGCGGCAGAAGATATTGATACCCTGCCGCGCACCGGGCGGGATGTCTTTCCGGCCAGTGCCAAAGTTGGAGAAAAAACAGCCCCACGGGTTCACCCACCCGTGGCAATGGAAGACTTACTACTGGCCCTGGCCGACGTCATGCGCCGCGTCAAGCTAACCGATAGTCACCATATCGAATTTGAAGTGCTGTCTACCCGAGAACGTATGAGCCACATATTGCAATGCCTCAACGGCAAACGTTTCGTGCCTTTCATTACCCTGTTTAATCTCGATGAAGGACGTCAGGGGGTGATTGTCACCTTTTTGGCGATGATGGAGCTGGTCAAAGAATCGCTGGTTGAGATCGTGCAAAATGAATTCCTGGGGCCGATACACCTGAAAGCGAGGGCTGAGTGATGGATGCCGAACAACTGCGTCGAATTGTCGAGGCAGCACTGCTGGCCGCTGGCGATTCTCTAGATATTCCTGCACTGCAAAAGCTCTTTGATGAGGAGTTTGTGCCCGAGCGCGACGAGCTTCAAGCTGCCCTGGAAGATATTGAAGCCGACTGCCGTGACCGGGGTTATGAATTAAAACGCACCGCCAGTGGTTATCGTTTTCAGGTGAAAGCGCAGTACGCTCAGTGGATTGGCAAGCTGTGGGAAGAGAAACCGAAGAAATATTCCCGTGCCACTCTCGAGACACTGGCGTTAATCGCCTATCGCCAGCCCCTGACCCGGGGTGATATCGAACAGGTGCGCGGGGTTGCCGTGAGCTCTGATATTATTCGCACCCTCCACGACCGGGGCTGGATTCGCTCGGTCGGCCACCGCGACGTACCGGGTCGCCCCGCTCTCTACGCCACTACGCGCCAGTTTCTCGACAATTTTAATTTACAAAGCCTCGAGCAATTGCCGCCCCTGAGTGAAATACGCGAGCTCAGCTCGATTGATCGAGAGCTGCAATTTGAAGAAGCTTTCGGTGAGGGCAATGCCGAGGATAATACGGAAGAGGGCAAGGCTAGCGTCGAAGCCGATGGCGAAACCACGGAAGCCGCACTTGATGATGACGAAACGCAAACAGCAGCGGAGGACGCCGCCATGGGGGTCTTGGTGGACAACTTTATCGAGGGCGATGAAGGTCGAGAAGTGGAAGCGCATCATTTAGACAACGAAGACAACGAAAGCTCAGCGATCAACAATGAGGAAAACCCAGAGCCATGAGTGAGAAAATTCAAAAGTTATTGGCTCAGGCAGGTTTGGGCTCACGTCGTGAAATTGAAAAATGGATCGCAGCGGGGCGTGTATCCGTGAATGGCAAGGTCGCTACCACGGGCGATCGCATTTCGATGGAAGATAAGGTCAGCGTCGATGGGCGAGTGATCAAGCTTAAATCCAGAGACAGCCGTACCCGTGTGCTTATTTACCACAAACCCGTGGGTGAAATTTGTACCCGTCAGGACCCGGAGGGCCGTAAAACAGTCTTTTCCAGCTTGCCGCCCATTAAAGAAGGGCGCTGGATTGCCGTGGGTCGTCTCGACATTAATACCAGCGGTTTGTTGTTATTCACCAATGACGGCGAGCTCGCCAATCGACAGATGCATCCCTCAGGCCAAGTTGAAAGACAATACCTGGTGCGCATTCACGGGGTCGTCGACGATGACATGCTCAAGCGCTTGCAGGAGGGTGTGATGCTCGAGGACGGCATGGGGCGCTTTAAGAAAATTCAAGTCGGTGACGGCTCGGGCTCTCACCAGTGGTTTACCGTGGTGTTGACGGAAGGCCGCAATCGCGAAGTGCGCCGCCTGTGGGAATCTCAGGGTGTTGAAGTCAGCCGCCTGAAGCGCATTCGCTTTGGCACGGTTGAATTACCCTCTTATGTGCGCAGTGGCGACTGGCTCGATCTCACACCGCTGGAAGTGAGTCGTCTGTCTAAGTCGATGGGCATTGCCAGCAAACCCCAGCCCCTTACGCCCAGTGAGCGCCAGCAGCGGGAGCGTCAGCTCAGTAAACTGAAAGCGCGGGGTGCACAGCGCTAAGGGCTAGCGCTGTTACTGATGGTCGGGCAGAGGTAGGTCATCCTTCAAATAGACGCGAATGGGATAGTTTTGCATTTTATCTAGCGTAATAATTAAACCGTAGTTGTCATTCTCATAATCCTCGGCCCATTCATAGCGGGTGCCGGGTAGTACTTCTTCCTTTCCCTCACGTTGCTCCACCACGACTACCTCGTGGACCTTGTCGGTACTTTCCAGCTTGTCTTTGGGGATGCTGACGGTAACCTGTTGACCGCCATCGCCGCCGAGTTCGGGTAGTTTAATACGCTGCACTTTGGCGTGTATTTTCTTTCCCTTGTGGCCCTCTTTTAATTCTAGCCAGTCTGTTTCAAGGGCGCTTAGGGTGGGTGCTACGCATGTCAGAGCGGCACTCAAAATTACTATTCTGGTGGTGCTTCCTGCGTTCATATACACTCCTAAAAAATTTGATTTGTGGGCAAAGTTTAGCAAATCCCTATCCCTTTAAGTGAACTGAAAAAGGTTCTTTGTAATTTAATATAGGGTTTAGGTTTGCTTGAGTATATTAGGGTTACTTTAATCTACTCAGCTTTGTCTGGGCTCTTAGCAATTTTAGCACTGAACAAGGATAGCAGGGAGCTCCACGCTAGATGGATTACAACACAGGAATAAATACATATTTTCATTACTGGGGTAAAGCCAGCCCCATAACTGATAAGCAGGATGCTGGTTTTCATTTGTTAGCATTTCACAGCCTGGATGTGGCGGCAGTCGGACAAGTTCTATTGTCCTGCCAGCCGGCACTTAAAAACCGCCTATCCGATTTAATGGGTTTGCCCCCTGAGCAAACACGTACCTGCATTGTTTTCCTGCTCGGCATACACGACTTGGGTAAATTCGCCGAAACTTTCCAGCAGCTTCGCCCTGATTTGCGGGAACAGTTTTGGCCAGATATCCCGGTTAAACGAGACAACTACTCCATTCGTCACGACAGTCTTGGTCAAATGTTGTGGTCCGAATCGCTTAGAGCGCAGCTGTTCAGTAACGCCAGCGAAAATTTGAACGACTTTGCCGACGATACCCTGCAATACTGGTTGAACCCAGTCTTTGGCCACCATGGCTGGCCGCCCTCTAAAACTGACCGACTCAAGAACCACTTTGTTGCGCACGACCAAGAGGCGGCACTGTCATTCGTTCAGGATTGGAAAAACCTGATTCAGCCTGATTTTATCGCCGCCGCTGAACTTGATCTCAACGAGGAATGGCGTGCTCAGCAGAAAACGCTCAGCTGGATCTTGGCGGGTGTCGCCGTACTGGCGGACTGGCTGGGGTCGAATCAGGAAATCTTCACCTACCACCAAAACCCAATGCCGCTTAAGGACTATTGGAATAAGATCGCGTTACCGAATGCTGAAAAAGCGGTCGCGGCATCGGGACTGTTATCGAGAAAATCGCAAGTCAGCCAGCCTCTCGGTGCGCTGTTTCCCAATATAACAACGGCTACGCCGCTGCAAAAACAGTGTGAACAACTACCCATAAGCTCGGAGCCACAACTGTTTATTCTTGAAGATGTCACGGGTGCGGGCAAAACTGAAGCGGCTTTAATGTTGGCGCATCGGCTGATGAGTGAGGGTCTGGCAGAGGGTTTGTATATTGGCCTGCCGACTATGGCCACGGCAAATGCTATGTACGAGCGGATGACGGAAACCTACCTGCGATTATATCAACCTGGCGAGATGCCCAGCCTGATTTTGAGTCACAGCGCACGGCATTTATCCGAGAGATTCCAGCAATCCTTGCTCAATGGACAAACTCTTGAGCAGAATTACCGTGATGAAGAGAGCATTACCGCCCAGTGCAACCGCTGGTTAGCTGATAATCGTAAAAAAGCACTGCTCGCCGACGTGGGTATTGGCACCATCGACCAGGCCTTATTGGGTATTGTACCTGCCCGTCACCAATCGCTACGTTTATTGGGTTTGTCCAACAAAGTGCTTATTCTCGATGAGGTGCACGCCTACGATGCCTACACTAATGAGCTTCTAAAACGGCTCATCGAATTTCACGCCGCGTTCGGCGGCAGTGTGATTTTGTTATCGGCTACACTGTCCCACCACCAGCGCAATGAGTTGGTACAGGCCTTTTACGGTAAGCCAGCCAAGCGACTGGATAGTCAGCAACTTAACGATAAACACTATCCATTGCTCACCCAGGCATCAACACGTTTTGGTGTTAGCGAATACCCACTAGAAACCCGCGAGTCTGTCAAACGTCGGGTCGATGTGGTTTTTTGTCACCAGCAGACGGCTATTTTTGAACGAATTCAAACCGCAGTGAGTCAAGGGAAGTCCGTTTGTTGGATTCGCAATACCGTGCCCGATGCCAGAGAGGCATGGCAGCACCTGAATAGTTGCGACTGGCTGGAGTCGGACAAACTGCACCTCTTTCATAGCCGTTACGCCCTCGGTGACCGCATAGGAATCGAGCAACAGATGTTGGCCTATTTCGGCGACAAATCCACACCCGAGCAGCGCGAGGGCCGAGTGCTGATCGCCACCCAAGTGGTCGAGCAATCCCTGGATCTCGATTTCGATCTGATGATTAGCGACCTCGCGCCCATCGACTTACTCATACAGCGCGCCGGACGTTTGTAGCGCCACAGCCGTGATCAACACGGCCAGCGCTTGGCGCACGGCGAAACGGATCAGCGCGGCACGCCTGGTCTTATTGTTTATTCGCCCGAATTTACTGAATCACCTGAAGCAGAGTGGTTTAAAAGCCTGTTTCCCAAGGCCCACTACGTTTACCCTCACACCCTGCTGTTATGGCGAACTGTCAAAATTCTGCAACAAAAAATGGGCTGGCAGATGCCTGAAGATGCTCGCGAACTGTTAGAGTTTGTTTATGATGAAGAAGGCGATATACCTGCGGGGCTTGATCAGGGCAGCCTGGAAGCCGAAGGGGAAGACAGAGCAAAAAAAGATAACGCCAACTTCCTGCAAATGAAATTAGCCAGCGGCTATGCCGATAGTCCTCAATGGGATGAAGAAGCACACATTGCCACGCGACTGGGGGAAGAGTCTCAAACACTGTACCTTGCTCGTTGGGAAAACAACCAGCTGGCCCCTTGGGTAAATGAAGGTAAATACCCCTGGGATTTAAGCAGTGTAAAAGCCAATAAATCCCAGCTTGCCAAGCTCGCATCGTTAGAAGATAACGATCTACAGAAAGCGATAAAGCAGCTTCGTGAGCAAAACAAATTATTCGACGAATTCAGTTTTATTGTGCCTTTGATACAAACGGAATCCATTTGGCAGGCAAAGGGCATGACGGATAACAGTAAACCAGTGGCCATCACCTACAACAAGCAACAGGGACTTGAGCTGAGGTACTAATATGGAAGAAACGAATATATTGAATTTGATCAACGATCAATGGTTACCCGTTCGAGAAAGAAACGGCCAGCAAAGCGCTATCAAAATTGCTGCAATCGGTGCTGAAAGTGGCAAAGATATTGTCGAAATTATCGCCCCCCGCGCTGATTTCAAAGGCGCCATCTACCAACTGCTTATCGGCATACTGCAAACTGCCTTTGCCCCAAAGGACAGTCGTGAGTGGAAAAAGTACTGGCGTAATCCGCCGAGCCAAGATGAGCTGGAGCAAGCTTTTAAGCGTATTGAGCCTGCGTTTAATCTCAACACAGAAAACGGCACACCTGCATTTATGCAGGATTTTGATTTAGCAGAGGGGGAAAATAAAAATATTTCTGCCCTGCTAATCGAAGAACCTGGCGGCAAAACTGTCAAAGATAACGCTGATCACTTTATAAAACGCGATGGTGTGGAGAGCCTCTCTCCTTATTGGGCAGCGGTTGCGCTATTCACCTTGCAAATCAACGCACCCTCCGGCGGAGTAGGCCACCGGGTTTCACTGAGAGGTGGCGGCCCGATGACCACTTTGGTCATGCCGCCGGAAAACACTCAAAGCGATACTCTTTGGCACCGTCTATGGCTGAATGTTTTAACCTCAGAAGAGATACTTAAGCAGAACGGTGATCACACGAAGGAGGAATTATTAGCAGCAACCTTTCCGTGGATGACAAGCACTCGAACCAGTGAAAAAAAGGGTATGGAAACCTATCCAGACGATACCCACCCCCTGCAAATGTACTGGTCAATGCCACGTCGTATGCGACTGCATTGGAATAACGACTCTGGAGTTTGTGATATCTCGGGTGAGCATGTCGATCAGCTGGTACACCAATTCCACACTAAAAATTACGGTGTCAATTATTCTGGCAACTGGGTGCATCCCTTAACGCCCTATGCCTTTGAAACCGATAAAGAACCGCTCACCATAAAAGGTCAGCCCGGTGGTTTAGGTTATCGCCATTGGTTGGGGCTGGCCGTTTTAGATAACAGTGGTAAAGCTAAAAAAGAACCCGCATTGATTGTGCAAACCTATTTAAAGAGTCGTCGCCAATGGATAGATGATGCTAGTTTTACCCCCCGCCTATGGGCCTTCGCTTATGACATGAACAATGACAAGGCACGCTGCTGGTACGAAACCACCATGCCTATTTTTAACCTTGAGGAAGAGATGCTAGATGATCTTCAAGATTACGCTCAAAAAATGGTAGCAGCTGCAATCGATGTATTAAAAACGTTGAAGTCGGCTCTAAAAATCGCTTGGTTCAAACGCCCTAAAGATGCCAAAGGAGACCTTTCTGCAATCGACGCCAATTTTTGGTCTGCTACAGAAGTAGAATTTTATCGCTTGCTGGCACAGCTAGCAGACTTGGCAAAAGCCGGTGACGAGGACGGTGCGAATAAATCACTGACGATTTGGGGCGGCCATCTCAAACAGAGCGCTCGCATACTGTTCGATCAATATGCCCTGAGCAGTATGAATGAAGATGGTGATTTCAAGCGGGTTATCAAAGCTAAACATGGCAAAGGTGGGCTGGAGCATTACTTGCTTGGCAGCAAGGCGCTAAAAACCTTGGCGGCATAA
>CAYWXW010000110.1:0-10612 GCA_964462265.1 uncultured Porticoccaceae bacterium | reverse complement strand
GCCAACGAAAAGCTTGAGAGTTCTGTCCCAAAAGCGCAAAGCGATGGCTTGCCATAGACGCAAATAAGCCCTGAAAATAGCGCCCATAATTTTTTAATAAGAAGGATGGGTAGTGGGTATGTTGAGTATTTTGCGGGATCAGGCACTCGTTACAGCAGGCATTGCAAAGAACAGCGCTTACTGCGTGAACGAAACCATCGTCAGCGAGGGCATGGATGATCGCCGGCTCTATTTGATTGAAAAAGGCCGCGCTCGTGTTTCCGGGCGGGTAGCCCTGGCCGATGGCCGTCATATTCAGCCGGGTCTTTGCGATCTCGGCCCCGGTGAGATTTTTGGTGAGTTGAGCTTATTTGATGCCGGCTCGCGCAGTGCTTCTGTCATCGCCCTGGGTGATGTTGAGGTACTCGAATTCGACGCCCTGGCATTGGAAAGCTATCTCGATCAACATCCCGCGCAAGGCTATGTCGTGCTCAAGGATTTACTGAAGATCTTAAACTCGCGCCTGCGCCAAACCGACCGCCGCTGGGAACAGCTCTTTGCCTGGGGTTTGAAAGAACACGGCATTGATCAGCATTTGTAAACGCGGTATTTTCAACAAGCTCAACTCGTCTTTCAAGTCTAACTCCTCCCAGCCTAACTCCTCGCCGCCAATGGCTGTGTATAATCTCGCTTCAATGTATATGCCCCGGAGCTGGGATGGAGCAATTCCAAAATATCGGTGTCGTCGCTCGACTCGAACACCCCGAAGTTGTTGATAGCCTCAATCGCCTGGTGGCCTTTTTGCGTGCTGACGGACGCAAGGTACTGGCTGAATCCAAGACCGCTGAGTTGTTGAACGACCCGGCCATTGAGACCATCTCCCGTCGCTCCATGGAGGGCACGGTCGATCTGGTGATCGTTGTGGGTGGCGATGGCAGCATGCTGGGTGCCGCTCGCGCTCTGGTCGATCTCAACGTGCCCCTGCTGGGCCTTAATCGCGGTCGACTCGGCTTCTTAACCGATATTCATCCCGATGCCATGGAAGAGGGCATTGGTCGTGTGCTTGCCGGTGAGTATAAAAGTACTGAGCGCTACCTGCTTGAAATGCGTGTCGAGCGCGATGGCGAAACCATCGGCAAGGGCCTCGCTCTTAATGACCTGGTGCTACATCCGGGTCGCTCGGTGCGGATGATGGAGTTCGAACTCTATATCGACCAGCAATTTGTTTACAGCCAGCGCTCCGATGGCTTGATTATCTCCACGCCAACGGGTTCTACCGCCTACGCGCTGTCGGCCGGTGGGCCGATTATGCACCCCAAACTCGATGCAATTGTCGTTGTGCCGATGAACCCCCACACCCTGGCCAGTCGCCCCATTGTCATCAGTGGTGACAGCCAGCTCGAAGTATTGGTCGGCACGCGCAACGAACTACACCCCTTGATCTCCTGTGATGGCCAGGTCGATATCAGCACGGAGCCGGGTGATGTCATCAAAATTCATCGCAAGCCCTCTCCACTGCGTTTAATTCATCCCACCGAACACAACTTTTATGAAATCTGCCGTGACAAGCTGGGCTGGGGTCGGCGCCTCGATTCCCTGCGTCCGGGCGAGAAGGTTCATCGTTAATGGCTGAGGACGATAACTGGGTACTGGCCTCCAATCTGGCGGCGGGATTTGACCTCGACTTACTGGTGCTGGCGCTCAATCGCAATAATATTGTCTATCGCCTGGTAGAGCAGGATGGGGGGCACGAGTTGTGGTTGGATAGTGGTCAACGCCAGGCCGATGTGCAGCAGCTTATTGGCCAAATTCAAAAAATGGCGGTGGTTGAGAAAGCACTGAATACGGGCAGGCCAAAAGGGGCTGACTCTCTGCGGCTTTATATTACCCGGGTGCCGGTAACACTGCTTACTCTGCTGTTAGGTGTGCTGGGCTTCTTCCTGGTGAGCTACCTGCCAAACAGTGTGCACTTGCTGACCTTTATTGATTTCACACTGGTCAATGGCAAGGGACCGCAGTTTGTTCCCGTTGAAAAGACGTTTGCGGCGGGTGAATACTGGCGTTTTGTCACGCCGGCTTTTTTACACTTTGGCATCTTTCACATTGTCTTTAATAGTTTGTGGCTGTGGGAGTTCGGTCGGCGGGTCGAACTGCTCAGCGGCCGCTCCGCCTATTTAATTCTTATGCTGGCACTGGCATCGGGCTCCAATGCCGGACAATACTTGTGGGACGGCCCCGTGCTTTTTGGGGGCTTGTCGGGTGTGGTTTATGGTCTGGTGGGCTATGTCTGGATCCGCAATCGTGTTGCACCCAACCCCCTGTTAAATGTACAACCGGGCATTATTTATATGCTGAT
Source organism: uncultured Porticoccaceae bacterium (assembly GCA_964462265.1). Taxonomy (GTDB): domain Bacteria; phylum Pseudomonadota; class Gammaproteobacteria; order Pseudomonadales; family Porticoccaceae; genus Reddybacter. The sequence goes on along the minus strand of CAYWXW010000110.1, from coordinate 8,277 downwards.
CGGCTGGTTGCTAATTTGCCTGTTTGGCATTGTTGATGTCTTTATTCAGGGCGGCGTTGCCAATGGGGCCCATGTTTCAGGTTTGTTGATTGGCATGTTGGCCGGGGCTTTTGCCGGGCGGAAGAAGTCGCAGGGAGCCTATGATTAAGTCTGGACGAAGTAGGCTGCGGTTCAAAGTGTTTAGATTCGAGGCGGAAGCCGAACGTAATAGCTAGCTATTGCGAAGGATTACAACGAAGAAGATGAGCGCTCTGAATCGTAGAATGCGAGTTCATGGCTTGATCAGAGGCTCCCTAAGCTGATAGGCAAAAATATAAAGGTATAAATGTGGATATTGAACAAGTACTACAAGCCGTGACACCAGAGGTTTATGAGAAGCTCAAATTAGCTGTTGAGATTGGCAAGTGGCCGGACGGTAGCAAGTTGAGTGCTGAACAAAGGGCGACCTGCCTGCAGGCCGTGATTACCTACGACAGCCAACATAAGCCCGAGTCAGAGCGAGTGGGTTTTATCGCGCCGAAAAAACACCAGCACTGCGGGAGCACTACGGGTGAAGTGGCCGAGGCTGATAAACCCCTTAAATGGCAGCATTGACCGCTTGTTAGTCACTGTGCTTTAAATGATAAGAGATAGAGTATGACGATAAATATTTCAGGCCATCTGAGTAAAATGGTGGTTGAGCTGGCGACGCCGGTAAAATATTACCTGCCCCTGGATGATGAGCGAATACTTCTCAACGATTATCTAGGACAGCGAGTTAGCCTGAACTATGCGGGTGAAATTCACTGCTGTCACTGTGGACGAAAAACCAAAAAGAGCTTTAATCAGGGCTTTTGCTTTCCCTGCCTGAAAAAACTGGCGCGCTGTGACAGCTGTATTGTCAGCCCGGAAAAATGCCACTACGAGCAGGGCACCTGCCGCGAGCCGGAGTGGGGCGAAGAGTTTTGCCTGGCCGAGCACGTGGTCTATTTGGCTAATTCATCGGGCGTAAAGGTGGGCATTACCCGCGCCACCCAGCTGCCGACCCGCTGGATTGACCAGGGTGCGGTGCAGGCCTTGCCCATCATGCGCGTTGCTACCCGTTTGCAATCGGGCCTGGTTGAAGATGCTTTGCGTCAGCACGTCGCCGATAAAACTAACTGGCGAAAAATGCTCAAGGGCGAGATTGAAGCGGTTGATTTAGCGGCGACTCGCGACAATTTATTTGAACTTTGCCAGTCAGAACTCACTGCTTTGAACGAGCGCTTTGGTCTGCAGGCCCTGCAACCTGTGAGCGATGCAGAGTGTGTCGATATCGAATACCCAGTGCTGGAATATCCCACAAAAGTCAGCAGCCAAAACTTTGATAAAACGCCTTTGGTAGAAGGCACCTTGATGGGTATTAAGGGCCAGTATCTGATCCTCGATACCGGGGTGATTAATATGCGTAAATTTACAGCCTATAACATCAGCTTTTCGGCCTAATTTTTTTCTATTATTAAAGCGGTGGCCAGCCAATGAAAGCCACCACTTAATCTGCAAGCGGAGTTGCACCCATGTCACTAAGAGATTCCCAGCCCAAAACCATTCGCCTCGAAGACTATAAACCACCGCTGTATTTGATCGATAAAACTGAGCTACGTTTTGAGCTGGGTGAAGAGGAGACTCTGGTCAAGGCGGCCTTACAGTTTCGGCGCAATCCCAAGGCTGAATCGAGTGCTGGCGACAACACCCTGCGGCTGCATGGCGAGGAGCTGGACTTTCGTTCACTATCCATTGATGGTCAGGCGGTGAGTGCTGAGCAATACCAGATTGGTGCGCAAGAGCTCACTATTAATAATGTGCCCGAGCAGTTTTTGTTGGAATCTGTGGTCGCCATAAAACCCCAGGAAAATACCTCTCTCGAAGGTCTCTATAAATCGCGCACTATGTATTGCACCCAGTGCGAGGCCGAAGGCTTTCGCAAAATCACCTGGTACTTCGACCGGCCCGATGTGATGTCGGAATTCACCACCACGGTTGAGGCCGATAAAAGCCTTTATCCCTTGTTGCTTTCCAACGGTAACCCTGTCGATAGTGGTGACACTCCCGATGGCCGTCACTGGGTGACCTGGCACGATCCCTTCAAAAAACCCGCCTATTTATTTGCCCTGGTAGCCGGTAGCTTGAGCTGTATTGAAGGCAGCTTTACCACCATGAGTGGCCGTGAAATCGCGTTGCGTATTTATGTCGAGGAGAAAGACCTCGATAAATGTGACCACGCCATGCAATCCCTGAAAAACGCCATGACCTGGGATGAAGAGGTCTACGGCCGCGAATACGATCTGGATATATTTATGATCGTCGCCGTCGACGACTTCAATATGGGCGCGATGGAAAATAAAGGCCTGAATATTTTCAATACCTCCTGCGTATTGGCGAAGGCAGAGACCACCACCGATGCCGGTTTTCAGCGCGTGGAAGCCGTGGTTGCCCACGAATACTTTCACAACTGGTCGGGTAATCGCGTCACCTGCCGCGACTGGTTTCAGCTCAGTTTAAAAGAGGGTTTTACTGTCTTCCGCGATGCGGAGTTTTCGGCAGACATGGGCTCGCCCACGGTAAAGCGGGTCGAGGATGTTAATTTCCTGCGCACCCTGCAATTTGCCGAAGATGGCGGCCCCACGGCCCATCCGGTACAGCCCGCTTCGTATATGGAAATCTCCAATTTCTACACCCTGACCATTTATGAAAAGGGTGCCGAAGTGGTGCGTATGCTCCACACCTTATTGGGGCCAGCGTTATTCCGTGCCGGCAGTGATTTGTATTTTGAGCGCCATGACGGCGAAGCGGCGACCATCGACGATTTTATTGCCGCGATGAAAGACGTCAGCGGCCGCGATTTTTCGGCCTTTATGCACTGGTATACGCAGGGTGGCACGCCCCGTCTTGCCGTCAGTGGTGAATATGACAGTGGCGCGCAAACCTACCGTCTGCAATTGAGCCAGAGCTGCCCGGCGACACCGGAGTCCTCTGAAAAACAGCCCTTCCATGTCCCGATCCGTTTGGGGCTTGTGGGTGCCACTGGCGATTTGCCCATACATCTACAAGGGCACGCCAATGGCGAGACTGAAATAACCTATGAATTAAGGCAGGCGACAGAAACACTGGTGTTTGAAAATGTTGCCGAAGAGCCCATCCCGTCTTTACTGCGCGGTTTTTCAGCGCCGGTAAAATTGGAATTCCCCTACAGCCGTGACCAGCTCTTACATTTAATGCGCTACGACAGCGACAGTTTTAATCGCTGGGAGGCCTGCAATAAACTCGCGCTGGGCATACTGCAGGGCTTGATTGATGATGTGCTGGCCGAGCGAGAATTGATTCTCGATGCGCGTTTGATCGAAGCCTATCGCGCACTGCTGAATGATAAAAATGCCGATCCCGCCATGGTTGCCTTAATGCTGGCGCTGCCCAGTGAGGCCTATCTCAGCGAAGTTGCCGAGGTGATACATGTCGGGGCTATTCATAGCGCCCGCCAGTTTGCCCGCAGTACTTTGGCGAAGGCATTAAAGGCTGAATTTACGACTATATATAAGGCAAATAATTGTAGTGACAGCTATGCGGCGACCGGCACGCAAATAGCGCAGCGCAGTTTAAAAAATACGGTACTGGCTTATTTATTACAGACGGGCGATAGCGATGCCATTCAATTGGCCTTTGCGCAATTTCATAATGCTGACAATATGACAGACACCAGCACAGCGCTGGTCGCACTAGTTAATTGCCCGGTTCCCGCCGCACAAAAGCTGGCTAAACAGGCCTTGTCTGGCTTTTATTCACGCTGGCTTAATGAAAGCCTGGTGGTTAATCAGTGGTTTCAAATACAGGCATGGAGCACAGTGCCGGGTGGCCTGGCCCGGGTGAAAACCTTAATGCAGCACCCCGCCTTTGATATTAAAAACCCCAATAAAGTACGCGCAGTGATTGCCGCCTTTTGCTCGGGTAATGCGGTCAACTTCCATGCGGGTGACGGTGAGGCCTATACCTTCCTCGCCGATCAGGTCTTAATTCTCGACGCTTTAAACCCACAAATTGCCTCGCGTTTAATTACGCCGCTCACCAAGTGGCGCAAATACCCTGAGCCCGCTAGCGGGCGCATGAAGGCCCAGTTACAGCGCGTATTGGCGAAGCCGGAATTGTCGAAAGATGTCTACGAAATCGTCAATAAAAGCCTGGCTTAACGATAATCTATAGTCGGGCTGTAATTGTTTGCTTGATTTAATCGCCTTTAGTACCCATGTTGTAACAGATAGGCGACTAAGGGCGGTAACTAATCAATGGAATTTAGAGACTATTACGACACGCTGGGCCTGGCTCGGGACGTTACTCAGGATGAGATTAAGCGCGCCTATCGCAAGCTGGCCCGCAAATACCACCCCGATGTCAGTAAAGAAAAAGATGCTGAGCAGAAATTCAAAACCTTAGGCGAGGCCTATGAGGTTCTGAAAGACCCGGAAAAACGCGCTGCCTACGACCAGCTCGGTGCCAATTGGCAAGGCGGGCAAGATTTTAATGCACCGCCCGATTGGGATGCAGGCTTTGAATTTAGCGGCGCTGGTCCTGCAGGGGGTGGCGGACAGGCCTACAGTGATTTTTTTGAATCCCTATTTGGTCGGAGCTTCCAGGACGCGGGAAGGCAGAGCCATGGGCACTCCCCCCAGGGCGGAGATCGCCACGCCAGGGTTGTTATCGATTTGGAAGATTCCCTCAAGGGTGCAACGCGCAAAATCACCTTTCACGTCCCCGAGGTCGACCCCCAGGGCCATGTGCACACTCGCGAGCGAGTACTCAATATAAAAATCCCCAAAGGTATTGCACCCGGGCAGAGTATTCGTTTGACTGGCCAGGGTGACCCCGGACCAGGCGGTGGCAAGGCGGGTGATTTATACCTCGATGTCGAATTTAAGAAACACCCGCTCTATCAACTCGACGGTACAGATATTTCGATTGAGTTGCCCATCGCCCCCTGGGAGGCGGCGCTGGGGGCTACAGTTAAAGTGCCAACACCCAATGGCCTCGTCGATGTAAAGATACCTGCTGGATCGGCTCACGGTAAAAAGCTGCGTTTTAAAGGCAAGGGCTTGCCGGGAAAGACGCCGGGGCATTTTTACGTGGTGTTGAAGCTGGTATTGCCACCGGCCGATAGCCCGGAGGCCGAAAAAACTTATCAGACGATGGCCGAAGAGTTGGCATTTAATCCACGCGCCGGACTGGGGGTTTAATATTATGGAAAATAATGAATACGAGGCCTTGGTCGGTGTACTGATTGATGCCGATACAGGCCTTACTCTGGCACAACTTTGCCGAGTCTGTTCGGTGCATGCCGAATATGTGATTGAATTGGTGGAGGAGGGGCTTATTCAAGTTCACGGCGAGGAGGTGGCCGAGTGGCATTTTCCGGGTCAGAGCATACAACGTATACGCAAGGCGTGGCGCTTGCAGACTGACCTGGGTATTAACCTGGCGGGGGTGGCCGTTATTTTAGAATTACTGGATGAGGTCGACGACCTTCGCCTCCGTTTAAAGGACATGGAACGATGACAGTCTCAGTTCATATCGTCTGCCCCCTGTGTGGCGGCATCAATCGCGTACCCAATGATAAGCTTGCTCACGGGCCAAAGTGTGGTAAGTGCCAACAGCCTTTATTTGGCCATTCGCCTCAGGAATTAAATGCCGCCAATTATCAGAAAGTCACCACCCGCAATGATATTCCCGTCGTTGTCGATTTTTGGGCACCCTGGTGTGGCCCCTGTAAAGCGATGGCACCGGCCTATGAACAGGCGGCAAAGGAGCTTGAACCTCGGGTTCGATTCGCCAAGCTCAATACCGAACAGGAACCTTCGATTGGTAGCGGATTGGCCATCAGGGGTATTCCCACACTGATCGTTTTTGCGGGCGGTAAAGAGATTGCCAGACAATCTGGCGCCATGCCACAAGGGGAGATTATTCGCTGGGTGGAAAGTGTTCTCTAATTTTCATCCTTGAGTAGACTATCTTAAAAACAATAATTGTTAATAAAAAAGGAAATAATAATGAAATTATCGAAGCCGAGAATTCAACCACTGACAGAAAGCGAATGGACAGCCGAACAGCGCGAAATGCTCGCGCCCATTAAACGCGATGGGCCTTTTTACAACGTGCTGGGCACCCTGTCACGTCATTGGCCAGCGGCGCAGAAATTCACCACCTGGGCCTTCCATATTATGGGTGACACCTCGAAGCTGGCACCCCGCGAGCGCGAGATACTCATCCTGCGCATTGGGTGGCTGTGTCAGGCGGAATACGAGTGGGGTCAGCATGTGATTTTTGCTCGCGATGCCGGTCTTAAAGATGATGAAATAGCACGCATTAAAGAGGGCGCCGACGCCGAGGGCTGGAGTGACTTTGATGCCACCTTACTACGCGCGGTGGATGAGCTACACAGCGAGGCGTTCGTCAGCGATGCCACCTGGGCAGCACTGGCTGAACAATACAACGAGCAGCAGTTAATGGACATGGTGTTTACCGTCGGCCAGTACAACATGGTGTCGATGGCGCTGAATAGTTTTGGTGTACAGCTCGACAAGGGGGTTGAGGGTTTTTAGTGGGTGTTTGCGTACCGGGGAAGTAAGTCAAGTGACGTATATTTCCAGAAGCGAGAGGGTTGATAAATAAATATGCCGTAAGGTCAAAGGCTTAGGTATGGCTGTTGAAACTTTAAATTGGAGAAGTACGTCACCTGTAGTATTTTCTGCGTCGGGTGACGCAGACTTAGCTGTTAGCTCGCTAAAATCCCCCAGCCTCGCAGAATCACAAGACCGGGGGAAAGTTACTACTTCTTAATTGGGATACGCCATGCTTTATAACCGTAGTCATGAGCATCTAAGTATCGGCTACTATTTTTAACTCGCCGGTATCGACAGAAAACATATCCATCAGAAACTGTTGAGTTATTTTTTCTGGGCATGGTGGTACCCCGGCTTATTTTTGACATAAAGTCACCTTTCTAAGTTGTGGCCTTCAAGGGAAGCATTGAAGGCTCATTGCTTTAAAAGGGGGAATCCACTATGCTATTAAGCGCCAACCAAATAGGAGTGGGCTTCCCATTCCCCCGAAACACCCGCTCAGGCGGGTGTTTTATTTTTTAAACTTACATTTCCATATCCCCAAAATCATTGTCTTCATCTTCAGTACCAATTACCTCAATTTGAGCTCGCAGCTTATTCTTGTCAGCCTCATAAAAACGCTCAGGCACTTCAATCCACGCCATTCGGCCACCAGCCAAACGTATTGGGTAGCGAACACTGTCAGTAGCCGGTGGAGGCGGGTTTTGTTGCAGTGGTGGAGTGTTAGTCGGTTTGTGGACAAGAGGGGGCTGCTCTCCAGCGTCCCCATTATCTTCTTCATCAAACGCATCGTCATCAATATCGTCCGCAGCTTCATCTGCGGCCCCCGCCTTACTCTCAACAAAGTCCAGCGAAGCAAGGAAAACCTTTATTGCCTTCCCGGCAGCCTCTTCGTTAAACCCGTGTTCATCTACTAGCTCAAATAGAAGAACCGCGTTTGAAGGTAGTCCGTCTTGATACTTTTCAAGTAATTTCTTGTAAAGTAGTGGCTTTTTAAGCCATTGTTTTAAATAAGCATTTCTCTCATCATCAGAGGGGATTAATTTGTAACGCTGTACACCCTGGCTTATTGCAAGTTTCCCCCCCGGAGCCTTTTCAATAACACCAAATGCTTTTAAGTTGGCCAGAACTCTTCGTACTTTTCCGTTGCTTGCGTCTTTATAACCCAAATTCCGCGCGACAATATCAGCAGGTACGGCGTGTAACCCTTCTTTTTCCAGTAAAGTTAACGCGGTCTCAACAGCCCACTGTAAGGGTTGTATCGGGTAGTTTGGGCTGCGCTGGGCCTTTTGCTTAATGTGCTCTGTCATTACGAACTCTCCTGCTTCAATCTCATCAGACCACGAGTATACACTGGTAAAATTAAGACGCAATCTTTAGACGCATATAAATAACTCTTTGCGTCATAATTTGAGTTGTTGATAGTGGTTATAATTTGAGGTGATTTCGGTTAAGCGGCTAGCCCGTGCCAAAAAAAGAGCTAACAAGGTGTGCAAGCGGGACATTTTAAAGCGCTGCTTTGCAGCTAAAATGTCCCATCACTAGGCGTTAGCTTTCTTATGAATTCGTGCATGTGAAAAAATATCTATTAAAGGGGATGCAACCGAATGGCACTAAGTTAAGCCTCTTTAGCGCATAATTTACTGGGGCCGAA
>CAYWXW010000109.1:0-10662 GCA_964462265.1 uncultured Porticoccaceae bacterium | reverse complement strand
GTGTGGGGCATGTTTTCCGGTATATCGATCAGCCTGGGTCGCATGATGACTCACTCCGAAGCCCCGGAGGCCTATCGCTCTCGAGTGGTGTCAATTTACCAGCTGGCATTCTTTGGCACAGCGCCCATTGGTGCCTGGATGACCGGGCAATTGATCAGTGCTCAGGGTGTGCTTGAAACCTTCGCCGGTCTCGGCGCTCTGACCCTGCTAGTTGCTTGCCTCGGTGTTTTTAGTCAGCTCTGGCGATCACCTGACGGAAAGCCAGCAGAGCCGCAGTAACCGCAACATTCAGAGACTCAACCTCGTTGGCCATGGGAATATTCAGTTGCTCGGTGGCGAGCTGATTAACTTCCTTCGATACACCGTCCGTTTCATTACCTAAGACATAAATCGTTCGTGCCTGAGCTTGATGCTCGGCTAGATGAGTGCCTTTTGCCGCGTTTAAAGTACAAATGCTAGTGCCTAGCTCTGCGAACGCATTGAGGGCGACTGGCAGGCTATCGCAGCGATAAATGGGACAGCGGAAGAGAGTGCCGGCACTGGCTTTAATCACCAGAGGTGACAGTGGCGCACAACCTTTACTGGGCAACAGCAAACCGTCGATGGGGCTGGCGCAAATGGAGCGAATCACCATGCCGAGGTTTTGCGGGTTGGTGATGCGATCGAGGGCGATTAGACAAAGCTTTTTAGGGGCTTGTTTAATGAGACTTTGGTAGTCACCGTAGTTGGGGCATTGTAGATCCAGGGCCACGCCCTGGTCCTGGCGTTGATTGCGCGAAATTCGCGACAGCTCCTGACGGCTGTGGTGGTGTATCTCAATATCGCGGGCCTCAGCCAGGGCAATAATTTTCTTCATCGTGGCATCGCTGCGATTACTACTGGCCAAGTGCAAACGGTAGGCGGGAATGGCGGTTTCCTGCAAGGCTTCGAGCACGGTTTTACGGCCGAAGACAGTGAGTAGTTGTTTGAAAAATTGCTGGCGTTCGGCGTAGCTCATGGCGATGGGTTCACTGGGTGTAGGCTAATGAGCCGCTATTATATCCTTTCAGCAAAGGACTTAATCAATCAGAATTACCTGGCTCTAGCGGCTTCATAAACACAGCATATGGAAGGAGAAACTTTACTTCGAGTTTACTCGGTTTTTGCCAAGCGTTTTTTTTCTGGGGAGAGAAGGAAGGTGAGAAGATCTATTTTGCTCAGCGGCTTTGAATAGTAATAACCCTGAATCAAGTCACAGCCGAAATCCTGCAGTATTGTCAGCTGTGTTTGCTCTTCGACGCCCTCGGCGATGGTCGTTAATTTTAGATCTTTGCCGATGCTGATAATACTGTGTACCAGACGTTTGGCTTTTTCATCGGTCAATATGTCGTCAATAAAGCTTTTGTCGATTTTCAGTTCATGAATGGGCAGATTGGCCAACAGGCTGAGGGAGGAAAACCCGGTGCCAAAGTCGTCGAGGGAGATTTGCACACCAATATCGCTGAAACGTTGCAGCACAAAAACGGCCAGCTGCAAATCTTCGATAAACATACTTTCAGTCACTTCGAGCATCAGCGAAAGGTCATCGTTGGCGCGACGCTTGATTTCACCCTGAAAAAACTCAAAGAAGCCATCGGTGAGGAGCTGTTGCACCGAGACATTGATGGACAGACGCAGGGGCCCCATCTGCCGACAGACTTCTTCGATTTCTTCAATGGCTTTGAAGGTAATAAACTGCCCGAGTTCATTCATGATGCCAATACTTTCGGCGATGGGAATGAAGTCACAGGGTGGTACATTGCCGAGTTGACGATTATTCCACCGCACCAGGGCTTCAACGCCAATGGTTTGGCCGCTGCGAGTGGCTATCTGGGGCTGATAGACCATCGATAATTCATCGCGCTCAATAGCGCTACGCAACTCTCTTTCTATCGCTGTGTTATAAGCGCTACGCAGTTCTAATTCATCGGAAAAAAGAAAGGCTTCATTGCGGTGTTTCTTGGCCTCATACATGGCGATATCCGCCTTGCTGAGTAGTACTTCAAGTTCACTGCCATTATCGGGCGCGCAGACAATGCCGATACTGGAGGTGACAGAAAATTCAGTGCTATCGGCGGTAATGGGCTGCATTAGGTCGTTGATAAAATTGTTGGCGAGTTGAAGCAAGAAGGGCTTGTCAATTTCGGGAATAAAAATAATAAATTCGTCGCCGCCATGACGTATATTTAAATCTTTAAACTGCGCTTCGATACGCCGTGCGACCTCGACAAGAATTTTGTCGCCGGTCGAGTGTCCGTAGTGGTCGTTGATGACTTTGAAATTATCGAGATCAATAAAAAGCAGTGCGAACTTTCCTTGACAGGCTTGAGACCATTTGTCGAAGTGGCTGGCCAGGTAGTAGCGATTGGGCAAGCTGGTTAACTGGTCGTGATTGGCCTGGAAAAGCAGGCGGTTTTGCGCTTTTTTCTGCTCCAGATTAAACAGCTTAAACATCATAAAAAGAAGAAGGTGGAAGAAAAAGAGCATGGCTAATTGCCAGCCCAGAAGCGGTAAGAACTCCGCATACAAGCTAGATCTTTCGACAGAGGTCAGCGTGAAGTAACGGTAGTAAGGTTCGTAGCGGATGGTGAACAGGGCGTCCATTCCGGGGGCGAATAATGCGTTGACAGAAACCAGTGAGCCTCCATTGAGAAGAGTGTCGAGTGACACTTCCGCCTGTATCTGCATTTGCTCAATAAAGTAATCAATGATTTCTATAGGTATAGGGACTAAATATTCCTTTGGGTCTTTTTTGTATTGTGGCCTTGAACTGTAGATAAAATGATAATCATCTCGAAAAAGCTGCAAGATGGTGTCGCGTGTTAATTGGCTATTATTCCAGGCATAGCGGTCAATACTGTGCTCGATGGCGCTGGTTAGTACCGCGATGACTTTGCCGTTTTTACGTACGGCATAGTGCACGGCGATAATTTGTTTATCGAGTACTGGGATAAACCGGTTGCTGCCGATAACAGGCTTGTTTTGTTCGAGAGCTCTTTGAAAGTTGTATTGGGTCAGGGGCTCGTTTAACAGTGTAGGAAGATTGTCAATGGCGGCTATTTCACTGTTGGCCAATATTAGTTGCCCCTCGGGGTCTCTGACCATAAAAGCAATAATTTCAGGGTCATGTTTAAGCACTTGAGCAATAGTTTGCCCCAGTTTTTCGCTGCCGTTACTAAGATCGTGTGCTAGAACTTCCTCACCGACTCTGTCGAAGATACTTTTTTGATAGTCGAGCATGGCGCGTGTTGAGGTAAAGCTCACGTCGTTGAGATAACGCAGCTCGGTGTCGGCATCTTTTTTTACCGTGTGCCACTGGTAGGCACCAAGCACGGTGAGTGCCAAAGTTGAACTTAGAATGACGAATAGATAGATACGCCACAAGTTACTAAGTACTTTCATCCATGAGTACCGGTTAGCTAAGCCTTGGGGTTAGTAATTTCATAATAGAGATCAGCGCTAAGATGTCAATAAAACAGACGAATAAGCTTTTGGGTTAATTATTATAAAAGAGGACGGGTTATTTTTTTTCGATGCTTTCGCTGGCCAGCCCCTCCTGTTGCCAGGCCTCAAAGCCACCGCCGATGTGGCAGATAGGCGTTAACCCCATGTTTTGCAGGGCTAAAGTGGCGAGAGCAGAACGATGACTTTTAGCGCAATAAAGAACAAACTTTTTACCCGATGAAAAAATTTCCCGGTGGTATTCGCTCTCCGGATCGACCCAAAACTCGAGCATGCCACGAGGTGCGTGAAGGGCGCCGGGTATTTTACCGCTACGGTAAAGTTCGCGTATGTCGCGGATATCGACAAATACCGTGTTCTCATCATCGAGCAGCTTTGCGGCCTGAGCGATACTGAGGGTTTCAATTTCTTGCAGGGCATTGTCGACAAGTTCTTTGGCGCTGATTTTCATGGAGCTACTCCCGTATTTATCGTTATTTTGAACAAGTAACATCTTGATGCTACCCGATTTAGTTTCTGGCTTTGTTGTGTTTTATCACAATAGATGGGTTTAAATAGGAGCCTAACTCATAACAAAATGCTAAAGCTAGAGGCTTGGCAACAAGGAGCAATCACTATGGAATATCGTACGTTGGGCCGCACTGATCTCAAAGTGAGTGCTATTTGTTTGGGCACGATGACCTGGGGGCAGCAAAACACCCTCGATGAGGCCCTCGAGCAAATGGACTTTGCCCTCGCCGAGGGTGTTAATTTTTTCGATACGGCAGAAATGTACCCGGTGCCACCACGGCCTGAAACTCAGGGCCGCACCGAAGAGTACGTCGGCGAGTGGTTTGCTCGCCGGGGCAAGCGTAGTGAGGTTGTGCTGGCGACCAAGGTGTCGGGCCGCTCTGAAGCCACCGGTGACTGGAAGCACCTGCGCGGTGGGCCGCGCTTAAATCGTGAACATATCCACCAAGCGGTGCGTGATTCCCTCAAGCGCTTACAGACTGATTATATCGACCTCTATCAGGTGCACTGGCCGGAGCGCACCACTAATTTTTTTGGTCAGCTGGGTTATCGTCACAAAGAGCAGCCTGATTTGGCCTCTATTGAAGAAACACTGAGTGCGCTATCGGAATTGGTTAAAGAGGGCCTGGTGCGTCACATTGGTGTGTCCAATGAAACTCCCTGGGGAGTGATGGAATATTTGCGCCACGCTCGAGAGGATGATCTCGAGCGCATTGCCAGTATTCAAAACCCCTATAACTTGCTCAATCGCAGTTTTGAAGTGGGCTTGGCGGAAATGGCGATTCGTGAGGATGTTGGTCTGTTGGCCTACTCGCCGCTGGCGATGGCCATGCTGTCCGGTAAATACATGAATGGCCAGAAACCGGCAGGGGCGCGCTTGACCTTGTTTGACCGCTTTCAACGCTATTCTAGCCCTCAGGCTGTTGCGGCCTCAGAGGCTTATGTGACGCTGGCACGGGAGCACGAAATCGACCCTTCGACCATGGCACTGGCTTATGTGAACAGTCGGGAGTTTGTTACCAGCAATATTATTGGCGCCACGAATCTTGAGCAATTAAAGACGAATATTGCCAGTATTGACTGTGTGTTATCGAAGGAAGTGAAGCAGGGCATAGAGGCGCTACACCAGCGTTATTCAAACCCCGCGCCTTAACGTAGGTGCTTAAAATAGATGCTTTAAAATAGGTGTTTTAAAAAACCAAGCTAGCGGGGCGAGCTGCTTTTAATATAGCCCGCCTCGTTTTAGTTTTTGCGCGCTTATTTGAGCATTATTGCTCATTAGGGTGCTTCTAAAAATAGTGATTTTTTCGTGAGAGCAAGGAAGCGCCGCACGGAGAACCGCAATGTATAAATCATACATGAGGATTCGAGTACGGAGTTGACGCGGCTATCGCGGAAAAAGTGCATTTTTAGAGGTGCCCTTTAACCATCATCGTCAATCTTGATATACACACGGTTTTGCCGTCTTCATTGCGAATCATAATTTCCCACACGTGGGTTGAACGGCCCAGGTGCATTGGCTTCGCGGTGCCGTAAACAAAGCCTTCAGATACTGAACGTATATGGTTGGCATTAATTTCCAGGCCGACGCAATACTGCTTTTCCATATCGATACACAGTGAGGATGCGTGGCTGCCGACGGTTTCGGCGAGTAAGCAGGAGGCACCGCCGTGGAGGATGCCGTAGGGCTGACGGGTGCGTTCATCGACGGGCATGCGGGCGGTAATATAGTCATCGCCGAAGTCGGTGTATTCGATGCCAGAGTTGGTGGCAGCGCCATCGGGGAAATCATTATTGAGTACATCGAGTGACAGGTTTTTTTTCCAGATGCTCATATTGGCTTACCTTATTTTTATCTTTAAAATTCGGCTTAAGAGCCTTCAGGGTAGAGTGACTTTAAGTGCTGTCGTCGATCCTTTTTATCGCTTGAAGCGTTTGCTGCGCCACTTTTTCTCAAATTTTCTAGTTGCAGAAAAATAGTGTCACTACTCACCGGCTGTTGATTATCGCTATTGCTGTATAGCCGCGCATCAAGGGCTTTAAACTCAGCGCTTAATTCATCGTTATCAGCCAGCTCGGCGACTTGTTCCAGACTGTGCAAGTGCTCCTGCTGCCAGTGTACGCGGGCCCAGTCAATAATGGCCTGGCGCAGGCCCGGGTAATTATCGACGGCGCAGGCCATGCGGATTTCTCTAAACAACTCTTTATCGGATACAGCTGCCGTGTCTTTGGTTGGCGTTAATGCCGTTGTCGGGCGATTGCGCCACCATAAAAACCCGAAGCTAGAAGCGACAATAAGCAGCACAAGATTGCTCGCGGCTAGCAGCCAGAAGTAAATATCTGTTATTGGCGTGCTCGTGTTTTGTTGTACTTGGGGTGGAGTGCTAATTGCTTCGCTTTGCCCTGTCGGTACAGCAGTGTCGTCGGCCAGTTCTGTTGAGCCACTTGGCGGCAGTACATTCAGGGTGCGACCCTTGAGCAAGGTCTGGCGCAGCGCATTGGCTTCTGTGTCCCACCAGTCCACGGTAATGTCGGGCAGGGTGATACTACCGATTTGCGTTGGCACGATGGCTATGGACTCTATGCGTTTGCCGAGTACGCCGTTCTCGCTAACATTGTTCTCCATTTGCGCTTGATCGGGATAGAGTTTGTAGCTTTTGCTGCCTGGCATTTGCAGAGGGGGCAATTGGCTGCCCATTAGGCCCTGCCCCGTAATGGTGATGGTGCGGGTCAATGGCTCGCCCAGGGTGATATCGCCCGTGGTATTACTCCAACGCTCCTGCAATCCCAGACCTTTACCCGGTAACCAGTGTGGCAGGGGGTTATTGCTGGGCTTGGGTTTGACCTGTAGTTGTTTGACCTCGCTATTGAAAAAAGCTTGTTTACCTCGCTGGCGAAAGAACGAGCCGCTATTACGTGAGCTAGGGTCTGCAATTACACCACGGTACTGAATTGCCGGAATTTCCAGTGTCGCACTGCTATCGGCAAAAATGGCGTAGCGGGTTTCGACGACGGTGTATTCCTTATCATCAATCGTTTTTCGATATTGGCTTTCGGCCACTTTAAGCAGTTGCGCCCCCGGTACAGCCAGTTCGCCAATAGTAAAATTACTCATGGGTACGGAGGTGTATAAACGCAGTGTCAGCAGGGCTTGTTCCTGTACATAGACACTATTTTTGTCGAGCACGGTTTCGGTAAATACAGCTGCCCCGGCAACCTGGGTACTGGCTTTTGCTTTGCTGGCTTTTATTTCCAGTGCGTTGCTAACCTCACCTTTGAAGGTGAAGGAGGGGATCAGTAAGCTGCCGGTGTGTTTCGGTGAAAGCATCAAAACCCACTGCGTGAATGAGGTGGCATGGCCATTTATGTTCGAGTACTTGTTTTGCTGATTACGGCTTAAAAGATTGAAGTCCTTTTCCAGAGCGCTGAAATCCGGCTCGCCAAATAGAACCTGTTCACTAAACGTAATGGTGAGCTCGAAGCTTTCTCCGAGGTTGACGGCGCTGCGATCGACCTTGCTTAACAGGCTTGCGGCGTAACCATCGATTGTTGCCATCATTAAAAGCAGCCCAATAAAATAGCTACCGAAGCGGTGCCTTTGAGTGGCTTGGGTGGCGATTTTTGTGCTTACCAACGTTCTGTCTCCTGCTGCTGAGGGGGATTCTGATTTGAGCGCCTCCAGCTTTGTGATTGCTGTTTGCGTAGTTGGGCCTCGTATTCAAACTTTCTACGCATTAAACCACTGGGGTCGTCGGGCACACGGCGCAACCATTGCTCAAGAGCCTGGCGTTGTTCTTCGGGCATTTTATCGGCAGTAGAGGGTTCGGTCCCAGCTGCACTCTGCGGTTTTTCGTCGTTGGCTTTTTGCTCTTGTTCGTCACCCGCACTGGCCTCGTCTTGTTGTTCGGCCTCACTGTCTGATTCGTTATCGGCGTCTTCTTTGTTTTGTTCGGGTTGATTTTCAGGCTTTGAATCAGGGCCTGAATCCTGTTCTTTTTTGTCAGAGCTATCTTTGGGCTGACCGGAATCTTTATCGCCTTGTTCGCCCTCTTGTTTTGAATTCGACGACTCGCTCTCTTTTGAATCGTCTTTATTGTCGTCGCCTTTTTCACCTTCTTTCTGGTCTTTGTCGTCCTGGGATTGCTCTTTTTCTTGCTGCTCTTGTTGTTTTTGTTGCTCTTGTATAAGGGCTTTTTCAACCAGGTCTTTATTAAAGGCGGCATCTTCATGTTGGCCATCTAGTTCGAGGGCCGCCTGGTAATTTTCCAGTGCCGCTTCTAATTGCCCGGCTTTTGCCTGGGCATTGGCCAGGTTGTAGAGGCTATCGGCACTGGCTTCGCTATTTTTAAAGTGTTGCTCAGCGGCGGCAAAATCTCCCTTTTTGTAGGCGGCTGAACCTTTCCAGCTGGGGTTTTTAAACAGTGCCTCTGCTGCTTCAACGTCACCGGCAGCCAGTGCTTTTTGCCCCTGTTGATCACTGCGCAGCCACAGGTCTTGCCATTCCATGGCGTGGCTTTTGTCCGGCGTAAAAGCCAGCGGGGCAAGAATAAGCAAGGCCAGTATATTGCGGCGAAAGGCCAGTACTAAAAAAGGCAGCAGCGGCAAAATGAGCCAGAAACCGCTGTCGTGCCAGGTGTCAAAGGTGCGTTGTAATTGTTGGCTTTGCTCGCTGTCAGCACTGTCGAACAGCTGATTCAGGGCTGCAATATCGCCATCGTCGGTAGAGAGCTTTCGGTAAAGGCCTCCGTTATTTTGAGCGAGGCTACGCAGGGGCTTTTCTCGCAATTGGGCAAGTACGATATTGCCTTGTCTGTCTTTTACAAAGCCTCCTTTACTGCCAGCAGAAGTGGCGGGGATGGGCGCGCCGTCTTTTGTGCCCAGTGCGAGTACGGAGACTTTAATAGCGCTGACATCTTCCAGCTGCGCATCCATTAGCGCTAAATCGGCACCGGGCAGGCCGTCGGAAACCAGCAGAATATGGCCGGATTCAAAGCCACTTTTACGGATTAATTCGATACCTTTTTCTAGTGCTCGCAAAGGCTGGTTGCCGCTTAAGGGCATCATTGCGGGGTTGAGTGCGGGCAGCAGTGAAATGATCGTCGCCGTGTCGTCAGTCAGCGGTGTCACGACATGGGCATCACCGGCATAGGCGACCAGCGCCGTGGTGCCCTCTTGCCGGGCGTGCAGCAAGTCAGTTAATTTCAGCCGGGCCCGGGTCAGGCGATTGGGCTTCACATCCTCCGCCAACATAGAGGGCGACAGATCGAGCAAGATCACCAGCGGCGTTTGTTGCTTGTGAATGGGCAGGGGGATTTTATGCCAGCTCGGCCCGGCGAGGGCGAGACAGGCACAGAGCCAGGGCACGAGTAGCCACCAATGCAAACGCTGGCCTTGTGCGTTGCTACCTTGTTCCACTAAATAGGGTAGTAGCTCGGGGGCGATAACACCCTGCCAGTTACTGTTGTTAGTGCTACGACGCGCCAGCAGCAATGCCAGGGCAATGCCGGGTAACAGCGCTGCTAACCACCAGGGGCGCAGCCAATGGAATTGGGCGATGGCTGTTGCTAGCTCGGCAGGCAAAAAGCTCATGCCTTTATTCCCCGTAAAAGGAGTAGCAAACCGCTCAATAGCAAAGCCACGCCCAGGGGCCAGTAAAACAGTGCCCGGGTGGGGCGGAAGGTTTCGGCGTCCTGACTGACCGGTTCGAGCAGGTCGAGGGTGGCGTAGATTTGCGCTAATTCTTTTGGATTGCGGGCGCGAAAATATTGGCCACCGGTTTGCGCGGCAATGGCCCGCAGAGTGGTTTCGTCGAGATCGGCAGAGGGGTTAACGCGGCGCGTGCCGAATAAACTGCGGCGCAATATCTCATCGGCACCGACCCCAATGGTGTAAATCTTCACCCCGTAGGCGGCAGCTAACTCGGCCGCTTTAAGGGGCTCGACTTCGCCCGCTGTATTGGCACCGTCGGTGAGTAAGATGATGACACGGCTGTTTTCGTCTTTATCTTTGAGGCGCTTCACGCCGAGACCAATGGCATCGCCAATCGCCGTACCCTTGCCGGCAAAGCCGATTAAAGCCTCCTGCAGCAGCGTATTGAGGGTGAGCCGGTCGAAGGTAAGAGGCGTTTGCAGATAGGCGTGGTCACCAAAAAGAATAAGCCCGAGCCTGTCTCCGCTGCGCCGCTCGACAAAATCACCGACCACGGCTTTAACCACGCTTAAGCGGTCAATTAGCGAGCCCCTGACTTCCATATCTTCGACTTCCATACTGCCGCTTATATCAACCGCCAATAGCAAATCGCGGCCACTGGTAGGCAGGGCGATGGGGTCGCCGATCCACTGGGGGCGGCTTGCGGCTAGCAGACAGGCGAGCCAGATGAGTGTGAGCAGGGCGAGGCTCGGCCAGTTACTGCGGCTCACTGCGGGGCTGCTTTGGCTGTCGGCGGCGAGCTGGGCGTAAACGGGGGCGAGCAGTGCAGCTTGCGCGTCATCGGCGGGCTTGCGCCACCAGCGATATAACAAGGGTAGGGGGGCCAATGCCAGTATCCAGGGCCAGATTAAGCTGAGCATCAGCTAGCGCCTCCGGCTTTTTTGCTCGGTTTAAAGTCTTTGGACTTGAGCCAGTTTTTTGCAACCGAGTAAAAACACTGGGCCTGCTCTGGACTCAGCGCCT
>CAYWXW010000108.1:0-10910 GCA_964462265.1 uncultured Porticoccaceae bacterium | reverse complement strand
TGGCCGTACACGCCTTTCAACCCTGGTGGCCGGTGTTTTTCTACTGATTTTGGTGGTTTTCCTCGATCAGTGGGTGTCGATGATTCCCATGGCTGCACTGGTGGCGGTGATGATTATGGTCTCCATCGGTACCTTTAGCTGGGAGTCGCTGGTTAACCTCAGCAAGCATCCTTCGAGCAGCAGCGTGGTGATGGTGGCAACGGTCATTACCACGGTGTTTACCCACAACCTGGCTCTGGGTGTGGGTGTCGGTGTAGTGCTCAGCGCGCTGTTCTACGCCAATAAGGTGGGGCAAATATTCTATGTCACGGCGGTTGATGGCGAGAATAATAACCATCGTATCTACAAAGTAGTGGGCCAGGTTTTTTATACCTCGGCAACACAGTTTGCCGAGTCTTTCGATTTTAAAGAGGCGGTGGGCAAGGTGACGATTGACCTCGACCGCGCACACTTTTGGGATCTCACCGCCATTGACGCTCTCGACAAAGTGATTATCAAACTGCGTCGCGAGGGTACGGATGTTGAGGTTATCGGTCTCAATGAAGCCAGCTCCACGCTGGTCGATAAGTTTGCCGTACACGATAAGTCTGAAGCGGTTGAGAAAATGATGGGGGGGCATTAATGTGCAATTAACCAGCACCTATCTTGTCACTGCAACAGCGCAGCAAAGCCTATTTTTGCCGCGTGATACTCCAGTCCTAAAGCCGAGGGATAACAATGCGTAAGGTAATTGCCTGTATCGATGGTTCCAGCGCTGCCAGCTCCGTTTGCGACTATGCGGCCTGGGCGGCCCAGCGTCTCGCCGCACCGCTGACCCTGCTTCATGTGCTCGATAAGTCCCGCTACCCGGTGGAGAACGACCTTAGCGGCAGTATTGGTGTCGACGCCAGAGAGCACCTGCTCAGCGAGCTGGCCGAACTCGATACGCGGCGCAACAAGCTGGCTCTGGAACAGGGCGCGCTAATGCTTGAAGCCGCCAGAGTGCGTGCAGTTGCAGGTGGAATTGCTGAACCCATACTGCGCCAGCGCCACGGGCATATGGTGGAAAGCCTGGCCGAGCTTGAGGATGACACCGAACTTTTGGTGATTGGCAAGCAGGGTGAGGAGCACAGCGACGCCAGCCATGTTGGCGCCCATGTAGGCGACAATGTCGAGCGTTTGGTGCGCACCCTACACCGGCCCATTTTAATTGCTCCGGGCGAATTCAAACCGCCGCAAGTTATTATGCTGGCCTTTGATAGCAGCGAAACCACCCGCAAGGGTGTCGAGTTACTCGCGGCCAGTCCTTTATTTCGCGGCTTAAAAGGCCATTTGGTATCGGTCAGAAAAGACCGACAAACTCTGAGTAAAGATCTGGAGTGGGCGGAAAAAACCATCCGCGAAGCCGGCCACGATATTCAGTGCGCCGTACTCGACGGTGAAATAGAGCCAGCCCTGCATCAATATCAGCAAGAGCACGGCGTTGATATGGTGGTGATGGGGGCTTACGGACACTCTCGTTTGCGCGAGTTCTTTGTCGGTAGCACCACCAATAATATGATCCGCAATGCCACCGTGCCCCACCTCCTATTGCGTTAGAAGCACCCACAAAGGCGCTTGAAGCAAGGCATGGTTGTGGGCATGCTGAGCCCAGAAGCACGCTACAGCAATAAAAAATAAGCCTAAATAAAAGGAGCTGAAGATGACGAAGCAGGCCAGGCCGGTTAAAAACAGGGTCTACAACGAATTTGTGATGGAGAGCGGCCGCTGGGATAATTTTAAACCACGCCAAGATGACATTGTTATCGCCACCCCGGCTAAGTGCGGAACAACCTGGACGCAAATGATTTGCGCTCTGTTAATTTTTCAAAAAACAGAATTTGATAAACCACTCACTGAGTGCTCGCCCTGGGTCGATGTGCTGACCACCTCGACTGACAAGGTCTTAAATCAATTAGAGCAGCAGAACCACCGCCGCTTTATTAAAACCCATACACCCCTCGACGGCCTCAACTATAACGAACAGACAAAATATATTTGTGTGGGTCGCGACCCCCGCGATGCTTTTTTATCCCTAAAAAATCACGTTGAAAACATGCGCCCCGAAGCTTTAGAAACCCTGCAAAAATACGCCAGCGGCGAATGGCATCCGCCTCAACCGCCGCTGCAAGATCTGTGTGAATGGTTTCGCCGCTGGATAGGCTCCAGCTGCAGCGAGCAACCCGGCCATGAATTTCATACCGACGTGTTGTACTACGTTAATAGTTTTTGGCAATACAAAGACCTGCCCAATATTTTGATGCTTCATTACAGCGACTTAAAAGCCGACCTTGAAGGCGAGATGAAGCGCATTGCAGAATTTCTGCAAATTGATGTGGCTGATAATCTGTGGCCAGAGCTGGTTGCTGCGGCTACCTTCGATAATATGAAGAGCAAGGCTGGCAAGTTGGCACCGCAAGTGGGCGATGGTATCTGGAAAGATCCGAACCAGTTTTTTAATAAAGGTGAAAGTGGCCAGTGGCGAGATATTCTCGGTGAAAAAGAGCTAGCTCTGTATCGACAAGTTATGTGTGAAAAGATTGAACCCGAGCTGGCCATCTGGCTGGAAAATGGCCGGCTCGGTTCGTAGCATAAAGCTAGTTGCCGATTGAAAAACGCTCTATTCTTCCTGGCTACTAGCTAGCTTGCAACAACTCCACCCAATTACCGTCGGGATCTTCAATCATTGAAATAGAGACGCCCGGCCTTATTTCCGTGGGTGGCACCGGCACTTTATAGCCCGCAGCCTGACATTCCTGCGTTACCGCCGCCAGATTACTCACCGAAATAGTGAAGTAGCGAAACCCCGTCGCACCGCGAATGCCACCAGGCGCCGCCACTGCTTTTGGCTCTCTGCCATTGACGACAATTTTTAAAGTCGTGGTGCCGCACTTGAGCCGCGTCATCTGCCCGCCGCCGGGCATCGGCATTTCGCCTTCCAGTTCCAGGCCCAAGGTATCGCGGTAGAATTTTATAAGGGCATCGGCATCTTTGGTAATAAGGCCGAGGTCGATAGAATCTTTGGTAATTACAATGGGCATTACTCTCTCCTGTTAAATTTTGCTCGGCTCCCGTATGCGGCAGTGCGCTGTTAAGGAGCTGCATTTCAAATTGGTGTAAGAATATATTGCCACGCTTATAAACGAGCAGGCAATAAAAATGGCTTTTGGCGGCAATTCAGTTTTGGCAAGACACCGCTACCCAGTTCGTTTACATCGGGGCCACTGATACGGCTGCCACGCTGCCCCAGCTCTGCCAGCCCTTACGACAACGGATAGCTCATAGCTTGGACTACCCCGAGCACAGTTTTACCCTACTACCGCCTTATGAGTTCAGTCTGTCGATACTCAGTGACGATGGTGCGGGTGTTTACTTGTTAGTGCATGGGGATAGTGGGCTGATGGCTGCGTTGCAGGGCGGGTTGATATAGCTTAGTGCTGAAGAAGAAGAAAAGGAAGATAGCCTATAGGTGATACTCTTTTTTTGAGATAGCATCATTCTTATCTAATCGCAGCCTCGATTGTTGTAATGCAATTTTTGGGGGAGGTCAGCAGCATAAGGGTTGCGTCCCCTTTAATTACGTCCCCTTTAATTAGCGTCCCCTTTAATTATGTGGGCACGGTCGAACCCGTTTTTGGCAATATCAACACAACGAAACAGCTGAAGAGATTCAGCTTGCGAGGCAAAACAAAAGTCAATGCCCAGTGGCTGATGTATTGTATGGTGCATAATATCGAGAAGCTACAACGATATGGCCCGGTGGCCTAATGGCGGTTCGGTACGCCCGTAGAGGGTAGGTAGGGCTACCTTGTCATCTAGGGTCGTGATTGTGAGCCCTTGAATTAAAGGGTGAGAAAGGCGCTGTTGATTTATGCTGTTCCTGGTAGTGTTTGGGGAATTTGGATTAATCTACAGCCTCGTTAGGGCAATACACCAGATAATTATCATAGGGATAGGTATGGGACAATCAGTGCTAGTTTTTATCAGCCACTCTTCAGAGGATAAAGAGTCTCTGATCGAGCCGCTAGTTAATGATTTGGAAGAATGCTATATCAACGTTTGGCTCGATAAGCGGAAAATCCTACCAGGGGACAATCTTAGAAAATCTATATTTCGAGACGGGCTAGACAAGGCCGACGTAGCGCTTATTTTCTTCACGGAAAATTCGTTAAAGTCATTATGGGTCGATCGAGAAATTAAGCACGTATTGAGAGAGGAAGTCAAAAAGGGAAATGACTTCGATCTTAGTAAAATAATCTCAATTTTCGATTCTCAAGAAACATATGATCAGATAAGTAAAAGATACCCCGAATTAACAGACGACCTGCTTCATTTGATGCCTGAAGACTATGAAAAGGTGCAGTTTGGGCAGTTGGTTTCTGCAATCTGGTCAAAACATCTATCTTTACAAGGAGGTGATGTTGAAACCCAGAGACAGATACTTGCTAAAGAAAGGGAAGTATTCCAAAGGGATAAAGAAATTCAAGAATTGAAATTAAAACTCGCAGCAGAAAAAGATAAGAATTCTAAATCTGGTTTGCATGATGAATTTGAAGCAATGTATCAATCAGGGCAATTATCGGGGTTCATCAGTGCGCAGGCGACAATGCTTACCGAAGGATGGATTGAAGCAAAGACTATCGGTGGTGCATCAAATGCTCGAGCGTTTGGTTTGATCGATTTAAACCCGAAGAATCGAGAGTTTATTGTTCTTACAGACAAAGGGCGTGATTTTTTTAGTTGGTATATTTTGAAGCATGGCAGCTAGCCTGTCCTAACAAGCGCATGTTGTCGGGGGAAGATCACGCATAAATGCGCCGCTGCTTTTGGCGTTATTCATAAAGGAAACGTATGGAGTATCTAATAAGTGGAGCAGCTTTAATGGTTTCTTTATGGACCTATTTCAGCTCAAATAGAGGAGCTACTCATGCTGAACGTAGCGCAAATGTAGCAGAGAAAGACTTAACTTATTCTAGGCTAAATGCTAAAGCTGAGTTGTTCGTCAATCTTCGCGGCTCCTATTTAGATATCCATAAAGAGTTTCCGAGAGATAGTAGCTCTAACTACGAAGATTTCGAGCTTATATATAGGGCATATTGGGTGAATGCTTACAACGAGTGGTTTGTTACCCGAAAAATATGCCCAGCTTACTACCTTTGGGAAGAATTTTTTAATGGGGCGATAAAATCATCTTTAAGTCGAGAGAACCTTAAGTGTGCCCTTGATGGTATGGTTTCTGATGGTTTTGCGTTTGGTGCTAACGAGCTTAGGCAAGAGTTTTTCCGTGATATTGATTACTTGCCGTAAATGCATAACAAGACGCTTCAAATCGACCGCTAAAGCGGCGTTTTGCTTAACGTTAAGCAAGACTCTTTTAGCTCGTAGCATCAATGGTTGGGGGTATTCTGCTCGTCAAGCCTGAAAAATAAATATAACTCGATCTATCTATTCAGGAATAATATGGCTGAAAAGGAATTCGGTAAACTTACTTGCCAGCAGTGGCGTGAATTCTATTCCCTTTACCACGGGGTTGGTCTAGATAAAAAAAGAGTTGGCAGAACTCTATAAAGATCGGGCTGATAAATTTCAAAAAGACCTTCCTCACGTTGGGCGTGGGGGGGATTTTAACTCTCCTCCCGATGTGATCGTTGCCTTGTTGTCTATGGGGGGTTGGGCTTGCGCTGGGAATTTAAAATGTATCTGTTCAAACTCTTGGCAGGTAGGTCATACAGCACAAGCGTTAAGCTCCAACTCTGTACCGGGAGGGCACGGCGCACAGGAGTGCACAGTTCAGAGACATAGAACAACACTAGACAGCTTGTGAAGCTAGCTGTGGGCCACACAGGTGCAGTAGGTCGTGTCCACATTCTAGCCACTTATAAACCAGGCAAGAAGACCAACAGATAAACAAAAAACAACAATGAACCGGAGCTAGACCGGAGAGAGAAATACTGCTTGAACAAGAAAGTTCAGGGGGACCAACAAAAGATGGTGCCCGGAGGCGGAATCGAACCACCGACACGAGGATTTTCAATCCTCTGCTCTACCGACTGAGCTATCCGGGCTTTTGGAAGGCGCGTATTAAACCGTTTACCGCCTACGCAGTCAAGACGTGATGACAGATTAATTGCTCGGCGCGACATAACCCTCGGCGGCGTCGTAATCCTCGCCGGAAAGGAACTTCTCGCGCTGCTCATTGAGGTAGGTGCGGGCTGTCATATCCATCATGTTGAGCTGCTTTTCATTGATCAACATGGTTTGGTGGGCGACCCATTCACCCCAGGCCTGTTGCGATACGTTGTCGAAAATATCCTGCCCTTTGGGGCCGGGAAAGGGTGGGGTGGTGAGCCCTTCAAGCTCTTGTTTTAATTTGCGACAGAATACGGTGCGGCTCATGACTGTTCCTTTTAGTGCTGTATAGAAAGGGTGGCACAGTATAAAACGCTGATGCCGAGGGCAAGCACATTTATTCCTTGAGTTTTTGCAGCAGGGCGAGAATGGGGGCAGGCAGGCCGATTTCACCGTGGGCCGTGGGCGCAACCCAGCGCTGTGTGCTGTCGGCAACGCGGGTGGCTGCGCCCTGGGTGTCAATGTACACGGGGGTGTAGTCGAGATGAAAGTGGCTAAAGGTGTGGCGCAGGGTATCTGCCAGTTGGTAGTTTTTGATGTTGATGCCAAAACGCTGACAGAGGGTTACCAGCTCAGCTTCGTTGGCACATTCGGGGAAACTCCACAGCCCACCCCAGATACCACTGGGTGGGCGCTGCTGTAGTAGTACCTGCTGCTTTTTGTCGCGAATAATAAGTAGCAAAGTCTGGCGTATGGGGAGCACTTTGCTGGCTTTTTTACCGGGGTAGAGTTGAACCTCGCCCTGTGTGAAGGCTCGGCAGTCAGTATTTACCGGACACTGTGTGCAAGCCGGTTTACTGCGTGTGCACAGGGTGGCGCCGAGATCCATAATGGCTTGGGTGTAGTCACCCGTGCGCTGGGCGGGGGTCTTGTTTTCGGCAATATCCCACAGTTGTTTCGATACGGCTGTTTTACCCGGCCAACCGGCAATAGCGTGATGGCGAGCGAGTACCCGTTTCACATTGCCGTCGAGTATGGGGCAGTGGCGATTGTGGGCGATGGCGCAAATGGCGCCGGCGGTGGAGCGGCCGATGCCCGGTAATGTTTGCAATTGCTCGACACTATCGGGGAAAACGCCGTCGAATTCAGTGCTAATAATTTGTGCGGTTTTATGCAGGTTGCGGGCGCGGGCGTAGTAGCCGAGACCGGTCCACTGGTGCAGTACCTCGTCGAGGGGTGCGCCAGCCAATGCGTGTATATCCGGGTAGGCGGTACTCATGCGCTCGTAGTAGGGAATGACCGTGCTGACCTGGGTTTGCTGCAGCATGATTTCCGATAGCCATACACGGTAGGGGTTGATATCGCGCTGCCAGGGCAGGTCTTTGCGCCCGTGCTGGTCAAACCAGTGTAGCAGGCGTTGCGCGAAGGAGTCATTCACAGGTGCGGTAGCAGGCATCGGTTTAGCGTCCAAAAAGGCCTTTGAGTAAGCCTTTTACGGCTTCTTCTGATTCTTCGTTGAGGCCGCTTTCCTTCTGAATTTTATCGAACAGTTTGTCCTGCAGCACTTGTTTGACGAAGTCACCATCGGGTTTGCAGCTACCGCCACCTGCGTTAGCGAAACTGTCTTTGCAGCGTATGGGAATATCTTTGTTGCGCACACGTTTACTTTTCACCAGGCAGCCTTGTTCACTGGTGAGCTCACCGTTGAGTCGTGAAATCGCCAGCAGGTCGAAGTGTTCTGTACCGAGGTCGATCACGCCTTTGCCGCTCAGGCCAATATTGCCCAGCCCGGTGGTGTAGTGCTCAATAAAAACTTGTTTACCTTTAAGGCTTAGCGAGGCTTGTACGTCATTTAAATTAGAGCCCTGGGGCCAGTCGCTTTTACGCGGTATTTTTTCAATGAGTGCGGCAATATCGCAATAGCTTTTTTCAACATTAAAAGTGGTTAAGTAAGGTTTGGCTAAATGGATTTCGCCATTAGCCTTTAAAGACTGGTGAAGCTGCTCGGCATTGTTGCCGTGAGTTTGGCCCTGCAGTTTTGCCTTAAGCTTGCCGGTCAGAGTCGCTTCACCGCTAGTGGCGAGCAGTGCTTTGTCGACAGAGAGTTCGCTGATAAGCGTTGTGAAATTCACTGTCGGCTCTTTGTGCTGCAGGTTAATCGTAGCGGTGGCGTTAATGTCGCCCTCAAACACATGGCCTGCGAGCTGCTTTATTTGCACAATATTGTTCGCAGCCTTGACCTTTATCTGTAGTTTTTCAGCCGTGATGGTGTCGAGTGTGAGATCGTCGAGGCTAATGTCGAGGGCGGCATTGCCGTCGCCCACCCAAAGCAGGGGTGCAACAAGCGGGGCGAAAATTAATGTCGGCTCGGTGTTAGTTTGTGTTTCTTCAGTGGCCTCGCTTTCATCGGCGCTACTTGTATCAGAGCTGCTTATATAGCGATTTAAGTCGATAGTACTGCTATGCAGTTGCAGGCTTACCTTGCGCGCTGGCCCGAAAGTTAATTCTGTACTGCCATCCACTGTGATGTCGTCGAGGGTGAGCTTTAAGCCGCTGATGGCGAGCGTATCCCCACTGCCTTTAATGCTTAGCTTGAGGCTGGCTTGCTGCAGGGCTTGTTGGTCGGGTAATTCGGGTAGCGCTATAGCCCAGTTTGTTAGCACTTTGCGCAAGGCCAGAGGCGGTATTTTAATTTCACTCTCAAAGGTAACGCTATCGTTGACGCTTTGTGCCGACAGTGAAGCCTGCAAGCTAGCGCCGGCGCTGTTGACTTGTAAGCCTGTTATTGCCAGCTGGGGAGCATCGAGCTGCCCGGCTGAAAGGGAATCTACGCTAATTTCAATAGCGGGTTTGTCGGCGAGTAATAATTCGAGCAGCGTATTACTCAGGGTAAAGGCCTGGGTGTTTTGCTCGACGCTCGCTTGCGTGTTGAGTACTACCGCCATTGGCTCGGGCAGGGCGGGGTCGCTGTAGTTAAAGCGGGCTTTTAGTTTGAACATTTCACCGTCAAGATTAAGGCCTTGAATCTGTAGATTAATGTCGCTCAATTGCTGCGGGCTTGTGGCATTAGCCGCTGCTGGTAGCTGCAAGCGACTATTGCTAATTTGCAGGCTTTCAATGGCTAGCGCAAAAGCCGGGGGTGCATCGGCGTCCTCTACACTTTCGGCAGCGCTATCAGGCTTTTTAGCGTTAGAGGAGGCAGCAGCAAGGGGGGCAGCGGCGGTGTTGGTCGCTTGTTCAGCCGTGCTGAGTTGAATATCGGCACCGTCCAAATGTATCGCCTTCACCGATAGCTGACGCTTAAACAAGGGCAGCCAGGCAAGGCTTAGGTCGGCTTGCTCAAAACGGATCGCCGGTATTTCAGCGCGGGGGCTGGTGATTTGGGTGGCGCCGATACTGAGGGCCAGGCTGGGCAGCAATTGCCAGCTTAGTTCGCCGTCAATATTGAGCGCAATATCCTGTTCTTGCGCCAGCTCGGCCAGTTGCGGCTTGTAGCTGTTGGGGTCTATGGCAAAAACAAGATAAGCGAGAGCAATAGCGAGTAAAAGTACGAGCGCGACAAGGGTGCCAATAATCCATTTCATTGCTTTCATTAAGGGGGGGAGCCTTTCGCTTGAGTGGCACGGTGGTGAGTGCAGTATTAGAGCGTGATACCGCGTAAGGGTTCAACAGCACAGGTGCCAAACTGAGCCTTCGTTTCAATTTTCGCTAAATCATCGCGCCGTTTGTCAGGCCGCTGGCCGCTTTGTGAGCGTGTCCGTATAATGCCCGCTTGCCGCCTGTTGCTGTGACGACAGATGTTACAAGCCAGGCTGAACCGGAGAGTAAAATGAGTGAACGCAAGGCGACCGTGAGTCGTGACACCCTCGAAACCAAAATTACTGTCGCCGTCGATCTCGATGGCACAGGTGTGGCTGACTTCGATACCGGCGTGCCCTTTCTCGAGCACATGCTCGATCAAATCGCCCGCCATGGCTTGATCGATATATCGGTCAAAGCCCAGGGTGATACTCATATTGACGACCACCACACGGTGGAAGATATCGGCATTACCTTTGGCCAGGCAGTGGCCAAAGCACTGGGCGACCGCAAGGGCATTTATCGCTACGGCCACGCCTATGTACCACTGGACGAAGCCCTGTCGCGAGTGGTTATCGACTTTTCCGGTCGTCCTGGTTTGGTTCAGGATGTGGTTTATACCCGCGCCCGTGTTGGCAATTTTGACGTCGACCTGGTGTCTGAGTTTTTTCAGGGCTTTGTTAATCACGCCGGCGCGACTTTACATATCGACAACCTGCGGGGCAGTAATACCCACCACCAGGTAGAGACTGTGTTCAAAGCTTTTGGCCGCGCACTGCGCATGGCCCTTGCGCCCGACCCCCGCATGGCGGGCCAGATGCCCTCTACTAAAGGCACCTTGTAAGTAGAGGCGCTTTGGTAAGCAGGGGCACCTTGTAAGGATGAGTCGTCGGTATTCTTAGCGTAATGATTTCGGTACCCGGCACCACAAACGAGTAAAACTATGAGTGATTTCCGCACCCGCATCGCCGTGCTCGATTACGGCATGGGCAACCTGCATTCCGCCGCTAAAGCGCTGGAGCACGTGGCACCCGACGACCACATCGTTATCACCGCCGACCCAATGGAAGTGGCGCGGGCCGATAAAGTGGTGTTCCCCGGTGTCGGTGCTATTCGCGATTGCATGGCAGAAATTCGCCGTCTCGGTTTTGATCAGCTGGTCAAAACTGCCATCGCCGAAAAGCCGGTGCTGGCCATTTGTGTCGGCATGCAGGCCGTGATGGGCCACAGTGAAGAAAACGCTG
>CAYWXW010000107.1:0-11187 GCA_964462265.1 uncultured Porticoccaceae bacterium | reverse complement strand
GGCCCCATCACCAACACCAAAACGAAACTCATTCAAACATCTACTGAACAAAAGAGGAACGTTCCTACCTGAAGGGGATAGCTGTTTGATCGCACTATGGCTGAGATGTTCTCTCCAGGTGTGGTAGACTCCTTGAGTGATGAAGACCCAGAACTACCAAGACAGTACATACAAAATGAATCTGATAGCAACGAAGGAATGGAAACCAGTGAGGGGGGCGTGTGTGTTTCACAGCTGGATCCTGTTGCTGGTAGCGACACTCTACTACAGACTGGGCAAAAGCAAAGCCAACAACAACAGCGTTCACCAGAGGACGCTGGACAGCAACAACAGAGTTCGCAAAAGGACGACGAAGAGCCTCTCTTTGCAAGTCCAAGAGACGATGTTGATGACAATGATGATGACAATGATGATGACAATGATGATGACAATGATGATGAAAAAAAAGAAATCGAGCAGTGTCCCAATGATGATGCACTGGGCATCGTTTCGGATCTGATTGAGTACAAGTCGGAGTTGGTGGTGTGGAGCCGTGACCAGCGCATCGAACACTTTGTGTCGCTCGAGGTGAGTATGTATGTGGTGTGTACTAGTATGTTCTGTAGTGCTAATAGATGCCGGCTTTCTGGTATGTTGCTGTCCTTTTTCCTCTCTCTCTCTCTCTCCCTCACTCACACACACTTTCTCTCGTGTGCTCTCTCTCTGCAGTATTTTTGGAAAATGTACCCGTGTAACATGCTTGGGTATGGTCGACTCTATGCACGCTACAAGCTGGCACAGGTGGTGATGGCGTGTTGTACCGTCAGGCCTTATGCTCTGACAGCGAGCGGAGATAATGGGCGCGATGATGATGATGATGATGATCGTTTTTTGAATGTTCGTCCTTTGGATGGCTGGACGCGGGAACATTGGAAAGAGTTGGAAGTGTCGCTCGTTGAGTCGCGGGGGCTTTGTCTCCGCAAAGACACCGGAGATGTGCTCGATACTCGCCATTTGCAAGAAGGAATGGCGCCTTTGGAAGATCACGTGGAAGAGAATGCAAAACTTGTGGGCCATAAACTATTTGAGAAGAAGTTTGATGCTTTGATGACGCTATTGGAGGTTCATAAGTGTCTGGCGCCCGTTCGTGGGCGCTTGGCTCAAGATGAGGACGATCAGGTGATTTCTCAGCGTGAATTGGGTGAGGTCATTGATTACAGCCAGTCTCGTGAGTGTGAGCATGATGGTGTGGCGGAAAATATCAAACTTCTATTTGACATCAGCAGCGGCGACAGCTACCCAAAACTCAAGCATGCCGGAGTCTTGAATGACATTCTCTACGAAAGTCCCTTTTGCCTCAAGTATTTTCAACAAAAGGTAGAGGGTCTCATGCAAAAGTGGTTTGGGCGTGTGTTTGGACCCTCCGATCCTGATCTGGTCCGCTTTCGCTATCGCATTGAAGACAAGGAGACGTTGGAGACACTAAAGTTGCGTCGACGCAAACGCTTGTCGGTCACACCCCTCTCGCTGGACAAAAAGGATCGCGTGACGCATGTAACCGAGCATGACCGAGACAGTCCGGCTGGTGATGGGGGGATATGGAACAGCAATGGTGGTGACGAGGAGGATGGGAGTGATGGTAGTGGCAAGCCGCGTGCCCGTCGTAACTCGGCTTCTGCTGCTTCTGGCCGGACTGACAAACGTGCCCGCACCATTGACAACTCCCGCGGTAACAAGGTAAACAGTAACTTGCCAAGTAGTCACAGTAGCTCCCACACTGGGGGGGCACTTCACGAAACTCCAACGATTGCTCGCCGTTTGGACTTTCAAGGTGGTGGGAAGCCAAAAGGTAGTACCAAGAAGCGACCTTGGTCGGAGGAGGAGCGGGATGCCGTCAGGGATGGTGTTGCAACGCATGGCTACGGCGAATGGGTGACAATCTTAGATGCTTATCAAAACGTCTTTAACGAACGAACGAACGTTATGGTCAAAGACTGCTGGCGCACCATGGTCAAAAACGGATCGACTTTGTGGACAAAGGAAGTGCGGAAGGCCGTCAAGTGTGGTGTTGATAGGTATGGCAAAGGAAAATGGGCGCGAATCAGAGCTGATGAGAAGATTCTTGGAGAGTTTTCAGATGATGATCTCGAGGCCTGCTGGAAGTACCTGCAAAAGTTGAAGTAGCGTGCGTTGACAACGGAGTTAATTTTTTAAACGTAGTTAGAGTAATTATTATTGATGTTGACAGGCAGCATTAGCTGTTAGACCATTCTAGAAGAGAGTGCATTACACCGAAATTTGGTTCTAGTTCTACCAAGCATGTTATTTTGCGCAATACTAGTTTTCAAATGATGACTATAGACGGACTGGGCAGACATACATACTTCTGTCGTACTTTTTAATGCCGTTGTCTATGGTGCGTGCTGTTTCAGTAGATCGAGGGGTATATGATTCTCTTGAGAGTCACTGCTCTCTCTCAGGCCCAAATTTAGAGCTGTTTCATGAATGGTGTGAGCCCATGAGGGTTTCCCTAGACGCATGATTGTAGCTGGGTTGCGGTCGTCGATCAGGGGATAATATTCGAAATCTCCCTGAGACACCATGGTTCCCAGCATATAACTACACTCTTTAACTTGTGTCAGAATCATTTCTTTCCTCTCCTTGCTTTGTTCGTCTTGCTGTTCCAGGCAGCGAGTGGCGGCATGGTGAATCACACGGCGTACCAAGCCCATGTCACC
Source organism: uncultured Porticoccaceae bacterium (assembly GCA_964462265.1). Taxonomy (GTDB): domain Bacteria; phylum Pseudomonadota; class Gammaproteobacteria; order Pseudomonadales; family Porticoccaceae; genus Reddybacter. Next base: position 8,470 of record CAYWXW010000107.1, on the reverse strand, counting down.
TGCTACATCAGAGGGGTTCCAGTGGTCGCTGGTAGTAGCAACACATTCATCAATGAAAGGGAACCCATCGTCTCCTTCTGCTAGTTGTGCCGTCGCTGTGGCTATACATTTCAGTGCCTTGTTCATGTAGATCATTGCCATTCCAATTTGAGGGATGGCTGCCAGTGTTTGTCGTTCATAGCCATCCTCGAGTTTCCAGTTGTCCAATTTTTTATGCACTATCTCCATCATGCCCAGAAGTATTTTCTCTTCTGGTTCTGTCATTTGTAAAGGACTGCGTTCTCCGGGGTCAGTTGCAGGGTGGATGGCTGCAGCGATTTCCCTTTGACGCCGCTGGAGATCTGCCTTTGCAGCAGCGTAGTCCGGGTCGGTGTACCGTGTGGGGTCCATCTCGTTATATACATCCTCTTGCGATTTGTGTGCCTATTTTTTACTCTCCCTTGGGTTTCTCTTCTCAGAATTATTGTTGGTCCTCCCCAGTGAGTCGTTCGACTCTTGTAGGAATTTTTGAGTCTTGTCCTCGGTTTTTCGCCTGACAGTTTTATTCATTTGTCTAGGAGTATATTTTGTATTTTGGTCCCTACGCCTAGCCACTTATACTCCAGCTGTAGTGTCTAGCTCAGCCTCAAGAGCAAAAAAACACCTTTGCGTGAAAATGAGATAGGCCCTACTCATCCTTACTTTACTTTGTTAATGCTGTCTACTGGCGAGTAAGGTGGTAATCTTTCAACCATGGGGCTGGTGTTCTATTTTTGTCTTCTTTCTGAAGTAGTTGGGCTGCGCAGTCCTGTTGTGTGGATTACCCGTAAAAGATGCTCTTAGGTCAATCTGGTCAATCTAATCCCGACAACTCCCTACAAAGCAACCATATACATGATTGTTTGGTCCCAGTTTGGAGACTGTAGAGCAGTGTTTGATAAGTTTGCCATCCCAGCTGATGGAACAGCCATGAAACAACCGTACGACAACTCCGAGACGTCCATTGATAGTGGCCTCAGGCATAATGAAATACCAGCCAGTGGCTTGGCCAGGCATCTCTTCAACCCACAGGGACAGGCTTCTAGACTTATCGCGATAATCAATGTGACTACTGTTGACCAGGTCTCTTGAGATCATGAGACAATTGCCAGGCCCGTTCTTTCCGCCCATCTCAATCAAGGGAGTTGGGCGCTTGTCAGGTGGAACAAGTATAAACTTGGCGTCCTCGGCTTCTCTGATGCTCCTGAGATCTTGTGGGAAGTGGCTGGTCATGTAGCGAGACAACTCAGTTGTAGCGCTGGCCATGGCGGCTCTAAGGACTGGTTCATAAGTGGGCACATAGATCTGGGGGTTTTGGGGATCCATGGATTTATACCCGAGGGCAAACATGTGTCCTTCATCCCCTGTGTCTTGACGGCAGTTACCCTTTTTGGGGAGAGTCTTGGCAAAACGAGTTACAGATTGCAAGAGCTCGGTCTCTAGAATTGCAGAACGAATTCGGACAATGGACTCCTTGCCATTGGCGTCACTGAGACGAACATCGACACTCTGCACAGGGCTTTCAGATAGGTCAATCAGGTAATACCCTGGATAGAGTTCCTTGTACAGAGCACCATAGCAGAACTTTCGCTTACGACGGCAGGAGTCCTTTTCCATGATGAATTGACGATAGTGAAACCTGGCTTCCTTGGTGGAGGCAGGTCGGTGTTCTAATTCCGGGAAAAAGTCGGGTGGCAACAAAGGACCCCCGTCTTCGTGTTCTGCTTGTTGCCCGTATAGCACCAGGTGAGTCAATGGCAAAACTAGCTTGGTCCCTGTTGGAGAGTAGCGCACTGGGCTATTGGGCGGAAAGAGGTTTAATAAGCTGGTCCTACGAGAACAACATAATAATTAATCTTTTGCAGAGTACTTCATCTATTTGTTACTTACGGCACGTTGTTTGCCCCCATTATTCTTTCCACTCCACTTTCGGTATTGAATTCGTGATCAATATTTGTCCGGAAGTGTGCGAAGTTTTCTTCGGTGGCCTCCGCATCAGACTGCAGAAGTTTATCTCTCCATTCATTTAATTTTTTTAACACCTCAGGATCTTGCACATCCTCATCCTTCAGCTGCGACGCACGTTGGCCGAGGTACCTGGCCTTCTTCTTGAAATACAGGGCGCGCATTGTGTACCAGAACCTCCAAACCTCTTCAACGAAATAGGATTCAGACATCAAATTGGCTACAGCTTGTCTGGTCTTGGAGGATAGTTCGCCGGACTGCAAATCTCGTCGGACTTTATCCAAGTCTTCAATTAGACCTTGGATCTTCAGTCTTCTTTGGTCTTCATCTTCGTTTTCTTCCCTTTGGCTGGCAGCAGAAAGATTGGGAGGGGTATCCACCAAGAATGGGCCGGTTGGCGGGGGGCCGTATTTTGGTTGTTCCACCCCTCCTTGTCCCATGCCGTTATACCAGCCGGCATTCCGGAGCATTGCTGAGAAGGACATCACCACCTTCTTCCAGATGCGTCTCCTCTTTTGGTCCTTGATCTCAGAGTTATTTGCCATGTTCGGACCATGTACGACCATTTCGGTCAGGAATACCTTGATGGAGTAGAGGTTTTGGAATTTCCTCAGCTTGTCTCCTGCTTTCGGAAAAAGGTCCTTGAGCGTGTACCCTCGACAAATAGGGATGTCCATGTCGGTGTTTGTTACCGCCTCAAAAACATCGTCCAAAATGGCTACCAGACTTTCGTTGCGGACCTGTCCAGATGGGCTGAAATTCCGTTTTACAGCGGCTTCAAGGAACTTGCCCACAATGACCTTCAAAAATAGCATATCTCCTGGATTGAGAAGTTTCTTGCCTCCAAACATCTCGAAGAATCGGTCCGGTAATTTCTTGGGAGTACATTCCAGCATCTCGCATATTTCTGGAGGGGGGAATTCCCTAAAGAACTTTCGGCGCCCTCGTTCCCGGGGCCGCCTGCCGGACGAAGCCTGGTCTCGTCTGGGGGCCTGTGGTGCTGGGAGTTTGACCTGCCTGGCGCATCCTGTGTGAGCGTAAATGTTGCTCGGGGTTGTTATCCAGATGATTGGGGTTGCGTCTCCCCCTTGTAATCCCTGAACCAGAAACCATTGCTTCAGACGTGAAAGGAACTCATCCCAGCTAAAGGGGCTGTAAGCATTCCTGGCCAAATTCCCTTGAGGAGGCACCTTTTCTTCTATGCGGAGAAGTCGCTTTCGGATCCTGTGAGGGAAAAACCGGTTGGGACATAGGTTCCATGCATTGGTATATCCATTGTTTCCTTTGACACGAAACTCCTCCTTTTCCTGGGATAGGAACATCATATTGAGCGTTTCCTCTTATTGTTCGATTGTTGAAAGTAATAGTTCCATTTGTACGTGATGGTTGGGGTGTGTGATAAAAGTTGAGACAGGTTTGGAATGTCTTACCCTGGTTGGCAGCAAACTCATTCCGCTTGTTGCGATTTGTCGTACTTACCAAAGGTATGAACAGGTGTTTTGTTCTTCTTGGTTTTTAGGCGGTTTCCCGTACCGACCTGCACAAAAGTTCGGAGTCGTTCAGGCAATGCTTCGTAGTCCCCCATTGTTTTTGGTGGTAGGGACTGGATCTCGTTTGGTTCCAGATCGGCTACATTCAGCGCTTTCTTGAGATAGTTTCTGAGTCTGAAACCCCAAATTTGATAGTAGCATTCCATTAGAACATTGACTATCTCATCAAGCATGCACTCACGTGTGTTGTCACTCAACTCAGCTATTGCCTGGTATGAGTAGGTATCAAACATGGCCCTCCTCCGCATCTGGCCATTGCTTGGAGTGATCGGGGCTGCTTGCCCAAAAACGCCATACCTTTGGATAATTTCTTCCAATAGAGCACAAAAGAATTCGTACTGAGGAGCAAAGTGTACCTTCTTGGTAATCTGGTAACTACCACGATTCCTCGAAGCCGCGTGGAGACGGTTGGCGTAGTGGGCTGGGTCCATGTCGCAGTAGTTTGAGTACAGCAGGGGGTCCAACCCGTAGAAGAGACCAATTTGACTGTTTAGCTCCTTGGAGCTGAGCCCTCGTACAGCTTCGTTGGGAACACAGAAGAAATCCCACGCCCGACCGTTAACTTGGTGCCTAGCCTTGATTTCTTTGTGGATGGGAGTATTGCAGTAGGTTGGGCCGAACATTAGAAGGATTCTTTCAATGTGGTACATGTACGCTGTGCACGCCTCTGCGGAAAGAGTTGATACGTCTGGTATGGTAGCAGTGTTGGTGCTAGAGCTGTTACCTCTGTGGCTCGTCCCTGTGCCTGCTCCACTCACCCGGTGATATAACTTTTGAATTGGCATGACACTCTCATGGTACACCTTCTGGAGCAAACTCGACACGTCCTCTACCGATGCAACCATCATGTGTTCCCACGGAAGATCTTCCACGGAAGGAAAGGCAATGGAACCACCGTAATAATCCCGTGGGCCCGCATTAATGAGATCACTGATATTCCATGCGCCTGTGAACTCGTGTCTGGCTTCCAGTCTATCATGGTGGCAGAGGAAATCCATGGCATTTTCATAGGCTTTTAGTACATCTGTCATTATCCGAGAACCTCGTTCATGCAGGCCTTCAAGCTCAGGGTTGGTGTGGCTACCTGTCCTGGACCCGATGAGGAACTTCTCCGTGGTGGCTAATAGGGCTTTGAGCTCGTTAGGTACCTTCTCCTTCATGCTGGTCTTGAGGAATGCGTCCCGGATCCAGGGTGTGTAAAGGTTGAATGCCTGCAATTCACATAAATCCTCGAGTTCTATAAGAAACTCGATGTTTCTCTGTTCTAGTCCATCTTCCTCCTCTCTAACCATTCGTTGATTGTCATCCTCCGTTGGTATTTTCTTCCCCTTCAGGTTGACCTTGCCTGTGTGAACATTGCTGAGGTGACCGCCTGTATTCAGTTGTGAGTACATGGACTGTCGCTCTTTTGATCTCAGGTTGTCTAGGATCAAGAGGGAGGCAGTGACTTGGTCCACATCTTCCTCGTCCTCGTTGTTCTCCTCCCTGCTGCCACCCCCTCTTTCCCGCTCTTCCTCTTGTTCCTCCTGGTCGCTACCCACCAATGGCTCCGAAGCTAAAATGTCTATATCAGCTTCATTGTCTGCTTGGTGGTCCAAGGACTGCTGTTCCCATAGTGAATCTGGATCTGGATCGGCATCTGAGTCGGCGTCTGAGTCTGAGTCTGCGTCGGCGTCGGCGACTGCTTCTGCATTTGCCTGTTCCTCCACTTCATCCGAATCCTGGTTGGGCTCGAATTTTTTCCAACATTCTCCGACTGGTGGTGGGCATGTTTTTGGTCCCCAATGTTGTGAGGTCCACATGGCCTGATAGTAGCTTGATTGGTTCCCTTGAGGCTCAAAGTTGATTGGGCTGTCTGGATTAGACCAAGATAAAGCGGGAAAGTGCAAGTTCCTTCTGCCCGTTCTTCTTCTTCTTCTTCTTCTTCTTCTGTTCCCTGCCAAAACCTCAGTGTCCAAGCCTTCAAAATTATTGCTGAGATCGGTTGCTAGCGCGTCCAACTCTCTAGACATACGATGCGAGACACGTTGTGGAGGATCATCCCGTAGCTCCCTTCCAGGTTCTTCATGAGTGAGCCCGGCCTCTGCCGCCACTGCATCATTGTTATCATCATTCTCGTTTCCTTCCAGAACCACCTGCGTAGCATCCTCTTCCCCCCCTGCGCTTTCGAATCGTGGAGCTAGGTTCTGTTGGGCTGGGTGACTCTCTCTCTCTCTATTCCTCCTTCTCAACCTTGCGCTTCTACTTTCCTGGGTGTTCCTGGTAATAACCTCGCCGTTAACCCTGATACGACCATCCCTCCTGGCTGAAACTTCCCTCGAAGGGGAGCTGTCGCTACCCTCATTGTCGTCGTTTTCTTCTTCCTCGTCCTCCCGCTCGTCAAAGTCTTCCGGAAACTCTCCTTGGAACTCTTCAAGGGTGATATCTGTTTCACCAGCCCCCACCTCGTTGGGGATACCAAAGTCACTCCCGCTGTCTTCTTGGGCCCCCACCAGGTAGCGATCATTGCCGCGGTGAAGAGGCATCAGAACTCCGATACTGTTTTCTGGAGTCACCTCTATGCATTGCACTTCTACCGGAGAAGGTGCTTCTTCCGTTGCATGGCTACTCCATTGCTGGGAGGAAGGTTGATGGCTTTGTGCTACTATTGGTGCTGGTACTTGTGGATCGAGCTTGAATCTGTACCTTGGGGGTTGGTAGCTTTCCATTCCACATAGCCGCATTGTATTCACATCTGGCTCCTCGTCCTCTTGATTTCCCGTGCCTTCGCTTTGTCGACTTTGGTCGCTGTGGCCCACCTCTTCTTCCTGAGTGTTTCCCACAGTATCTTCGTGGGTGTTCCTAGTGGCTGGAGGTGTTGGTCGTGGTGGTGCTACCTGTTCCAGCTCCGCTCCTACAGCGGCAACCTCATCCTCCTCGTCCTTCTCGGCCTCCTCGGCTCGACGCTCATCCTCGGCTCGACGCGCAGCATCATTGTCATCTTCCTCTTCCCGCTCTGGAAGTCCCTCCTCCTGCTGGTGCTCCTCCTCCTGCAACCCTTCATCGGGGGAGTTTCGTTGGCTCAGTTTTCCAGCTTTATGTAAATCCAACATTTTTTTGGCAAATGCCGCCGTCCTTGGACCATTCAAGAAAATAGCCGTTCCTGGAGTGATAGGCTTGAAACAGAGAGCATAATCGACCGTTACAACCCCGATGGGCGGGTGCAACCCATCCCATTGCTTGTATGGGAAAATTATTTCGAACCGTCTGGTCAACTTTTCGCCCATGGAATGCAGACAACGTTGTAGACTCTTGGGGCATGCAAGGTTTACAGTCAATGGTTTCCGCTCTTGAGTGATCTGTTTAATACCTGCGGCAACGATTTCATAGAGTGCATGCTGTGAAAAAAGCTGAGCTATCTCTGCTATCTTCCTTGACCCAACACCAGCAGCCCAGTTAGAGGTACAACCAACTTCCCGGGCGATTGAAGGATAGTCTTCCACGATCCGGCGCTCTGCCATGTCCTTAAAAACATTGTCCAACATGCGCAGCAGGAACACTGTACTTTCAAGGGATAAAAGTGTTGTCCTGTTATTATTTTGCCTGTTGGTCGATTTGGTTGCAGGATGTTCTCGGTAGAATGGCGGCAATAGTTCCAACGCCTTTGCAAAATATCCCTGACCTGCGGTTGTAGGTGCCAAGTTGTATGGAGGGTAATCAGCAAATTTGATACGGGCCACGTTCATTGCAAGAGTGAGGAATTCCCCCATGTCCTCGTCAAGAAGGTTGTGGGCTGCCAGACGGTCTTGGGTGAGGTAGATAGAGAGCGTGAATGGTATTGGGAAAAGGTATGTACCGACTGTAAATGAAAGAAGACGGCAATTCCGATATTGGTTCATGGGGACGGGTCGGTTCACTTTCTGTCCTGTTGGTAGAGTGGTCAAAATCCTCCCATTTTCATCAGTGACTTTGACTGCAAACCGGGACTTGGCATTAGACTGGAAGACTTTGAGCTGCGACTCGATGGTGCTAAATGTGCTCTTTGCTTCAAGTGGAGTTAGGTACCAGAGAATGTCCGCCGGATGCCTAGCAGCTATTCCAACGGAATCAATGTCGTGGGTCACCGAAACATAAAAAGGAAGGCTACCTGGAAAGATGCGTTGCAAAGGGAAGGCGCGGGTTGGCATGAAATGGGCGCGCTTCTTTTCCTCCTCCTCCTCGCCCTCCTCCTCTCCCTCCCCCTCCTTCCCGTGGTCATCCTGGTGCTTGTCCTGGTTCTCGTCCTTGTCCTGGATCTCGTCCTGGTCCTGGATCTTGTTCTGGTCCTGGTTCTGGTTCTCGTCCTGGTCGTGGTGCTTGCCGTCATCCTTGCGGCTGTCCCTGTGGTCACCGTTGGCATGGTCGTTGTTGCTGTTGCTGACCACTTCGGGGCCGACCTCTACCGTTCCGTCTCTCCTCTCCTTCTCCATATCCTCATCTTCCTTGCCGGAGGACGAGGGGTCATGCTGATGCTGGGTTTGGGCTTGCTGCTCTTGGGGTTCAATCCGGTCACCTTTGTCATGGTCGTTGTTGCTGTTGCTGACCACTTTTGGGGCGACCACTTTTGGGGCGACCTCTTCCGTCCCGTCTCTCCTCTCCTTCTCCGTATCCTCTTCTTCCTTGCGAGAGGACAAGGGGTCATGCTGATGCTGGGTTTGGGCATTGTCATTGTCGACAGGGTCTTTCTCGCCGTCCTTTTCCTTCTGATCAGGGGAGTCTATCTGATTGTTGTCATTGTTGTTGTCATCGTTGTCGTCCTTGTTAATATGCATGAGCCGCCGCTTCTTCTGGCTGCAATTTTCCCTCGACTGGGAACTTGGGGTCTGGAGCTGGGACAACAGGCTCTTGGGGATTTCGGGCTTTGGGCTCTTCTTCGTCTTCTTCTTCTTCTTCTTCTTCTTCTCCGTTAGCAAGGTGAC
>CAYWXW010000106.1:10227-11216 GCA_964462265.1 uncultured Porticoccaceae bacterium | reverse complement strand
CCTATGTATTTCAGGAGGCCAGCCTCTTCCCGCATCTCAATGTGCGCGAGAATATGGCCTACGGCTGGCGGCGCATCCCCAAACAGCAGCGCAAATTAGGCTTTGACGCTGTCACCGCATGGCTCGGCCTTGAAGCTTTACTCGAACGTAAAACTGAGGAATTATCCGGCGGCCAGCGCCAACGTGTTGCCATTGCCCGCGCTTTACTGACTAGCCCAGAATTGTTATTGATGGATGAACCATTGGCCAGTCTCGACGCCAGCGGCAAGGCTGAAATCCTGCCCTATCTCGAAAGCCTCTGGCAGGAGCTCGACATCCCCGTACTCTACGTCAGCCATTCACCAGAAGAGGTGCAGCAACTGGCCGATCATTTAATCCTGCTGGATCAGGGCCGTGTGGTTGCCTGCGGTGAACTCAACACCCTCCTCACCGACCCTCTGTTGGCAATCGCCCACTTTGAGGATGCCGCCGCTGTGCTTGAGGCCAGAGTGGTGGGCCACGATAAAGAATTCCACCTCACCAGCCTGGCCTTTGACGGCGCCCAGGTGTCAGTGTCCTACAATGGCCTGCCCCTCGGCCATAAGGCCCGACTTCGCATCTGTGCCCGGGACGTCAGCCTGGCTTTAGTCCAACCCCAGCAAATCAGTATCAGCAATAGCTTTGCGGTGCGCGTGCTGAGCATTGACCCCGACCGAGACCCCTCACAGTTACTGGTGCGCTGTGAGATCGGCGGGCAGCACCTCCTGGCGCGTATTACCCGCCGCTCCGTTCACCTCCTAAAAATAGAGGTCGGCAAAAACCTCTATGCCCAGGTCAAAAGTGTCGCCTTGATGAAATAGTCTGTGCATCGCAAATATTGATAAAAGCTGGCTTCATATCATTGATTACATCCTAATATTTAGGCATTGTTAGCCCACTTAAACAGCATTCGACGGAGGTCATCATTCCGTCAATTATCGAACATAAAATACAATACCTATATTGCCCCG
>CAYWXW010000106.1:9581-10217 GCA_964462265.1 uncultured Porticoccaceae bacterium | reverse complement strand
TCCTGGCGCGTATTACCCGCCGCTCCGTTCACCTCTTGCAAATGCCGCTCCGTTCACCTCTTGCAAATAAAGGTCGGCGACAAAGTCTATGCCCAGGTCAAAAGTGTCGCCTTGATGAAATAATGCTTGGCTCGACAATATTCATCAAAGCAGGCGTCATATCATTGCCTAAACCTTCATTTTTAGGCATTGTTGCGAGACATAAGTTACCCCATTTAAACAGCATTCGACGCAGGTCACCATTACGTCATTTGCCGCAATTAAAATACACTTTTTGTGTCGCCATGCGACCGCTTTAGATAAGGCTCACGGTACTTGAAAGACACCATCAAAAAGCTCTTAAACGCCATGCTCGGCAGCCTGCGCGATTTGCTACCCATCGTACTGGTGATCCTGTTTTTTCAACTCGTCGTCCTGCAACAGCCCCTGCCCGATGTTGGCCAGCTATTACTCGGCGTGGTCTTTGTGATTCTTGGTTTAACCTTTTTTATTCATGGCCTGGAGCAGGGTTTATTCCCCATTGGCGAATCCATGGCCCACGCCTTTGCCCGCAAGGGCAGTGCCTTTTGGCTGCTGAGCTTTGCCTTCTGTTTAGGTTTTGGTACGACCGTTGCAGAGCCCGCCCTGATTGCCGTC
>CAYWXW010000106.1:0-9571 GCA_964462265.1 uncultured Porticoccaceae bacterium | reverse complement strand
ACACAACGGTTGTAAGCCATATGGTTTTGACCTTGACGACCGTGAGAAGTTGCCGCTACCGGACAAATGATCGAATCAAGTGCCGCCGCTAAAGCCCAGTACGCCACCGGCTTGCGCTTTACTGTGGCCTTTTCTGTGGGGCTGGCCATCGTGCTTGGCGTGTTACGCATTCTCAAAGGCTGGCCCATTCAGTGGCTAATTATCGGCGGCTACGTACTGGTCGTGATCATGACCTTCTTCGCCCCCGAGGAAATTATCGGCATCGCCTATGACTCCGGTGGCGTCACCACATCGACTATCACTGTGCCTCTGGTCACCGCCCTCGGCGTTGGCCTGGCATCGTCAATTCAGGGCCGCAACCCAATGATTGATGGCTTTGGCCTGATCGCCTTTGCCTCCTTAACACCCATCATTTTTGTCATGGCCTACGGCATGATCATCGCATGAGCGTCGCATGAGCATTCTCAGTGAACTACTCGACACCCTACTGAGCACCGTTATCGATGTTGTGCCCATTGCGGTCATTATTTTTGGCTTTCAATTTTTTGTTATTCGCAAGAAGCCAGCCAACCTCGCGGCAATTTTAATCGGCTTTATCTGGGTATTAATCGGCTTGTCTTTCTTTTTGTTGGGGCTTGAGTGGTGTCTCTTTCCTCTGGGGCGAGTCATGGCACAACAGCTCACCGACCCGACCTTTATTCAGGCCGCACAAACGGGACAAAGCCTGCTCACAGCAGTGAACTGGCGGGACTACTACTGGGTTTACTTTTTTGCCTTTAGCATTGGCTTTAGCACCACTATTGCCGAACCCTCACTCATGGCCGTGGCCATAAAAGCGCACGAGGTCAGCGGTGGAGCCATCGGTGTCTGGGGTCTGCGCATTGCCGTGGCGATTGGCGTGGCCGTTGGCATTTCACTGGGCTGCTATCGCATTGTGGTCGGTGACCCCATCCACTGGTACATTATTGGCGGCTATATTATCGTTGTCTTACAGACGATGGTGGCGCCAAAATTGATAGTCCCTCTGGCCTACGACTCTGGCGGTGTCACCACGTCGACGGTCACTGTGCCACTGGTCGCCGCGCTGGGGCTGGGGCTATCTGAAAACGTACCGGGTCGAAACCCCTTGATTGACGGTTTTGGATTAATTGCCTTTGCCAGCTTGTTACCTATTATCTCGGTTATGGCCTATGCACAGCTGTCTGAACTGAAAGCAAATTTTGCCGCTAAATCCAGCAAAAAACATCCGGAACAAAAGAAGTAGAAACCTATAATGTGGTCAAAAATTGTGGTTAAACGTTGAGGTCAAAAAATGCACTTTAAAATGATTACCGTTTTTGTCGAGGATGATAAAACAGATGCCATCATGGCCGCCGCACGCGAGGCGGGAGCCACCGGCGCAACCGTTATTAGCAATGCCCGAGGTGAGGGCCTGAAAAAAAGTAAAACCTTTTTCGGCTTGTCACTGGCAACCCAACGGGATGTTGTCTTGCTACTGGTTGAAGAACATTTGAGTCGCCACATTCTCGAAGAAATTGGTCGCGTGGGTGAATTTGATGACAAACCCGGTACTGGTATTGCCGTACAGATCGACGTCGAGGACGCCATTGGCGTCGCCCACCAGGCAGAAGAAATTAGCCAATCAGTAGAGGAACTCCTGTGAAACATAAAAAAACTATTCTCGTTCGCGACATCATGCACGAAAGGCACCTTGAGCTTGATGGCTCGGCCACCATCAAACAGGCCCTCGATGCCATGAAAGACGCCAATGCCAAAGTAGTCATCGTCAACAAACGCCATCCCCACGACGCCCTTGGTATTCTTCTATTGTCTGATATTGTCAAAAAAGTGCTGGCCAAGGATAAGGCCCCAGAGCGGGTCAATGTTTACGAGATTATGTCCAAGCCCGTTATTCCCGTTGATCCCGAACTGGATGTGCGCCATTGCGCTCGGCTCTTTGATCGCTTTGGGCTGTCGAATGCACCCGTTGTCGCCGATGGCAAAGTACTCGGCATTGTTAGCTATAACGAGCTCGTGTTTGATGGCTTGTGTGAATTGATTTATTAAAGTTGACGGCTAGCGACTTTAGCGATGGCCGCCTTTTAATTCTCTTGTACAGTCCCTCAAAAAAAGCGACGGTCAAACTATCAAATACTATCTACGTACTGACCTGCATTCCAGGCTTGACTCAGAAAACCTCCTGTTTTGATAGATTGGTATAACGATTACATAAGGGGCGCGCGGCTTTTTGCGCGTCCCAGTGAGCGATAGCGAACGAACTTGATGTTTTTGTTAGGTTTATAGCGCACCACCAACGGCACCAAGAAGGCCAATTAAGCTTGCTTTATCGCTAATTTCTTCGCCCACTTTATTTAGTTTCTGCCTGAAGGTAAGAGCATTATTAATTATAGCTGCTTGCTTTTCTTGGTCTAGAATCTGAGCTTGAATAATGGTGGTAAATTCTGCCTCTCTATTTTCAAAATTTGAAGCGACTAGTTCAAATAAAGCTATAGGCTTTATTTTGAAAAGCTCTTTGTTTAGACCGTATTCAATATTTCTCCCTTCAGTTTTTAGTGCATGCTCTAACTCCCTCTGCTCTACTGGGTTCTCTATTGTTATAGTTACTATGCCAGATTCAAATTCTGGTTTCGCCATTTCATCTGTTATTCTCGATACAATATTTGCAAGTACAGCTTTGTGATTGGCTTGTTTATACTTTAGCGCAGCGTTAAGCCTAAGAGACTTTACTTTAGACTCAGGTATCAGTAATTTATTCGCGACTTCGTAATTTGATTTATTTTTAATATCCTCCGAGTCAGAAATAAGGTGATAAATCAAGACGTCCATTTCAGTCTTTGTCATAGCCCCGAAACCTCCAGCAAGATATTTAGTAACAAATTCTTGACCAAAGTATATTTTTTGCTCTTCTGTGAGAGTTACCATATTTCGTGCTCCTTCTGAAACCTAACGCCTTGCTCAGCGGAAAAATGCGAGCGCGAGCGAGTAGTTTTTCCGATGCAGCAAATTGTTAAGTGCTTTTTGATTTAAGGACACGAAAAATGGATTGCCCGACTTTTTTTCCAAGTTCAGCGGGGACTGCATTTCCAAGTTGGCGCATTACTTCACCCCAAGAACCTTCAAAGCCAAAGTCATCAGGAAATGTTTGAATTCTGGCGCTTTCACGAACAGTAAAGTAACGAACACTTCCATCTTCAAAACGAATCATATTTTCGCCTCCCGGAACACCGTGCCCTCCGGCTTTTAACGCCTTGGATGGCTCGTCAATATAACTGCCTGTATGGCCGGGATAGATTTTGGCACCACCTTTAAAAACATGATGGTTAAATTCATTAGCTTTTTTAGATTCAGGGTCTGGGAGGTCTGTAATGGCATCGCGAACTGTAACCCATGGCTCCAACTCAGGTTCAAACATCCCATATTTATGCTTTAACCTTTCTACTCTATTCTCTATTTTTTCGTCTATTTTTGGGCATCGGACTTTATGCTTTTTCCAATATTCTTTTGTAACCCATTTACTCCAGAGTAACGCGTCCTCGGAATGTGTTGGTTGAGGAAACGACCAGTTTGCATCAACGTCTGACCTGAAACCAACTATAAATACTCGCTCTCTTTTTTGAGGGACGCCATAGTCTGCTGCATTTACAAGACGATACAAAACGTTATATTCGAGATCTGTATGTTTATTCTTAGTATGGTGTTTTTCTAGTCGCTCTCGATGCATTTCCCATGCTTCATTTTTTTTCTTTTCTATCGAGGGGTATTGCAACTGTAAAACTATATATTCAAAATACTCGAAAAAGCTTTTTCTCAATAAGCCTTTTACATTTTCAAATACGAATGCTCTTGGTTTTTTTTCTCTAATAGCCCTAACGGCTTCTGGGAACATATCTCTCGCATCATTGTGGCCATTCGCTTTACCTCCAAGGGAGAAAGGTTGGCAAGGTGGCCCACCCGAGATTAATTCTATTGTTTCGGGTACACTTAAATAATCGAACTTGGTTACATCACCTTCATATACTCCAGCCCCCTGAGTAAACAATTTATTTGCTCTTAGGGTTCGGCATGCATCCTTGTTAAATTCAACTACTGCCTTTGGAGTAAAACCGGCGCTGTGAAGCCCTAATGCTAACCCACCTGCACCTGCGAATAATTCAATTGAAGACATTTTAGCCATTGTCTAATTAACCTTCTTGATACTATAACTAGCGATTTTATTAATGATTAGCTCTTTATCTCTAGGTTCGCCAGTTAATTGCTTTGCATAATAACGGCCTGGATGCAGAGTGTCCCATTCTGACGGTGACTGGTTATAGCGCCCAGCGCCTGGGGCGTTTATTCCGAAACCATCAATATATGAATTCCATAGCGGATTATATTGCCTAATTAAATATGACTCCATAGCGCTTATCATGTCTGTAGCTTGTCCCTGAAGAATCATAAATCTACATAAAAAGGCATCAGCATCAAGGTTTTCGACCTCAGATATACTTTTCAAATGCTTTCTTAATCGGCTTTTGAGAGCTGCTCCCGTACCTGTCTTTTTTCCTTGCCGCGATCCTGATGGGACAGCCTTTCCGACATAGATTGGGTGCATAGATGGCAGATTTCCTTCATAGCATGTTCCATCCGTCGATTTTAAAAAGAGAGCGTATACACCAGCACCTTCAAAAGTAGGCAAATTGTTCAATTGGTAATAAGGGGTCCCCTCAAAGAAATCAAACGCTGGCTTCACAACCGCTTCAATCTTCTTGTCGGATATTTTTGCTATATGATCATTAATGTTAAACAATTTTTGATTCCTTGCTACTTCAAATAATGCTGACTTCTATGGGCACTTAACAGTGAATTAAAAAGCCACTGGCTCTATATCACTTTGGCGCCTATTCACAAGGAGTGACGCAAAGATCATGAGTTTATTGTCTGTAAAAACAACTAGTTGGTAGTTTTCTGATAGTTGACGAACTGACATATAAGGCCATCCTTTGCTGTGCTTATATTTTTCTTGGCAACTTATCATATTCGAGCATCTTTAAAAATCAAAGGGTTAGCGATTGTTTTCCGTGTTTTAGGGCCAGCGGCTCCTGATCTCGGGCTTGATCATATAGACAGCACAGCATCAAGTTGGGCTCCACTCTAACCTGCCCTACAACTGTAGCTGCCCCGCCATTTCTTCTGCCGAAGAAAATCAAGCCTTCGGCAGAGTCACTCCTTGCTGGCCCTGGTATTTACCGCCTCTATCTTTATAAGAGGTTTCACAAACTTCGTCGGCTTCAAAAAACAGCATTTGCGCAACACCTTCGTTGGCGTAAATCTTCGCCGGCAAACTGGTGGTGTTGGAGAATTCCAGCGTTACGTGCCCCTCCCACTCCGGCTCAAGCGGGGTCACATTAACGATAATGCCGCAGCGGGCATAGGTCGATTTACCCAGACAAATCGTCAACACACTGCGTGGGATGCGAAAGTATTCCACCGTGCGTGCCAGCGCAAAGGAGTTGGGTGGAATAATGCAGCTATCGGACTGAATATCGACAAAACTCTTCGGATCAAAGTTTTTCGGGTCAACCGTAGCCGAGTGCACATTGGTGAAAATTTTGAATTCATCGGCACAGCGCACATCGTAGCCGTAGCTCGATACGCCGTAGGAAATCACACGCTCACCATTGGGGTCGGGGTGGCGCACCTGTTCACTTTCAAAGGGCTCAATCATGCCGTGCTCTGCGGCCATGCGACGAATCCAGCTATCCGGTTTAATACTCATTAAAATACCCTTAAAAATTACTAGCCATTGATTTACTGTGCTTAATCTTCAATCGTGATAATAGGTGCAGCCACTGAGGTCTCAGCCAGAGCCGCCATTAAACCGCTGGCAATACTACGGTAGTGAGACGCGATAGTGCCCTCGGGGTCAGCAGCAAAAATTGGCGTGCCATTATCGCCCTCTTCGCGAATACGCTTGTCGAGAGGCAAGGAACCGAGCAGTGCCGTTTGATATTCCTCAGCGATGCTCTCGCCGCCGCCTTCACCAAATATAGACTCGGTATGACCGCAACTGCTGCAAATATGCAGGCCCATATTCTCGACCACGCCGAGTACGGGAATACTGACCTTGCGGAACATTTCAATGCCCTTGCGTGCATCGAGTAGCGCAATATCCTGTGGTGTAGTAACAATCACCGCACCCGATACCTGGGCCTTCTGTGACAGGGTCAATTGAATATCACCGGTGCCCGGCGGCATATCGACAATCAACACATCGAGTTCGCCCCACAGGGTTTGAGTCATCATCTGTACCAGGGCACTACCGGCCATTGGCCCGCGCCACACCATGGGCGTGGCGTCGGTGGTCAAATAGGCCATCGACATAGACTGCAAACCGTGAGCTTCAATGGGCACAAAGGCGTTGCCGTTGACCACTTTAGGCTGCCGGGAGTCGTCAACACCGAGCATTTTTGCCAAACTGGGGCCGTAAATATCGGCATCGAGAATGCCGATGGCAAGACCTTGATCCCTCAGCGCCAGCGCCAGGTTGACCGCCGTTGTCGATTTGCCGACACCGCCTTTACCCGATGCGACGGCAACTACGTATTTCACTTTACCCAAACCACTGTCCTGAACTGCTTGTGCCATGTTTTTGTTCACCTACGTTAATGAAAACTAAAGCGAAAACCGCTATAGTTGCGGCCCTTCGCCAAACCCTAAAAAGCTATTTATCCCCATGCCTGATACAACTTTACCCGTGGACACGACGCCCAATCCCCGCAAAATTCTTGTCACCAGTGCCTTGCCCTATGCCAACGGCTCGATTCACCTGGGTCATTTGGTGGAATATATTCAAACGGATATCTGGGTGCGCTTCCAGAAAGCGCGAGGGCACGAATGTTACTACGTCTGCGCCGATGATGCTCACGGAACGGCAATAATGTTGAAGGCCGAAGAGCTCGGCATTACGCCGGAGGCCTTAATCGAACAGGTGAAAGCCGAGCACGAAAAAGACTTTGCCGACTTCCTCATTCAATTCGACAACTACCACTCGACTCACGCCGAGGAAAACCGGGTATTTGCCAACGAGATTTATACGCGTCTAAAGAACAACGGTCATATTGCCGAGCGTGAAATTACCCAGGCTTTTGATCCTGAAAAAAACCTCTTTCTGGCCGACCGCTACATCAAAGGCACCTGCCCCAAGTGTAAAGCCGCCGATCAGTACGGCGACAACTGCGAGGCCTGCGGTGCCACCTACGCACCCACTGATTTAATCGACCCCAAGTCGGCGATCTCAGGCGCCACGCCCATTGAAAAACAATCGACCCATTACTTTTTCAAATTGCCCGAGTTTGAAAGCTTCCTTAAAGAGTGGACGCGAGCCGGTCACGTCTCGAAAGAAATCGCCAACAAGCTGGCCGAGTGGCTCGACGCCGGTTTACAGGAGTGGGATATCAGCCGCGATGCGCCCTACTTTGGCTTTGAAATCCCCGGTGCCCCCGGCAAGTATTTCTACGTTTGGCTCGACGCGCCCATCGGCTACATGGCCAGCTTTAAAAACCTCTGCGAGCGCGAAGGTATCGACTTTGATACCTACTGGGCGAAGGACTCCGAGGCCGAGCTCTACCACTTTATCGGCAAAGACATCGTCAACTTCCACGCCCTGTTCTGGCCAGCCATGCTCACCAGCGCCAACTATCGCACGCCGAATAAAGTCTGTGTGCACGGCTTTCTAACGGTCAATGGCAAAAAGATGTCGAAGTCGCGAGGCACCTTTATTAATGCCCGCAACTACCTCAACTTTTTAGAGCCAGAATATTTGCGCTACTATTTCGCCGCCAAACTGTCGTCCAGTGTTGAAGATCTCGACCTCAACCTCGACGATTTTATTCAGCGCGTTAACAGCGACGTGGTGGGCAAGGTCGTCAATATCGCCAGCCGCTGTGCCAAGTTTGTCACCCGTGACGGCGACGCCACTCTGGCCGCCAGCATTGGCGAACCCGAACTGTGGCAACAGGCCGTTGATGCCGGCAAGGTCATTGCCGATCACTACGAAAATCGCGACTTCGGAAAAGCGGTACGTGAAATTATGGCCGTTGCCGATGCAGCCAACGAATACATCGCCGCCAAAGAACCGTGGAAATTGGCCAAGCAGGAAGGCGCCGAAGCCGAAGTGCAGGCCGTTTGCTCACTGGGCATTAACCTGTTTCGCGTGCTGATGATTTATCTAAAGCCTATTTTGCCCAACATGGCCGAGCAGTCCAGCCTCTTTCTCAACGATCCGCTAGTCTGGGCCGATACTATCGAGCCTTTGCTTAAGCACCGTATCGAAATCTTTAAGCCCATGGTCAAGCGGGTAGAAAAAGATAAAGTCGCCGCCATGGTTGAAGCTGGTATTCAGGCCCAGCCAGCCCCTAACACTTCAAAAGCTGAAGCCCCCAAAGAAGCAGCGGTACCCGATTCGCCGTTAGCCGCTGAACCCCTGGCCGATGAAATCAGCTTTGACGACTTTATTAAGGTCGATTTGCGCGTGGCGCGCATCGTTGCCGCCAGCCATGTTGAAGGCGCCAGTAAGTTATTGCAGCTCACCCTCGATATTGGCGGCGAAACCCGCAATGTGTTTTCCGGCATTAAATCCTCTTATCAACCGGAACAACTCGAAGGCCGCCTAACGGTAATGGTCGCCAATTTGGCCGCTCGCAAGATGCGTTTTGGCCTATCTGAAGGCATGGTGCTGGCCGCGGGCGATGACGAGGGTATCTACCTGCTCGAGCCCGATAGCGGTGCCCAACCTGGGCAACGAGTGACCTAAGTTCTAGGCACACGAGGTTTTCGCGCCTGCCGATCTCGTGTGCCTATCTCGTATGCCAATGAAAAGATATACTGAAGCCGAAAAGGGATATTGCCAAATAGCCTAAAAACGCCCGGTTTTATTATTGAATGAAAGGGATCTAATCCCCGATAATACCGACCTTCCACCGCTAGATCGAACGGCTGGCTCCATGCAAGAATTTGCGCTCATTCTCGTTAGCTCGATACTCGTCAATAACTTTGTGTTGGCGCAGTTCCTCGGCCTGTGCCCGTTTATGGGCGTGTCGAATAAACTCGAAACCGCCATCGGCATGGCCAGCGCCACCACCTTTGTCATGACTCTGGCCGCCATCTCTAGCTATCTGGTGAATAGCTGGATACTTGCGCCCCTCGGTCTCGAATATTTAAAGACCATCGCCTTTATTCTGGTGATCGCCGTGGTGGTGCAATTCACCCGGCTGTTTATCGAAAAAACCAGCCCTCTGCTCTATCGCGTGCTCGGCGTTTTTCTGCCCCTCATCACCACCAACTGTGCGGTGCTGGGTGTCGCCCTGCAAAACACCGCCAAAAATCGCACCTTCTTTGAAGCCAGCCTTTACGGCTTTGGTGCCGCCCTGGGGTTTTCACTGGTACTCATCCTCTTTTCTGCGCTGCGCGAACGCCTCGCCGTTGCCGACGTGCCCCAGCCTTTTCAGGGTGCTGCCATCGGTATGATTACCGCCGGCCTCATGTCCCTCGCCTTTATGGGCTTTGCTGG
>CAYWXW010000105.1:384-11300 GCA_964462265.1 uncultured Porticoccaceae bacterium | reverse complement strand
TTAATGGAAAGCCCAAGCACCCGTTCTTTCGTCCCCAATACCGCACTCTTTTGCTGCACGGGAAACCATAGCTGCGGAGAACTTTCATAGCCGGCGTAGGGGTTGTTCTTATAGTTAAGACCTGGGGCACTGGCCTCGGAAAGTAATAAAGTGTCAGGATAACGCTTTTGCCATTCAGCCCATGTAGTGTGGCTGGCCGCCAGTAAAGTCAGCGTTTCTCCCCGGCGCTGGCCACTAATTGCCTGCAACATCAGCTGCGACCAGAGCGATTCGCTCTGACGATCGTAGAGCAGCACATCGCTGTTATAAAGTAGTCCGGAGACACCAAAGGTATTCTCCCCCTCGCCCTGTGGTAGGAGAAAAACCACACCACTGCCACACAGGGGGCAATAGGAAACAACCACACCTGTTTCGCCAAACGTATCGTTGACGATCTCATGGCGATTGAGCATGCGGATGGGGTAGGCCCTGGCGATGCCCTTAAAATTCACACCCATCACGCGCTCATTGGCAGCAAGGCCTGCCTGAGTGGCGCTCATAAATATCGGCTTATCGATTGCCGGGATGCCATCTCGGGGTGGCCCGCCCCGAAGGATTTCCGCTGCCGGCACCAGAGCGCCCTGCAGGTCAAAACCATTTTTAGTCTGCGCTGCCACCGTGCTCACCAATGCCATTAAAGAAAAAACCAACGCAACTCTCATCCGGGTTTTGCGCCCAGCTGTTCGCCAACGTAAATTCTGTACTAGACTCGTCATAAGGCCTTTGAGAGACCACTGGGAAAGGAGTTCCCGCAATCGTATCGCTCGCATTAATAAAGTGCTGACCACGACCTAGTCAAAAGACTTAAAAAGACATCGCCAAACCACATCAAAAAAAGGATTTTTTGACATGAATACAAGGAAGTCGGCCCAACACAGCACGCTAAAAATACCCACCGACGCCAGCCGTTCGTTTGGCCTAAAGTGGCTTGGCCTAAAGCGCCTCTTCACTAACGCCAGTTATCAGCTTTTACCCGGAGCCTGCCTGCTTTGTGGTTTGTCAGCCGAGCGTGATATCGACCTCTGTCACGCCTGTGAGGAAAGCCTGCCCCGCCTTGGGCTACATTGCGAAATTTGCGCCAACCCCCTCAACACCCTGGGTATTTGTGGTCGCTGTCAAAGCAAGCGCCCGGCCTTTAGCACCGTACAAACACCCCTGCTCTATCAATACCCTGTCGATCTGTTGTTACAGCGCTTTAAATTTGGCGGTCAGCTCACCGCTGGCAAAGTGCTTTCACAGTTACTCGCTAGGCATATTAAAGAACAGGTCGACAATGGCAAATGTACATTGCCAGATCTACTGATTCCCGTCCCTCTACATTGGAAAAAACGCTTTGCACGCGGTTTTAATCAAAGCGAAACTATCACCCGTGAACTATCCCGACAGCTGAATATTAAACACTGTCAAAGGGCCGTAAAACGTGTCATCAATACGCCAGCCCAGCATCACCTTTCACGCAAGGAGCGCCAGCGTATACCCCGCGATACATTTGCCGCAGGCCGGGCCAGCAAGATTTTGCAAGGTACCCGCGTTGCCCTGGTCGACGATGTGCTCACCACGGGCAGCACGGCACAAGCACTGAGCCAAACTTTACTTAAAGCGGGGGCAAAGTCAGTGGAAATATGGCTGCTGGCCCGCACACCACTGGATAATTAGGCTCAGGATTCGGATAATGCCGCTACGTTAAAAATAGCGACCCAATGATGACACCTGCAAAGCAAACACTCGCGCCTTCCAACAAAAGCCCCTGCAACGATCACAGCAACGAAAGCCTCTGGCAACAGTTGGTTAACGAGGTCTCCGTCACCGCTCGCCACGAGCCCGTGCTCGCAGGGTTTTTACACTCGACCATTTTGAATCACCATGATCTGGCGGCAGCCCTGAGCTTTCATCTCGCCAATAAATTACACAGCGATATCACACCGGCATTGTTGGTGCGGGAAGTTTTTGACGATGCCTTTAGCAGTGACCCGACAATTATCGACAAGGCGCGCTGCGACATTATTGCCATTTACGAGCGCGATTCCGCCAGCCACGATTTTTCCACACCCTTCCTGTATTACAAAGGTTTTCACGCCCTCACCGCCTACCGCGTCGCCCACTGGCTGTGGCACAATCAGCGCCGACCGCTGGCACTGGTGCTGCAAAACCGCATATCCGTGGTACTCGGTGTCGACATTCATCCCGCCGCAGTCATTGGCAAGGGCATTATGTTTGACCACGCCACAGGCCTGGTGATCGGCGAAACAGCGGTGGTCGAAGACTGCGTGTCGATTTTGCAATCGGTGACGCTGGGCGGCACCGGCAAAGAATCGGGTGATCGTCACCCGAAAGTCAGGCGCGGCGTATTAATCGGTCCCGGCGCCAAAGTACTCGGTAATATAGAAATTGGGGAAGGCTCAAAAATTGCTGCGGCCAGCGTAGTTTTGAAAGATGTGCCGCCCCACTCCATCGTCGCCGGTGTACCAGCAAAAGTGGTCGGCTCAACCAATGATGACGATCCGGCAGAAAAGATGGATCACGGGCTTGAAGGCTGCGGCGGTGAATAAAGGCTAAGGTTCTCGCAAAGGTCATCGGGCGCCGATTTTAATCGCCTCTTTCAACAAGCGTTTTAATTGGCTGCTTTAATCACCTATTTTAATTCGCGCCCTTAATGAGGGAAGGCAATAACCTCGTCGATATGCTGCGCGCCGACAAGGTGCATTAACAGGCGGTCGATACCCAGCGCCACCCCAGCACAAGACGGCAGGCCCGCATCGAGGGCCGCCAACAACTTTTCATCTGCCGACATTTCCGTCTTGCCCATGGCTTTACGTTGACGGTTGTCTTCACTAAAGCGACGGCGCTGCTCAGCCCCATCTAGCAACTCAAAATAACCATTAGCCAATTCTGTACGGTCTAGAAACACCTCAAACCGCCGCGCCACTGTCACGCCCTGATCGTCGACACCGAGCTGTGCCAGTGCGCACAGGCATTCAGGGTAGTCGTACACAAACACTATCCCCGGCGGTAAACGGGCTTCTATTTCAAAACTAAATATCAAATCCAGGCAGGTGGCTCGACTTTCACTACTCATGTCTCGCTGGGCGATATCACTCGCCAACTCAGATAGTTTAGCAAGGCTTACCTGATGGGGGTCGATATTTACCGTGGCCAAAAATATATCGCGGTAGGTAACACGCAGAGCACCCGCACTGGACGCACAGCCGACACTGCCCACTAAATCTGCCAGCTCTTCCATCAGCTGACTCTCATCCCAACCGGGGCGATACCACTCCAGCAAGGTAAATTCAGGGTTGTGATGACGCCCTCTATCACCCGCGCGAAAGGCTTTGGCGAGAGCGTAGATTGGCCCACTATCCGCTGCCAATAGACGTTTCATGAAATATTCGGGTGACGTTTGTAAATAACGCCGGGGGGTCTCGGTGTACAGACTATCGAGATGGGGATCGCTGACTGTACATTCACCCAACACAGGCAGATCAACCTCGAGTACGTGGCGCAATGCGAAGAACTCTCGCACTTGCGCCAGCAGGCGCGCCCTTTTAATTAAAACAGCATTTGACGCGCTCGGGCGCCACTGAACCGATGTATCGCCATCATCCGACACGGTTAAGCAGCCCCTTTAACGATCATTTTTTTTCCGGCTATTGCTCACGAGAAACCTAAGCCGCTTAAAATTTACCAACTATTTTTTGGCGCGATTAAGGTATTCACCAGTACGGGTATCGACACTCACCATTTCACCTTCGTTTAAAAACAGCGGTACTTTTATCACGGCGCCGGTGCTCAGCGTCGCAGGTTTGGTACCACCCTGAGCCGTGTCGCCCTTCAGACCGGGGTCGGTTTGGGTGATCTCCAGATCGACATGATTAGCCGCCGCCACCGCCAGCGGAGAGCCGTTGTACAGAGTCACGACGCAGGTGTCCTGTTCGCGCAACCACAGTGCGGTATCACCCACAGAGGCTTTATCGGCTTGATGTTGCTCGAATGTTTCGGGCTCCATAAAGTGCCAGTACTCACCGTCGTTGTAGAGATACTGCATGGTTTGTTCGCTGACATCGGCCCCTTCGAGGCTTTCACCCGATTTAAAGGTGCGATCCCAAACGCGACCCGTTTTCAGGTTCTTCAAGCGCACACGGCTAAAGGCCTGTCCCTTGCCGGGTTTAACAAATTCATTTTCAATAATTGAACAAGGGTCGCCATCGAGCATGACTTTAAGACCGGAGCGGAATTCATTGGTAGAATAGTTGGCCATTGTTACCTCTTTGCGTTATTCAGGGACCATTTTGACGGCCGACATCATACCTCACACCAGTATCAAAGCGCACCAGCCATCTTGGCAGGATGAACTCGCCACAGCCATCCGCGACCCCGCTGTATTATTAAAACGACTCGACATTAATCCGACACAATTAGACAGCAGTGCCGCCGCTCAGCAAGCCTGGTCTATTCGCGTACCCCTGCCCTATGTGCAGCGTATGCGCAAAGGCGATATCAACGACCCCTTGCTTAAACAGGTATTACCCCTTGGCGCAGAGATGCTGTCCGCACCCGGTTTTAACCACGATCCACTGGGCGAAGAAGACGCCAATCCCATTTCCGGTGTCGTCCACAAATACCACGGGCGTGCTCTGTTAATAATAAGCCCGGCCTGTGCTATTCATTGTCGCTACTGTTTCCGCCGTCACTTTCCCTATGAGGACAATACGCTCGGCAAGGGCGAATGGCAGGCGGCACTGGATTATCTGGCTAAGGATGAGAGTATCAGTGAAGTGATTTACAGTGGCGGCGACCCACTCGCGGCCAACGATAATTTCTTATTGTGGATAACAGAGCAAATTGCTGCCATCCCCCATATTAAGCGCCTGCGCATTCACACTCGCCTGCCTCTGGTGATACCCTCGCGCATCGACAAAAGTTGCTTGCACTGGCTGACGGCCACGCGATTAAAGGTGGTGATGGTATGGCACATCAATCACCCTAATGAAATTGATCGCGCTGTTAAACAGACGGCACTGAGCTTAAAACACCAGGGCATTGAATTGCTCAATCAATCGGTTTTACTAAAACAGGTCAATGACTCAACACAAACACTGGCAGCGCTATCTGAAAAGCTTTTTGAGGCAGGCATCATGCCCTATTACATTCATCGCCTCGACAAAGTGGCCGGTGCCGCCCATTTCAATGTCAGTGACGAGGAAATCCAGCTACTACAACAAGAGTTATTAGCGCTTTTGCCCGGTTATCTGGTGCCGCGATTTGTCTACGAACAAGCGGGAGCGCACACCAAACTGGCCCTGCCTTTGCCAAAAATGGATACCCTCTAAACTCAAGACAAATTCGACGTCAGGCCTGCAATAGCGATCAATTGGCATCTTTACAGGCATTTCTATCCTAACTTTGCTACACAGCTAGCATTATATGAGCCCATCGAGCTATAAGGGCCGTACATTGAGTCGTATAATGGCCGCTATAAGAGTAACTCGCACTAGTGCAATTCTTTCCACCACCCTGGAGCTAAAGAAGACCCTGTATGGCAAAAGAAGGAACCTTGAATCTACTCATCACTCACGATGACAGTGATGACGCAGGTCGTTTAATCAGCTTACTCGAAGGCGCATCCTATCGAGTCGATGCTCAGGTGGTCGACTCCGCTGAGACGCTATCTTCACTATTACAAAGCCGCCAGTGGGATTTGGCCATTGGCCAACTACAAGCGACAAGCCTACCCGCCAAAAAACTGATGGCAGGCATTCGCAGCCAGGGCTTGGACATCCCTGCTATCTTAATCAGCAATAATCGTGACATCGTCGATGTCGTTGAGGGAATTCGCATGGGTGCCTCCCATGTCATTCCGGTAGACGAAGACCAATATTTTCTACTCGCTACATCCAGCACTCTTGAGCAGCTGGAACAACGCCGCGTACAACTCGACTGGAAAGAGCGCTATCACTCGGCCGAGACGCGTTGCGAAGAGCTGATGGACTCGTCAAAGAATGCCATTGCCCTGGTTCAGGATGGCACTTATATCTACACCAATGAACCCTTTAGCCAACTGATGGGCTACGGCGACCCCGACGACATGCTAATGGCACCAGTTATTGACACTATTGACCCCGGTTGCCAGGACAAAATCAAACCCTTTCTCAAACCCCTCGATGCCGACGCTGCAGTCAGCAATACGGCTATCGATCTCACCTGCCTCACCACCGAAGGGCAGACCATCGATATCCGCGCAAATATTTTTCAGATCGAATACCAGGGAGATGCAGCACTACAGTTTCAGGTTAAGCATGACCCCGCTATTGCTAGCGCAGCCCCTGTTGAGAGCAGGCAGGATGGCGCTCCAGAAACAACCGCACCGCAAGGTGCCAGCTTCGCCCTTAACCCCCAGGCCACTCTCGACAACATTGAGCTCGCCATTAACTCTGCACAGCTCAGTGGCGGACAGGACAGCATAATCCTCTGTGTGCAAACCGACCAGGATGCACAAATCCGCAGCAGTACCAGCGAGAGCAATGCGGATCAAATACTACTAGCACTGGCAGAATTTGCTGTTGAACAAAGTAGTAAGGATGTCGTCTTCAGCCGGGACAGGAAGGGAGTTATCAACTTTGTCATCGCAGACTCCACCCTGGAAGAAGGCAAGGAATTTGCTGAAACCTTGTGCCAGCAGGTCGCCGAACACACCTTCCAGGTTGGCAGCCAGAGCATTCTACTGTCAATCAGTGCCAGTATCGGCCTTATCACTAAAAACACGTCCTCTGCACAGGTATGTATCGAAGAGTGTCTGAAAACCCTGGACGATGCCGATCCAGACTCCGCCTCGGACGGGGCAAATGTTTATGTTATGGATGCCTTAAGTCAAACCGACTTCAACATTCATTCCGACGAGAAAATCACCTTATTTGGTCAACAACTACTGGAAAAAAGGCTTATCGGCATCGCCTTTCAACCCATTGTTGGACTTAACGATGAGAACGCTGAATTTTACGAAGCTTTAATGCGGCCAAAAATTGAAGAGTACCCTGAGAACATTCCCTCTGATTTTATCAGCAAGGTCTTTGAAAGCCCTATCGCCAGCGAAATAGATCGCTGGGTTATTCTCGAAACCATTAAAAAGCTTGCCGACAAACACAACACAGCACCGCAGACTTGCCTCTTCATCAATCTCAGTGCCGCCACCATTCAGGACGAAAAGTTCAGTCCCTGGTTAAAGCTGGCCTTAAAAACAAGCAATACCGCCCCGGCCACGATTACCTTACAGCTACGTGAAAACGATGCCGGGCGCTATATCGAACAAAGTAAAACACTGATTTCTCAACTTAGAGCTATTGGCTGCAAGGTTGCACTGACTCATTTTGGTCTCTCGAGCAACCCTTTATTGGTGCTGGACAAACTAGCCGTAGATTTCGTAAAACTCGATAAACAGCTTATCTATAATATCAAGGCCGGGGGGGAAGAGGAGGAGGAAACTCGACAAATGATTATTCTGCTCAAAGAAATGGAGCAACATTGCATTGCCCCCTTTGTTGAAAGCCCCACCTTAATACCCACACTTTGGCAAAATGGTATCGAATATATTCAGGGCCATTATATTCAAGCCCCCAGTTCGGAGATGGATTACAGCTTTAATGAAGAAGACTAATTTCGATGACAGGGCAAACAAGTAAAGACTCTAACTGGGATTAAAAAACTTTAAGGCCTGTTCTTCAGGGTCTCTACTCAAACCGGCTTCATTTAACTGTCGCAAATACTTATCCCAGTATTCAGCCTGCTGGTCACAAAGTTCTTTCAAATAGCTCCAGCTATAAATGCCAGTGTTATGCCCATCGTCAAAATGAATCAATAGTGCGTAGTGCCCCGCCGCTTCCAGAGAGGCAATTTTCACCTCCTTTTTACCGTGCTGAAGAATCTCTTCACCCGGGCCATGACCTCGAACTTCCGCGCTGGGCGAGTGCACACGCAGAAACTCTCCACTTAAAGTAAAACTATTAGCATCGCTATAAACCAGCTCAAGGCTACCCGCCCCCTTGTGAAACTTTACGCTTGTTGGTGTCATGAGTAATAAAAGCCTATTGGTAAACGGGGTTATTATGCACCGTTAAAGTATTTAATGAATATAAGTTGGAACGAGTAATTGCTTGGTGACAAAGTAGAGGTATTATAATGCAGGCACGTTCAAAATAGCTTCGAGGCTTTGCCGAGTTTGGGGCCCCAGCAAAACCTCTTGCACCTCACCACTACGACTTAGGACAATCGTTTCCGGCAGGCCACCACTGGCTGGCACGGCGAGATCATATCGGGGGTCTTGCAGAAGAGTATCAAATTCAATACCCAGTGCCTGCACCTGCTGCAACAAGACCTCTCCCTTCACTCCGTCAAAGTTAACGGATAGAACGCGCACACTATCGGGGTGCTGTTGAGCGAAGTGATTTAATTCGGGAATCTCTACACGGCAAGGACGACACCACTGCGCCCAGTAATTAATCAACACCACCTTACCTCTCAGCTCCTCAAAACTGACAGAACCACCACCGAGTAAATCATAACGCGATTCCCCCGCCCCACAGGCATTCAGGAATAGCAGACTAAACAGCAGAAACAGTGTTTTAGTTTTGCGCGGCAGCATCCGTGCGAGTGAGCTCAGAGTCTTGAGCATCAAATAAGTCCTGTAATGTAATGGAAAACTGCGTACTGACCTGAGTACCAACAGCGTCGATAGTCGATGCCAAACGGCGAGACCAGGGGTATTGGGCCAACACATCACTGCCACGCGCCGAGGGTACGCTAAAAATGCCAGCGCCTAATAAATTATTAATTTCCAATAGAGTGAGTTCCGCTGGATCACGCGTCAAAACATAACGGCCATTAGCGGTGGAGACCAGGATTTTGTTATCCAGCAACAGCAAACGCAAGCGCGACCACTGCTGCCCATCAATACCTGCTTTGAGCATATCATTGTCAGTGATGGCCTCACCTCGGCGCTGAAACTCTAAACATTGCGCACAAATAATTAGCACCGCGATCAAGTCGGGAAAGTAGCAGGGTCGATAGCTCTGATTAAACGTTTCAAGTGAACGAATTAACTCAGCGCCAGCTAACACGATCACCCAACACAAATAGACCCAGAGTAAAAACATCGGCACCATGGCAAAAGCACCATAAATCGTATGGTAGTTTGAATTCACCACAAGCAAGCCAAAGAGCCCCTTGGCAATTTGGAAAAACAGTGTTGTCAACAAGCTACCCCAAAGCGCATAGCGAAAAATGACTCGACAGTTCGGCATGGCAACGAACAGCAGGGTAAAGCCCGCCCAGGTCATAAGCCACGGTAGATACTGGAATAGAGCTGCACTTAATTGAAATTTATCGAACTCGTCAACCAGCAACTGGAACGACAGTAAGTAAGTGTGCATTAGCAAACCGATGCCAATCAGCAAAGGGCCAAAACTCAATACACCCCAATAGAGAAGAAAACTACTCAAGCCCCGCCGGCCACCGGCAGTCTGCCAAATACGATTGAAGGTTTTTTCAATATTCGACAGCATCAGATAGGAAGTAACAATCAGAATAAGTCCTCCCACAGCACTTAACTGACGCGCCTGGGTAGAAAACTCGCGCAAATAAACCTGTACCTCGACACCACTGGTCGGCACCAGGTTGTCAAAAATCAACTGTTCTACCTGATCACCAAAGCCCCGGAAGGCTGGAATAATGGCAAACATGCTGTACATCATCGTCATCAGAGGAACAACGGCAAAAAGGGTCATATAGGTCAATGCCGCTGCACTTTCCTGGCAGCCATCACGCTTATACCTGTCTTTTAAATAAAGAAGAAAGGCGACAAAAGTTTTCACCTTGGCCTGTGAAAAAAACTGATTTGTTTTTGCACTCATCACAGCTATGCCATTATTACCTAATGGTACGAGTTATCATTTGACCTTTTATTTACAGTAAAAGATAGCGTCCGGAACAGAGCCGAATGAAGCAACACCTGCCAGCTATTGTAAAGCCCACCGGCCGAGCAGCTTACCGATAGTGCACCGGAAAAACTGGCGCACTATCGGAAAATGACTAATCGACAGCTAGAGTTAGGTTGCAGTATAACCGCCATCAATAACCAACTCAGAACCCGTCATATAAGACGACTCATCGCTTGCCAGAAACAGCACGCCCCATGAGACTTCCTTCGGCTCTGCTGGGCGACGAATTATCGCTCCACCTAACAAGGCGTCTGTCGCTACTGGATCAGCCATGATTTCAGCTGTCATCGCGGTGGCAATCACACCGGGGTGAACCGAATTAACACGGATATTGTAGGGTGCATATTCAACCGCAGCTGATTTAGTGAAGATGCGTACCGCACCTTTTGACGCTTGATAGGCCGAGGCGTTGGATGCACCGGCAATACCGTAAATCGATGAGATATTAATAATAGATCCACCGCCGGCCTTTTCCATCGCAGCTAGCACATGCTTAACACCAAAAAACAGGCCTTTGGTATTGACGTTATTGACGAAATCCCAATCGACAGCGGTGGTTTCCTGAATGGTTTTAACCACAAAAACACCGGCATTATTGACCAACACATCAATCTTTCCGAAGGCATCGACAGCAGTTTTAATAACCATCAACCAGTCATCTTCGGAGGCAACATCGTGCTTAATAAAAATGGCCTCACCGCCCATGGCCTTAACGTCAGCGGCAGTCGCCTGCCCCGCCTCTTCATTGAGATCAGTCAACACAATGCGGCCGCCTTCCTCCGCCAACAATAAAACATGCTCACGACCCATGCCAGCCGCACCACCTGTTACCAGACAAACTTTGCCCTGAACCCGCCCCATAAACTACTCCTCAATATTGATTTCAAA
>CAYWXW010000105.1:0-371 GCA_964462265.1 uncultured Porticoccaceae bacterium | reverse complement strand
CGGCACCATTGGCCGCGCGGCAATCTAACACGGAGCGGGCACATTGTCATCGTAGGTATCATCCAGGCCGTCAGTAAACGAGTAACGAAGCCCCGCTGACAGGACAGGGCTAGCCGGCCTGTTGTAAGCTGCCAGCACAACAATAATTTAAGGAGATGAAGAGTGAAAGTTGACGGCGAATTACCTATCGGTATGGATAAAATCACCTCCCAGGTGAAAGAGCTAGCCAGGGCCGGGTTTACGGGTGCCCAAACACTGGAGACCGGGCACGATCCCTTCTTGCCGCTAGTGCTGGCCGCCGAACACAGCGAAAACATTGACCTGATGACGGCGATTGCCGTGGCCTTCGCACGCAACCCCCTTAACCTCGC
>CAYWXW010000104.1:5892-11651 GCA_964462265.1 uncultured Porticoccaceae bacterium | reverse complement strand
GGGGGATATGTTCGCTGGTGCCTTTCTCTACGGCATTACCAACGGCATGGACTATCGCCAGGCCGGCGAGCTAGCCAGTGTTGCCTCGGCGACAGTGGTCACTCAATTCGGGCCCAGGTTGCCTGTCGAGCAGCACAGTAGCTTATTGGCGCAAGTATAAAATCAGGCCACAAAAAACGGCGCCTTATTCTATCTAAGAAGGCGCCGCACGATACAGATAAGTAAGGGTCGTTAACGCGTGCCGTGTACGACCATAGTCTTGCCTTTTACCCACACTAAATCCTGCTGCTCAAGCACCTTGAGAACTCGGCCAACCATCTCCCGCGAACAGCCAACGATGCGGCCAATTTCCTGACGAGTGATTTTGATTTGCATGCCATCGGGGTGAGTCATGGCATCGGGCTCTTTACTCAAGTCGAGCAGTGTACGCGCTACGCGACCGGTCACATCGAGAAAGGCGAGATCACCTACCTTACGAGTGGTATCCCTCAAGCGTTGTGCCATTTGTATGGACACGGCGTAGAGGAAGTCAGGGTGGCTCTTGGTCAAGGCATGGAAATTATCATAGCTGATTTCAGCGACGTCACATTCATTTTTAGCCCGTATCCAGGCACTGCGATCTTCCTGGCCAAACAGGCCCATTTCACCAAAGAAGTCACCAGGGTTTAAGTAGGCAACAATCATTTCACGACCGTCGTCATCTTCAATCAGTACCGTCACCGAACCGCTGATAATGTAGTAGAGCGTATCGCTGCTATCGCCGGCATAAATCAAAGTACTCTTCGCAGGGTAGCGCCGCCGATGGCAGTGACCGAGAAATTGTTCAAGGTTGTCGATATGCGGGGTAATAGGTTTTAGGCTCACGATTTGACGCTCCATATATTTTTTACTCTTGGCTCTTATCATCGCACTATCAGAATATTAATGTAAACCTTTGAGCTAGTAGGCATCTATAATGCCAGCCACAACGCAGATAAGAGCCTGGTGGCGTGCTAAGCCATAGTGCCGCGCTCAACACACAATAAGACATAGGCCGATCTCGGCCTCAGTACATATAGAGAAGGAAGCAAGCCATGAAAGCCAAAGTCAAGTGGGTCGACAATGCCATGTTCCTGGGTGAGTCTGGCAGCGGCCACTCAGTCGTAATGGACGGCCCTGAATCCCTCGGTGGGCGCAATATGGGTATTCGCCCAATGGAAATGCTGCTGATCGGTATGGGGGGCTGTGCCAGCTTCGACGTCATGAGCATTTTGAAAAAAAGTCGCCAGAACGTAAACGATTGCCATGCGGAACTTGAGGCCGAACGCGCCGATGCCGTGCCAGCCGTCTTCACCGCAATCAAAATACACTTTGTGGTTAAAGGGCAGGATCTGAAAGAAAAGCAGGTCAAGCGAGCGGTAGAATTGTCTGCTGAAAAATACTGCTCAGCGTCAATAATGCTCGGTAAGGGCGGCGTCACCATTAGCCACAGCTATGAAATAATTACAGAAGATAGCGAGAAAAGATAAGGCTGCTTTATTTTAGGCAAAAAAAAGCGGGGAGCTTGCGCTCCCCGAAAAGTATAATACAGGGGTTAGGAGGTTGATCCGCTAGCAAGGGATCCTAGGTCCCGTTGCTCGCTAGCGATGGTTGAACTATAGACAGGCAAACTCTATAAATAAAATGTATTGATTTTATTTATAGCATATCTACGGGGACTGCCAGGCCTTGCTTGCCCCTCACTAAACGAGACCCCTGTCAAAATAAAGAGTACTGGCCGACACATAAGTTGAGGTACAATTAAAAAATATACTAATAACTTAAGATTATGCCATGCCTCTCGATAACCTCTCTCGCATTGATCTAAACTTGCTGGTAGCCATGCAAGTCTTACTTGAGGAGCGCAATGTAACCCGCTCTGCCGAGCGCATGTTCATTACACAGCCCGCCATGAGTAAAACCTTGTTGCGCTTGCGCAACGCTTTTGACGACCCCCTTTTTACCCGTAGTGGGCGCGGCCTGGTACCCACGCCTCGGGCTCTTGAAATACAGCGTAACCTACCAGAAATTCTCAACAGCGTCTCTCAGGTGCTAGAGAAACAGGAGTTTGACCCGGCAACACGCGAGACCTCGATTCATATCGTCGCGCCCGAATTTATGGCCGTACAAGCGGTGCCTGAACTCACTAAAGTGCTGCAGATTGAATCACCGGGCATTTCGCTGGCACTCTCTAACATCGATGACAGCTATGAACAGATGTTGGAATCCGGCGAAATTGATTTCGCCATGGAGGTTAAAAAACCGCTACCCAAAGACTTTATCGTCACTCCGCTGGGCAACTTCCGTCCCGCTGTGTGGATGCGTAAGGGTCACCCCCTGTCAGACCATAATCCGACCTTGGACGAAATGCTGGAGTACCCCTTTATTCAGTATTTTTTGCTAATCGCCGACAAGGTTTCTCCCAATACAGAAAGCCGCTTCGACCGGATGCTTCACGAATTGGGGCGCAAACGCAATAAAGCACTAACCACCGACCAGCTAATGACAGCACTCGACACACTCAACTCATCAGACTGCCTAATGATGGCGACCATGGACGACTTGAAACAAGAGGGCGAGTACTACGAAATTGTCCGTAAACCCTACCCCAAAGAGATCGAGCACTACCCGGAAATACCCGCCGTTCTGGTACAGCACCGGCGCACACTGAACTCGCCAACCCACAGCTGGGTCAAAGAGAAAATTCTCAATATTGTGCAGGGTCTGCGCCACGAACGCGGCATCGAGGACTTCGACTAAATCGGCATAAGCTGCCAAAAAAGTCGTTAAATACGGCTACTGCTCTCCGTCATCGCCTTCGCCACCAGGCCCATAGCCGATTTCAGTGGTGCGGGGAAGGGCAGCCCGCCATTGCGCAGTGCACTGGCACCGTGTGCCTCTTCATCCTCAATCATCTGTTCAACAATGGCACGGCTTTTACTGTCTGACTCGGGCAAGTCATTCATATGCCCACTTAAATGCTCGCAAACCTGCTCTTCCGTCGCCGCGACAAAACCCAGGCTCAGGCGATCACTAATCGCCCCCGCGCCGGCACCAATGCCAAAAGAGAGGCCATACCACAGGGGGTTGAGGACACTGGTGTGACTACCCAGCTCTTTAATCCGCTGCTCACACCAGGCCAGATGGTCAATTTCTTCGCTGGCAGCCGCTTCCATGTCGGCCTGAATGCTGACTTTCTTCGCCGTTAAAGCCTGCCCTTGATACAGTGCCTGAGCACAAACCTCACCACTGTGATTGACCCGCATCAACGCGGCAGACAGTCGCTTCTCGGCGCCACTCAAACTCGATTCATCTTGCGGTGCCGCCGGTGAAGGCCGCCGGGCACGGGGGCTGCTCGCCAAGGTGCGCAGGGCAACATCCGCTTGCATTAATAATCGATCGAATCCAGAAAAGTGTCGCTCAGTCATCATTTTCATCCTTGGCTTTACCCAGTAGCCTTTAATTGTAGCAAAATCGTGCAGGCACACGACAACAGACCAACAAACAAGATCAGCCCCAGGAGATTAATTAATGCAAGATGCCCACGACCTCAACCTGGTGATTGAAGCCGGTATTCCACTGGTGGCACTGGAGACCTGGGATGAACCACGGGCCATCGATCTCTTGCGCCGCCTCGCCCGTCAACGGGATAGCAGCTTGTTTCAGTGGTCGGTCACCGACGGCTTAAAGCGTTCTGGCTTTGGCTTACAGATTGAACAAGACGCGAAACATGCCGAACCCGAAGCCATTCTCGACTACCTGAAGCACCGCGCCGAACCCGGCATCTATGCCCTCTGCGACTTCCACCCCTGGTTTGGCGACGAACACCCCAAACACACGCGACAGCTGAAGGATATCGCGCTGCGCCACAACGGTGGCTCAATCACCATCATCCTCGTCAGCCATCGCTTGAAGCTGCCCCCAGAGCTGGGCCGCCTCAGCGCCCGCTTTCAAATCTCACCGCCCAATCGCGATCAAATTTTGACCATCGTGCGCGAAGAGGCAAAGCGATGGGCCAGGG
Source organism: uncultured Porticoccaceae bacterium (assembly GCA_964462265.1). Lineage (GTDB taxonomy): Bacteria > Pseudomonadota > Gammaproteobacteria > Pseudomonadales > Porticoccaceae > Reddybacter. The sequence goes on along the minus strand of CAYWXW010000104.1, from coordinate 7,612 downwards.
GTAGAGACGGTCGTCGAGTACGCACCGACAACGCCACCCTGCAGCAACTCGTTTCCAGCCTGCAGGGCTTAACCCATGCCGAGGTGAAACGCCTCTGTCGCAGTGCCATTGTCGATGATGGCGCCATCACGGATTCCGATTTACCGGCGCTGAATAAAGCCAAATTCGATTTGATGGGTATGGACGGCGTGCTCAGTTACGAATATCAAACCGAGGCGCTGAGTAAAATCGGCGGCATGGCCAACCTCAAGCAATGGCTAAGCAAACGTCACGGGGTATTCAGCGGCGACGTTGACGGCATGGACACACCGAAAGGCATCCTGTTATTGGGCGTACAGGGTGGTGGCAAAAGCCTCGCCGCCCGTGCCGTTGCTGGTACCTGGCAAGTGCCGCTGTTAAAACTCGACATGGGTGCGCTATACAACAAGTTTTACGGTGAGACCGAGCGCAATTTGCGTGAGTCCCTGCAATTAGCGGAAAGCATGTCCCCCTGCGTGCTGTGGCTCGACGAAATCGAAAAGGGCATTAGCAGCGACAGTAATGACGGCGGCGTATCGGGACGCGTGCTGGCCACCCTGCTAACCTGGATGGCCGAACACAAAGGGCGTGTTTTCCTGGTCGCCACTTCGAATGACATTACCCAATTGCCGCCCGAGTTAGTGCGTAAAGGACGTTTCGACGAGCTGTTTTTTGTCGACCTACCCGACGCCCAGGCGCGGGAAATGATTTTCACTATTCACCTGCAAAACAGAGAACTCGAGCCCGAGGCGTTTGCGCTTGACGAGCTGGTTCAAGCTTCAGAGCAGTTTTCCGGGGCGGAGATTGAACAGGCCATTGTCGCCGCACTTTACAGCGCTCTGGCTCAGGATGCCCCCGTGACAACGGACTTGTTACTGAATGAGATCCACAAAACCAGCCCACTATCTATCGTTATGGCTGAAAAGCTCACCGCGCTGCGCCATTGGGCAACAGAGCGGAAAGTGGTTCCGGCTTAAAGCTTCTATCAGCTAGCAGCCCACCTAACAGTCCACCAAAAAGCTGCCCTTAGCCCTGCTCTCGAGCAATAGCCCGCCAGCCAATATCTTTGCGATAAAAACTGTCTTTCCAGCTGATCTTTTGGGTCGCCTGGTAGGCTCGCTGCTGGGCTTCGCCAATGCTATCACCCAGCGCGGTGACACAGAGCACCCGACCACCATTTGACAGAATATCGCCATTGTCACTCTGCGCAGTGCCGGCATGAAAAACCTTTAAATCAGGCTCCTCTGCCATCAGGCCGCTAATCACCGCACCTTTTTCGTAACTGGCTGGGTAACCACCCGCCGCAATAACAATACCCACCGCCTTGCGTTCATCCCACTGCGCCGTGGTGGTGGCGAGCTTTTTATCGAGGGCGGCAAGGCAAAGATCAACCAGATCGGAGCGCAGGCGCAGCATAATCGGCTGAGTTTCGGGGTCGCCAAAGCGGCAGTTGTATTCGATGACTTTCGGCGTGCCTTCGGCGTCGATCATTAAACCGGCGTAGAGAAAACCGGTGTATTCATTGCCCTCGGCGGCCATACCCCGCACGGTGGGCATAATCACGTCGTCCATAATGCGTTGATAAATAACGTCGGTCACCACTGGCGCCGGGGAGTAAGCCCCCATGCCGCCGGTATTGGGGCCGGTATCTCCATCACCGACGCGTTTGTGATCCTGGCTAGTCGCCATCGGTAGTACATTT
>CAYWXW010000104.1:0-5882 GCA_964462265.1 uncultured Porticoccaceae bacterium | reverse complement strand
CCCTCTAGGAATTCTTCGATCCCCACTCGGTGGCCCGCTTCACCAAAGGCATTGCCGGCCAGCATATCTTCGACGGCAGCTTCGGCTTCACCAAGCTCCATGGCGACAATCACGCCCTTGCCCGCGGCGAGGCCGTCGGCCTTAATCACGATTGGCGCACCCATTTCCTGCAAATAAGCTAGGGCAGGCTCGACTTCAGTAAAGCTCTGATAGGCTCCAGTGGGAATGTTATTGCGTGCGAGGAAGTCTTTGGTAAAGGCTTTGGAACCTTCGAGTTGAGCAGCGCCCTTGCTGGGGCCAAAGATCGGCAGGTCTCGCTCACGAAAGTAATCGACGATGCCATCAACCAGGGGGGCCTCGGGGCCGACGATAGTCAGGCCTATGGACTTTTCGACAGCGAAATCAGCCAGGGCAGAAAAATCATCGGCGCCAATTTGAATATTTTCTAGTTGGGCATCACTAGCGGTACCACCGTTGCCAGAAGCCACATACACCGTACCGATGGCTTTGCCCTGAGCCGCCTTCCAGGCCAGTGCGTGCTCACGGCCACCCGAACCTATCACTAGAATATCCATTGTCACCATCGCTACAAAGAAAAACGGCGATTGTACCGGGAGGGTACAATCGCCGCAAAGAGGGTTTTATCAAAAACCCTAAGTGAGCCTACTACACATTTAATTAGCAATGAGCAAGCTGGACGCCATTTATAGTGGGCTTGCCGACTTGTCGCAAGGCGGCAAATAATGAAGCTCGACGGACATCACACTTTGCTCTCACCTTCCCGACAAGCGGTTATGCACCAGGCGGATAACTCGAATTAGTCAGCCCTAATCAAGCGTTGCCAAATCGCTTTGGTCGTAGGCCAGCAATTCACTCTCCTGACCCGCTTTCACCAGTTTTGGCCAATCCGGGTTGGGTATTAAAGAGCGGCCAACGGCCACCAAATCAAAGTCACCCCGCTCGAGCAGTGTCGCCAAATTACCGATGGAGGCGGGTTCAGAGTGCTCTGAAATACCACGGGCCTGTTCGTCGAGGAAATCTTCCTCCAGGCTGACACTGCCGACGGTAATCGCAGGTTTGCCGGTAATCTTTTTCGTCCAGCCCGCCAGGTTGAGGTCGGAACCTTCAAACTCGGGCTGCCAGAAGCGTCGTGTGCTGCAATGGAAGACATCCACACCGGCATCACACAGGGGTTTGAGAAATTGCGCCAGTTCTTCAGGGCTATTGACCAGCCGGGCGTGATAATCCATTAACTTCCACTGGGAAAAACGGAAGATGATGGGGTAGTCAGGGCCCACTTTTTCGCGAATGCCGCTGATAATATCGACCGCAAACTGAGCCCGCTTAGCCAGGCTGCCACCGTAGGCATCGCTGCGCTGGTTGGTGCCCTCCCAAAAGAACTGATCAATCATATAGCCGTGGGCACCGTGGATCTCAATACAGTCAAAACCGAGAGCCCTGGCATCCACCGCCGCCTGCACATAGGCCGCAACCACTTGCTCAATATCTTCCAGGCTCATGGTGTGGCCGATCTCTTTACCGGGCATTAACAGGCCAGAGGGGCCAAAGGCGGGAGTATCGGGATAGGGTTCAAGGCTTGAGCCCTCAGCGCCGACGCCGCGCATAATGCCGGTGTGCCACAACTGGGGTGCGATTTTCGCCCCGCCAGCGTGAACTTCGTCGACGACCTTTTTCCAGCCCGCCAGGGCTTGCTCGCCGTAAAAAAAGGGCACATTTTCATAGGCACCCGCCGAGGGGTGATTGACGTAAGTACCCTCGGTAATGATCAAACCGGTGCCGCCCTCGGCGCGACGACGATAGTAGGCCGCCACATTGTCACCGGGGATATTGTCAGGGGAAAAATTGCGCGTCATCGGCGCCATGACAATGCGATTGGGCAGCTCTAATTTATTGATGGTGAAGGGTGTAAACAAGGCAGCGGCAGCAGCGGACATTGGTCAAACTCCTTAAGGTGTTTCACGTAAAATAAGCTTATATATTATTTTAGCAGCCAGCATAACACGGCTTATTGCCGCTCAACCCAAGTCGAAATAGAGTCAACAAATGATTGAAAAAGGTATTTACAGGCATTTTAAAGGGCAGTTTTACGCCGTCGACAATATTGCCAAACACAGCGAAACCGATGAATTTTACGTGGTATACCGCGCACTTTATGGCGAACGTGGGTTATGGATACGCCCGCTAGACATGTTCGACGAGACGATAGAGCGAGAGGGTGTGCGGCTAAAACGCTTCGCCCCGGCCAGCGCGGAGGAGATTGCCCTCTTGAGTACTAAGGAGGTGAGTACTAAGGAGGCGAATACTAAGGAGGAGCATACTAAGCCGGAGAAAATCCAGCAGGCAGATTAGCCGCCCGCTGGATTTAGGAGGGAAAGACCGTCTCGATTAGTGGCGAAAGTGGCGAGTGCCGGTAAACACCATGGCCATATCATTGGCATCGGCGGCGGCGATCACCTCTTCGTCACGAATTGAACCACCGGGCTGAATCACCGCAGCGATCCCCGCTGCAGCCGCATTGTCGATACCGTCGCGGAAGGGGAAGAAGGCATCCGAAGCCATCACCGAACCCTTCACCTCTAGCCCTGCATGTTCAGCCTTAATACCGGCAATGCGCGCCGAATTGACGCGGCTCATTTGCCCGGCGCCAACGCCAACAGTTTGCGCGTCGCGGCAGTAAATAATGGCATTGGATTTAACGAACTTGGCGATTTTCCAGGCAAAGAGTAAATCGGCAACTTCCGTCGCCGTGGGTGCGCGCTTACTGACCACGGTCAAATCGGCCGCGCCGGTCAACTTACTGTCTCTATCCTGTATCAGCAAGCCGCCATTGACGCGCTTATAGTCCCAACCGAGGGTCGCCGCTGCCTGCCATTGGCCGCAAGACAGGAGCCTGACGTTTTTCTTTGCGGCGATGATGTCGACCGCATCGGCATCCACCGCAGGGGCAATAATCACTTCGACAAACTGACGGTCGACAATGGCCTGGGCCGTCGCCGCATCCAGCGGACGGTTGACGGCAATAATGCCGCCAAAGGCCGACTCGGTATCGGTACTGAAAGCCTTGTCGTAGGCAGCCAGCAAGGTCGGCGCCGTGGCCACACCACAGGGGTTGGCGTGCTTAACAATCACACAGGTCGGCTCGTCAAACTGCTTAACGCATTCCAGCGCGGCATCGGTGTCGGCAATATTATTGTAAGACAGCGCCTTGCCCTGCAGCTGGGTAGCGGTCGCCACACTGGCTTCGTCGGCTGTATTTTCGACATAAAAAGCCGAACGCTGATGAGGGTTCTCTCCGTAGCGCATCACCTGTGATTTGCGGAACTGCATGTTCCAGGTGCGTGGGAAGACGCTTTCTTCACCAGCATCTTCGCCTTCATCGTCGGCGGGAAGCTGGGTGCCGAGATAATTGGCAATAGCACCATCGTAGGCAGCGGTGTGCTCAAAGGCACTGACGGCAAGGTCAAAGCGGCGCGTTTGATTGAGGCCGCCATCATTGGCTAACATTTCTGCCAAAATACCTGCGTAGCTATCGACATTGACGACGATCGCCACGTCGGCGTGGTTTTTCGCGGCCGCTCGCACCATCGTCGGGCCGCCGATGTCGATATTTTCGATCGCATCCAGCAGCTTACAATCGGGCTTAGCAACGGTTTGCTCGAAGGGGTAGAGATTGACCACCACCATGTCGATGGGACTGATGCCGTGCTCGTCCATCACCGCATCATCGGTACCGCGGCGCCCCAAAATACCACCGTGTACTTTGGGGTGAAGGGTCTTGACCCGCCCGTCCATCATTTCCGGAAAACCGGTGTAGTCAGACACCTCAACAGCCTTGACATCATTTTCAATCAGCAGGCGAAAGGTGCCGCCGGTGGAGAGAATTTCCACACCCATGTCATTCAGTGCGCGCGCAAATTCAACAATGCCTGTTTTATCCGAAACGCTAATCAAGGCGCGTCGAATGGTGATGATACGGTCGCTCATAACTTCTACCCTGTTAAAGAGTGCTGGATTAAGCGCAAGGGCCGAGCTTTACAGGTGATCGTAAAGCTTCAGTTTTTTGCGCAAGGTACCGCGATTCAAACCGAGCATTTCGGAGGCTTTACTCTGGTTGTTGCGGGTGTATTTCATTACAGCGTTGAACAGGGGGTCTTCAACCTCCTGCAACACCAGTTGATAGAGATCGGTGCAGGTTTGGCCATCCAGATGACTAAAGTACTCCTCCATCGCTCGCTCCACGCAGTGACGCAAGGAGTGAGTCTGACCTGGAGTCTCGCCTGAAGAGTCGACATCCTGCCGCTGATCCTTATGTTCAAAAGCCTGTTTATGGACTGAATTCATGCAGCAATTCCTTGATTGTTATTATTATTGGTTGTTAAAAATAATTCGTTAATAAATTCGAGCTGCTGTTCGCTGTTAAGCAGCTGATTGAAAGTTTTACGATAAGCGCGCTCAATCTGACATTTTTGCAGATACCAGCCCACATGCTTGCGCGCGATGCGTACACCCAGAGTCTCACCGTAGTATTCGTGCATGGCATTGATATGCTCAAGCATGACGTCAGTTACTTCGCGGCGGGTGGGTGTTGGGGGTGTCTCAGCGTTTAGGTAAGCGTTAATTTGGCGGAACAACCAGGGCTGGCCCTGAGCGCCTCGGCCAATCATTAGCCCTGCAGCACCGGTGTGGGCCAAAACAGCTTCGGCCTGTTGGGGCGAGTGGATATCGCCATTGGCAATTACGGGTATATTAATCCCGGCGACCACCTCGGCGATGGTGTCGTATTCCGCCACACCATTAAACAGGCAGGCCCGCGTACGACCATGAATGGTCAGAGCCGCAATACCCGCATCCTCGGCCAGCCGCGCTATGGTCATGGCATTGCGGTTTTGCAGGTCCCAGCCGGTGCGGATCTTTAAGGTCACGGGAACGGCGACAGCCTGCACTACCTTTTGCAAAATCTCCGCCACCAGTGCTTCTTCACGCAGCAGGGCGGAGCCCGCCGCTCGCTTGCAAACTTTTTTAGCCGGGCAGCCCATATTGATATCAACAATCTGCGCACCCAGCTCAACACTGCGTTGCGCCGCCTCGGCCAACTGACCCGGCTCAGCACCGGCTATTTGCACCACGCGGGGCTCGGCCTCATCCACCACCGGCAGGCGAAAACGGGACTTCTGCGAGCCCCATTTGCTGGTGTCAGCGGTGAGCATTTCCGTCACCGCCATACCGGCACCAAAACGTCGACAGAGGCGACGAAAAGGCAGGTCGGCAACACCGGCCATGGGGGCCAGCAGCAGTGGACTGTGAATAATGTGGGGGCCGATCTGTAGCAATTGCAACCTCGATGAGGACTCAATTCGGATAAAACTGTCTGGAATACCGCTTCGTAAAAAACGGTCGACCATCATACGCCCACCGCTAAAGCGGCGGAAGGAGAAATAGCGAAAAAAATTTATTGTCCGACGGAAACCGAGTAGGAGAGCGCCCTGTCGCCCGGATCGAGAATGGCCAGCTTAATACTCACCGCCTTATCGACCGGCATCAGCCGGTTAGCACTAAGACTGCGGGGCAGATATTCTGCGGCAGACAAACGCCGTGCTGCCACTTGCTCGCCGCTCAAATCGTCAAAGCGCAAAATCAATGGGGGATAGGCTTGCTCAAGACTGGCCATATTGGTGAGTACCAGTTCGACCATAAGGCTGCCCTCCAGATCGGGATGGGCGCGCACCTGCAGGCGTTCGACACTGATCAAGCTGCGCTCTCTATACGCTTCAAGCTCACAGGGTAGCAGCGCACAAAAACTCTGTAACCACGGCCGGTAGGCAAGCTGCTGACTCAGTGTCGGTAGCTTGAAAAAAACATAC
>CAYWXW010000103.1:0-11901 GCA_964462265.1 uncultured Porticoccaceae bacterium | reverse complement strand
GAGTCGATTCTCAGTCAGCACGGCCACGATTTACTGCGCCACTTTCTTGAAGGCGAGGCCAGCGAGTAGTCGCTGGCCCGTTCTTAAACTAGCCGGAAAATGAACATGGATATTAAAACTGCCATCGCTCAGGTGATAGAAAAGGTCGATCTCAGCCAGAGCCAGATGGTCGCGGTGATGCGCCAGATAATGACCGGCGAAGCCAGCCCGGAGCAAATTGCCGGCTTCCTCGTCGCCCTGCGTATGAAGGGTGAAAGCCTCGACGAAATTACCGGCGCAGTGCAGGTGATGCGCGAGCTGGCCAGTGGCGTTAGCGTTAGCGGCGAGCACCTGGTTGATATCGTCGGCACCGGCGGCGATGGCGCCAGCCTGTTTAATGTCTCGACGGCCAGTGCTTTTGTGGTGGCCGTGAGCGGTGGGCGAGTGGTCAAGCACGGCAATCGCTCGGTCTCCAGCAAGAGTGGTAGCGCTGATTTACTGGAAGCGGCGGGGGTGAGACTCGACCTCAACTCCGCGCAGGTCGCCCGCTGTGTGGAGAGTGAAGGCATCGGTTTTATGTTTGCCCCCCAGCACCACAGCGCCATGAAATATGCCGCCGGGCCGCGCAAAGCCCTCGGCGTGCGCACCCTGTTTAATATTCTTGGGCCAATGACCAATCCCGCTGGCGTTAAGCGGCAATTGATCGGCGTCTTTGATGCGGCCCTTTGCAAGCCCGTCGCCCAGGTATTACAGCGTTTGGGCAGCAAGCACATTATGGTGGTGCACAGCGACGACGGCCTCGATGAAATTAGCCTGGTCGGTGGTACCCATGTTGCCGAATTGCGCGGTGGCGAAATTCGCGAATATCGCATTGCGCCAGGGGATTTTGGCATTGCCGAACAAAACCTCGATGGCCTCGGCGTTGCTGATGCCGCCGACTCGCTAGCTCTCATTCGCGATGCCCTGGGTTCGCGACCCACTGACAAGGGCCGCAAGGCTGGCGATATTATTGCTTTGAACGCCGGTGCTGCTATTTATGTCAGTGGTGTTGCCGCCAGTTTGGTTGAGGGGGTCGCCATGGCCCAGGACAGTATTGCCAGTGGACTGGCATTGGAAAAGCTCGATGAGCTTGCCGCTTTTAGCACGTTGCTGGCGGATTAAAGGAATCATCGTATGCAAGAAGGACAAATAGTTGTGGATGATACGCCAACCATTTTGAAAAAAATTCTTAGCCGCAAGCACGAAGAGGTGGCCGAGCGCAGTGCTGAGGTTTCTCTGGGCGCTCTGCGTGAACAGGCCAGTGATATGCCCGCGTGTCGCGGCTTTGCTGCCGCGATGCAAAGCAAGGTTGAGCAGGGTTTACCCGCTGTGATTGCCGAAGTCAAGAAGGCCTCACCCAGCAAGGGCGTGATATGCGAAGACTTTGACCCGGCGAGAATTGCCCGCAGCTATGAAAAGGGCGGCGCGGCCTGTCTCTCGGTGCTTACCGATGTCGATTTTTTTCAGGGCAGTGACGATTTTTTGTGCCAGGCCCACAGCGCGACTCCCCTGCCCCTGCTGCGTAAAGACTTTGTCGTCGATGCCTACCAGATTTATGAGGCTCGGGCTTTGGGTGCCGATTGTATTTTGCTGATCGCCGCTGCGCTGACACCCCAGCAGATGGCGGAGTTGCACGACCTTGCTCTGGAGCTGGGCCTCGATGTGCTACTCGAAGTACACAATAAGCAGGAACTGGAGACGGCACTAAGGCTTTCAACCCCCTTGATCGGCATTAATAATCGCAATTTGCACACCTTTAGCACCCGGCTCGACACCACTTTCAACCTGCTCGATAAAATCCCCGCAGATCGACTGGTGATTACCGAAAGTGGCATTCATACCATCGACGATGTGATGGCGATGCGCGGTCACGGGGTCAACGCCTTTTTGGTCGGCGAGGCCTTTATGAAGGCCAAAGACCCGGGTCGGCGCTTGATGGAAATGTTTAATTAGCGCTGGCGGGTAGGTTTCAAAACATGGAAAGCAACGGGTGAAAATCCATCAAGTAAAAGGCCGACACGTCAATAGTTACGTGATTGAAGACGGCGATGGCCTGCTGGTTGTCGATGCCGCCTGGCGTGGCGAAAAGTATGTTCTCGGTTATATTCACAAGGTGCTGCAGCGCGATATTGCTGATGTAAAACTGGTTATCTGCACTCACGGCGATCCCGATCACAGCGGCAGTATTGCCAAACTCGCCAGTGTTTGTGGCGCCAAATTAGCGGTGCCCTATGCCACCCCCTCAAAACTGCTCAAGTTCGCCAATGACCCCACGGGCATGGTGTTTCGACTGGTGACGGCTTTGTTCGAGGGCATGCGGCCACGGGCATGGGTGATGTATGCCAACCCCCACAAAAGTGCCCGCGCGAAAATGCTGCCCGCCTATACGGCAGAAGATGAGGCGCTCAATGATGAGCGTGCTCCACTGGATGAGCGATTGGATGAGCGGCCACTGCGGCTCAAACATCACACCCTGCTGCCGGGCTTTGAAGACTGGCAAGTAATTCACACCCCCGGGCATTCCTGGGATAGCTGTTGTTACTACCACCGCCCCAGTGGCAGTTTAATTACCGGTGATACCTTGCTGGGCAGCAACAAAAAAGGTCGTCCGGTGAAGCCGTCGGTCTATGCCAATCCGGTGCAGTTGGCGCGCAGCGTTAAGCTATTGCGCCGGCTCAAGCCGCAGGCGGTTTATCCGGGGCATGGGGCTTGTTTTAGCGGCACGGGCTTGCTCGATCATCTCAAGCGAGGTGGCGTCAAAGGGTGATGGCTGACAGGGCTTTGGGCTTGTCAATAAAGAAACCCTGTACGCAGTCGACGCCGATCTCCTGCAACATCGACAGCTGTATCTGATTTTCAACACACTCGGCAATGGTCGCTATGCCCATTACATGGGCGAGGTGGTTGATGGTGCTGACCATGGAAAAGTCGACGTCGTTAAGCTCCATATTGCGGATAAAGCTGCCGTCAATTTTCAGGTAGTCGACGGGCATCTGCTTGAGGTAGCCGAGGGATGACAGCCCGGTGCCGAAATCATCGAGTGAAAAGCGACAGCCTCGGGCTTTCAGGGCATTGATCAGTTCCAGGGCGCGATCAAACTGTCGTATGGCAGCCGTTTCGGTGATCTCAAATTGTAAGTGGTGGGGGTCGATGCCGCTTTCGTCGATAGTGTCGAGCAAAAATGGCATAAAACGGTCGTCGCTAATGGTCGGCCCAGAGAGGTTGATCGATACACGCAAATCGTGGCGCTGGCGGCTATCTATTGACAATATGTCGGCGATCACGCGGCGGATGACCCAGCGGTCAATGTCGTCGATCAGACCGTAGAGTTCGGCGGTGGGAATAAATTTGCCGGGTAAGATTAGTCCGCCTTTACTGTCGATCATGCGAATCAGTGCTTCGTAATGACAAGAGCCGTGCTCGACCTCCCGAGTCGGCACAATGGGCTGATAGTGCAAACAAAAGCCATCGTGGTCGAGGGCGTCGGTGATACGCGGTTCCCACTCAGCCACCTGTTTTCGTTCGTAGAGCTTTTCACGTTGATATTGAAAGAAGGCGCGGTTGCGCCCGGATTCGCGCGCGGCGGCACAGGTAAAAGCGGCCGTTACCAACACATCAATGTCGGAGCTGCTGTCTCGGTCAACCACTTCGCCGCCAATACTGATACCAATTTTCAGGCGCCGCTCGCCCCAGGGGAAGCTAAAGCGCTTGATGGCGGCGATGATGTTATCGGCGACGACTTTGCCATCGTCGAGAGGGCAATCCAGTAAAAGTATGGCGAACTCGTCGTTGCCGATACGTGCGACCAGGGTGTCATTGCTGGTGGCCTGTTTGAAGAGTATGGCGCATTGCTTAAGCAGGGCGTCGCCAGCCGCTTTGCCGCAGGTATCGTTAACCAGCGAGAAGTTGTAGAGATCGAGGTAGAGGAGCACATGCTTTTGGCTGGTGCTTTGGGTGATGTCTATCGCTCGGGTCAACTCGCCTTCGAGAAAATGTCGATTGGGCAGCTGAGTCAAGGGGTCGTGATCAACATGCCAGGCCAGTTTGACCGATTCGCGATGAGCCTGGCTGGTAATGCGTAGGATTAAGACACAGCCACTGAGATGGTTTTGGCGGTCGCGCAAAGGGGACGCACTCGCTGCCACCTGTAGGGTGGGGCGACCGCTGACGTGGAGAAAGGTTGGGTCGGGACTTTGGCAGCTCGAACCTCGAGTCAGCACTTCCCGATGGGGGCTGATGCTGGGGCCCTCTTCGCCGCTGGTGAGACTCAGCAGATCGGCTATTGGGCGACCTTCAGCCCGGGTGACGCGCAGGCCGAGTATCTCCAGAGCAACGGGATTGATATGTTCAACCAGGCCATCGGCATCGAGCAAAATAATAGCGTCGGCAACTTCGCCATAAATGGCGGTTAGTAGTTCGCGCTGTGCCATCACGGCGTCCCGATTGCCCTGTTGCTGGGAAAAATCCTCACACATCAGGGTTAACGTATTGTCCTGCAGAGGGTTTTGAAACACCGATACTTTCAATGGCAGGGTTTTGCCATTGCAGTCCAGGGCCTCGCAGATATTATCCTGGTGCAGGCGGCTGGTTTGTTCCAGATTGAGACGGATGTCATCGCAGCCTTTCAGGCTGGGAAACAGCAGACTCAACTCTTGCCCGATCAGTTGTTCTTGCTGGTAGCCACTGATCTTTGTGAAGCAGGGGTTTAGCGCACCGATAAGCCCCTGGGCATCGGTGGAAATAACGCCAAAGGCCTCAGTTTGCAGGGCGGCGGCAAAGACCTCTTTGGGCAGCTGATGGCTGTCGTTTTGAGGGCCACGACTGAGCCCATTGGCAGGGGGTTTCGCAGGTGAGGCATCGCCCAGCAGGGTATTAAAAGGGGCTTCTGAAAACTCCAGTAAACAACCCGATTGTGATGTCAGGGTAAAAGGTGAAATGGCGATGCGGCTGAGGGGTAGCGTGCGATAACCGTAGGCGAGGGCGCTTTCAATACTGTCAAGCAGCTCGGGTTCACTGTCGAGAAACCAGGTCAGGCCCTGGCCCCTGGCGCTGACACTGGCAATCGCTTTGGCGTAAGTGCCGCCATGCAGACTGGGGAAGAGGTTGAGAAAGCTTTTGCCAATGGCCTGGTCGCAGCTGATACCCGTCCAGGCTTGCATCCAGTCATTCCAGAGTAGTATCGCCCCGCTGGGGTCTAATGCGACCAGACCGTGATTTTGCCTGTTGACCACCGTGCCGGCCAGTTCCGCAGAACTGATGTAGTTTAAAGGGCTGGCAGTACTTGTGGCCATGCAGCTTCCGTAAAACTGGCTACTCCATTAGCCGTACAGTTGGCAAGTCTTTTGCCAGGCTATTAGGTTGTTGCTAACCCTGCGACAATAACTCCCGCAAGTCAATAATAGCGGCATTGGCGCGACTAATGTAGGAGGCCATGGCCAGTGAATGATTGGCCAGTAAACCGAAGCCACTGCCGTTGAGTAGTATTGGGCTGCGCAGAGGCACTTGGGTGGCCTCGAGTTCGCGAATAATCTGTTCGAGACTAACCCGTGCATTCTTCTTCGCCAGTACATCGGCAAAGTCGACCTGCGCCGCTTTTAAAAAATGTATCAGCGCCCAGGAGGTGCCCCGCGCTTCGTAAAAAATATTGTCGAGTTCGGCCCAGGAGGTTTTAACCATGTCTTCGCTGGGCGTCGGCGTCGACTGAGTGGCGGCACTGTCACCAGCGAGATCAATATTGATGCGCTTTTGGCCGACACTGGCACTGAGTCGTTGGGAGAGGCTGCCAAGGCGGGTTTCGACCGTGCTCAGCCAATAGCGCAGGTTGTCGGCGCGGGCATAGAATTGGGCATCGTACTCATCGTCGTCGTGCAGACGTTCAAGGTAGCCCTGCAGGTACTTGCGGCCATTGCGATATTCTGTTTCCGAAGCCGGGAGCATCCAGCTATCGATGTCGAAGTTAAAGCGCGGTTCGGCCAGCGCCAGATCTTTGTCTTCCGTGGACTGCGACTGGGAACGACTGAAGGCCTCGCGCATGGCTTTGGCGAGATCGCGAACCTGAATGATGACACCATATTCCCAGTTCGGAATGTTATCGAGTAGCACACCGGGCGGCATGATATCGTTACTCAGCAGACCGCCCGGCTTTTCGAGCAGGGTGTCGACAACATTAATTAAAGTGGAGGTAAGGGCTGAGCCAGCGACCGGGTGCTGGCCGGCCAGATCCTGTGCGATGGTGATTTTCGGCTCGCGGCTCCAGTACCAGGCGAGTGCGCAGAGGGCGATCAGCAGGATGGCTAGCATGCGCAGAGCCCAGCGAGCAGTTTCCCCGTCATCGGCCAGGGTGCTGCTATAACTGCTTGCTGCTGGCTCGGTCTTTCCCTTGCCCGTCAGCAGCGACTTAAACCACGGCTTTGCCATATCTAACTCCCTCTTTATTTATAGACTTGCCCGTCGACGATAGCGCGGGTTGCTGTTATTGGCACAGGCGTTATCATCGCGCAGTGCAAAACTTGCGCAGTAGTGTAAAACATTTTGGCAACTTATAGGTCAAAACCAGAATTCCAGGTCAAAACCAAAACTCCCGATTACATCGGCGATACGGAGAGAGTGCGTGCGTTGCAATAAATTGATAACAGGCCCTGCTCGTTGCGTGCTCTTAGCCTTGCTGGTGTTTTGCCAGCTCGCTCAGGCCCAGGGCTGGAGCCAATCCAGCAGTAATTCATCCAGTGCTCTGCTAGCTGACACCCCCCTTGAGTTTTTGCCGGTGGAAGAGGCTTATCGGCTACAGGTGACGGGCGATACTCAGGGCTTGCTCTTAGACTGGCGCATTGCCCCCGCTTACTACCTCTACCAGCATAAGTTTGCTGCCGCTGTTATTGATGGCCGTGGTGAAGCTATTGATGTCCTCGGTAAAGCCTCTCCGCTGGCCGTGAGCTATCCGCCCGGCAAGGTCATTTATGATGATTACTATGAAAAAGAGCTGCAGGTTTATTACGATACCGTGGCGCTGCGGGTCGATTTGCCGACGCACTTAAACGAGCGGAACTGGACACTCGCGGTGAGTTCTCAGGGTTGCGCCGATGCGGGCCTGTGTTACCCGCCGCGCACCCAGTATTTTACTGTCAGCGACGCGGGGGGTGTTGGGCAAAGGTTTGTCGAAATAGATCAGCTGCCATCGCTAGCCGTTGGTGCGATGGCGGGAACTGATACGAGTGCGGCGACGAGTGGTAGTGCGCTAAACCTGCCCCTCGTCCTTCTCTTCGCCCTCCTCGGCGGCATTATTCTCAACTTGATGCCCTGTGTCTTCCCGGTGTTGTCCATCAAAGTACTGAGTTTGACCTCTGCTCATTTGGGTGAGCACGGCAAGCACTTACACGGCATGGCCTACACGGCGGGCATCGTTATTTCTTTCGTTGCCATTGCCGCTTTGTTGTTGGTTTTCCGTGAGGCCGGCGAGGCAGTGGGCTGGGGCTTTCAGTTACAGTCGCCGGTCTTCGTTAGTTTGCTAGCCTACCTCTTGTTCGCTGCGGGCCTGAGTTTCTCGGGCTTGCTGGAGGTGGGTGCCCGATGGATGAATATTGGTCAATCGGCGGCCACGGGCACCTCCCTGCGCGCCTCTTTTATGACCGGCGTGCTGGCAACGGTGGTGGCCAGCCCCTGTAGCGCACCTTTTATGGGGACGGCCCTCGGTTTTGCGCTGACCCAGACCCCAATTATTAGCTTGCTGGTGTTTGCTGTGTTGGGCGTCGGCATGGCGCTGCCCTTTGTGCTGCTGAGCTGGATTCCCGGCCTGCTTGAAAAGCTGCCCGCACCGGGGCCGTGGATGCAGAGCTTCCGCCAGTTTCTCGCCTTTCCTCTTTACGCCAGCGCCATTTGGTTGCTCTGGGTACTGGGTCGCCAGACCAGTATTGATCAGGTGGCACTGGTCGCCATTGGCATGTTGTTGCTGGCCTTTGCGGCCTGGTTGGGCGGCGGTGGTGCCAAGCGCTGGAAGCAGGCGGTTGCGCTGCTGGTCACTGTTGCCGCTTTGGGTATCGCTATTACGCCATCAGATACAGCGGACAATAACAGCTTGTGGGAAGACTATTCCCCGGCACGTTTACAGGCTTTGCGCAACGAGGGACGACCGGTATTCGTCAACTTGACGGCCGCCTGGTGTATTACCTGTTTGGCCAATGAAAAGCTTGCCCTCAGTTCGGCGACCTTTGCCGAAACTTTGCAGGCAAGCAACACTGTCTACTTGAAGGGCGACTGGACCAATCGCAATAGCGAGATCACGGCGCTGCTGAAAGAATACGGTCGCAGTGGTGTGCCCCTGTACCTGTATTACTCGGCAGGCAGTATTTCGGCGCAAGTTTTGCCCCAGTTGTTGACCGAGGGCATTGTGCAAAAAGCCCTCGAAGGCGAGTAGTGCCACTTCGAGGCAGGAGTTTGAGTCCGAAAATGCCGATAAAATCGAGAAAGTTCGAACAAAAGACTATAAAGTTGGACAAAGTTTTTTAACTCATGCAAACTCTCCAGCGCCGACAAGCTCGGCCTGAAAAAGTAATAAAAACGACGGGGAGCGAGGGGTAATGGCGACAATCCTGGTCTTGCATGGCCCAAATCTTAATTTGCTCGGTAGCCGTGAACCCGAGGTCTATGGCACCACCACGCTCGACGATATTAACCGACAGCTCACCGAGCGCTGTATCGCTGCGGGCCACCACCTGCTCGCCCTGCAAAG
The DNA here is from genome assembly GCA_964462265.1 of uncultured Porticoccaceae bacterium. Lineage (GTDB taxonomy): Bacteria > Pseudomonadota > Gammaproteobacteria > Pseudomonadales > Porticoccaceae > Reddybacter. The sequence goes on along the minus strand of CAYWXW010000103.1, from coordinate 3,158 downwards.
CAATGCCGAATATGAGCTGATCGAGCGTATTCACGATGCTCGCCATGAAGGCGTCGAGCTTATATTGATCAACCCCGCCGCCTTTACTCACACCAGTGTCGCCCTGCGCGATGCCCTGTTGGCGGTGTCTATTCCTTTTGTTGAAGTACACCTTTCCAATGTACACAGCCGCGAGCAGTTTCGTTCGCACTCTTATTTTTCTGATATTGCTATCGGGGTGATTTGTGGTTTCGGTGCTCAGAGCTACGATCTTGCTCTCAGCGCCGCCTTGACGCACCTTGAGGCCGACCCGCAGTAAGTTATAGCCGAACATTGATACCCGAGGGGGAAACATGGATATACGCAAAGTAAAAAAACTCATTGAGCTGTTGGAGGAGTCCAATATTGATGAGCTGGAAATTAAAGAAGGCGAAGAGTCAGTGCGTATTATTCGCAACAGCCAGACCACTTATGCACCAGCGCCAGCTCCGGTTGTTGCCGCTCCCATCGTCGCAGCGGCTGCTCCGGCAGCGCCAAGCGCGGGTGAAGAAGCTGCGGCACCTGCCCTGGCGGGTCATATTGTGACCTCGCCCATGGTCGGTACTTACTACAGATCTCCGGCCCCTGATGCCCCGGCCTTTGTCGAAGTCGGCAAAACGGTCAAAGTCGGTGATGTGCTGTGCATCGTTGAGGCGATGAAAATGATGAACCAAATTGAAGCCGACAAAGCGGGCACCATTGGTGCCATCCTTGTCGAAGACGGTGAGGCGGTCGAGTTTGACCAGGCAATGATCACCATTATTTAAAAGCGGCGCGAAGAGGTAATCCATGCTGGATAAAGTACTGATCGCCAACCGTGGCGAAATCGCCCTGCGCATACTGCGGGCTTGTAAAGAATTGGGTATCAAAACCGTTGCAGTGCACTCCAAGGTCGATGCCGATCTGATGCACGTGCGACTGGCGGATGAAACGGTCTGTATTGGCCCCAACCCGTCAAGCGAGAGCTATCTCAATAGTGCGGCAATTATTAGCGCCATGGAGATCACCGACTCGGTCGCCGTTCACCCCGGCTACGGTTTTCTGGCTGAAAATGCCGATTTCGCCGAACAGGTCGAAAAGAGTGGTTTCACCTTTATTGGCCCCAGTGCCGAGGTGATTCGCATGATGGGCGACAAAGTGGCCGCCATTCAGGCCATGCGTGCCGCCGGTGTGCCGACGGTGCCGGGTTCCAATGGGGCTCTCGATGACAACCACGAGCGCACCATGGAAATCGCCCGCGAGATTGGTTATCCAGTCATCATCAAAGCCGCTTCGGGCGGTGGTGGTCGCGGTATGCGTGTGGTGCAAACCGAGGCCCACCTGATTAACGCCATCACCCTGACGCGCTCCGAAGCAGAAGCCGCCTTCGGTGACGGCACGGTGTATATGGAGAAGTTTCTCGTCACTCCGCGCCACGTTGAAGTGCAGGTGCTATCTGACGGACAGGGCAATGCTATCCATCTTGGCGATAGAGATTGCTCTCTGCAGCGTCGCCACCAGAAAGTACTGGAGGAAGCGCCGGCACCGGATATTGACGAAGAGGCACGGCAGAAGGTATTTGACGTGTGTGTGAAGGCCTGTATCGATATTGGCTACAAGGGCGCGGGCACCTTTGAGTTTCTCTACGAGAACGGCAGCTACTACTTTATCGAAATGAATACCCGGGTGCAGGTCGAGCACCCGGTATCGGAAATGATTACCGGCATCGACATCGTCAAAGAGCAATTGTTAATTGCTGGCGGTGAGAAGCTCGGTTTTACCCAGGATGAGGTGATCTTTCGCGGTCATGCCTTCGAGTGCCGCATTAACGCCGAAGATGCCGTTACCTTTATGCCCAGTCCGGGAAAAGTGACGGCCTACCACCCCCCCGGTGGCAATGGCGTGCGAGTCGACTCTCACCTCTATAGCTCTTATAGCGTGCCGCCAAACTACGATTCGCTGATCGCTAAAATCATTACCTACGGCAAAGACCGCGATGCGGCGCTGGCTCGTATGCGCAATGCGCTGGACGAGCTGTTTATTCAGGGTATTAAAACCAATATTGATCTGCAGCGTGACCTGGTGACCGATGCCGGGTTTAAGCGCGGCGGTGTCAATATTCACTACCTCGAGAAAAAGCTGGGGCTTTAAGCCATTGCCCAGGCCGCGATAAACTGCAGGAGTTGTTATGTATTGGTTACAACTGCGCATCGCGGTCAATAAGCCCGAGGTCGAAGCTCTGGAAGACGCTCTGCTGGCCTCCGGCGCGGTGTCGGTAACGTTGGAAGACGGCGCCGACAATCCGATTCTCGAACCGGGGGTGGGCGAAACCCCGCTCTGGAATAGCCTGCGGGTGACCGGGCTCTACCCCGCTGATATTCATACCGAGCTAGCTTTTCAGTTGCTGAGCGAAAGTTTTCCGGGCCAGCTCGAACACTGGCGCTGGGAGATTCTCGAAGATCAGCCCTGGGAAACCCTCTGGACCGAGCACTACCAGCCCATCCAGTGCGGTGAAAAACTGTGGATTTGTCCCAGCTGGCGCGAGCCGCCCAACCCGGATGCGGTCAATCTCTCTCTCGACCCCGGTTTGGCCTTTGGCTCGGGCACTCACGCCACCACTTTTTTGTGTCTGCAATGGCTCGATGCTCAACCCCTGGCCGGTAAAACGGTCATCGATTTTGGCTGTGGTTCGGGGATTCTCGCGATCGCGGCACTACTGCTGGGTGCGAAACAGGTCATCGCTACCGACAATGATCCCCAGGCTCTACTGGCCACTCGCGATAACGCTCAGCGTAACGGCCTGAGTGAGTCACAACTCCGCGTTTGTTTACCTCAGGATCTGGATGCCGGGCCGGTCGATATTGTCATGGCGAACATCCTCGCCGAACCGCTGATTTCTCTGGCCGGGCAGTTGACCGCACTAACAGCCCCCGGTGGCCAGCTTTGCCTGTCGGGCATGATTGCCTCCCAGACCGATGCGGTGATGTCAGCCTATAGCGAACGCTTCCGCTTTGCCCCTCCTCTGAGTCGCGAGGAATGGTTTTGCCTGACTGCTGAAAAACTGGCTTGAACCTGATGGCCGCCGCGGGAAAGGTGCCATCGTGAGTCGAGTTGCGGCTCGCTGCCCCAGTTGCCAGTCGGTATTTTTTGTCAGCGCTGCC
>CAYWXW010000102.1:0-11911 GCA_964462265.1 uncultured Porticoccaceae bacterium | reverse complement strand
GCGGTATTGGCAGAGGTTGAGCTAAGTCCGCAAAACCTGCTCGACATTGTGCACCAGCAGCGGGGCTGCCTGGCCTGGGGTGGCACCGCAAAACTAGCACCGGTGGACGATATATTGATCGCCGTTGAACGCCCCCTGTCGATGGACTCGCCGGGGCAACTGGTCGCCTCTATCCTGTCTAAAAAGGTGGCGGCTGGTGCCACTCATTTGCTGATTGATATTCCCGTTGGCCCGACCGCCAAAATGCACGACCAGGCCAGTGCCATGCGCCTGCGTAAATTATTTGAATATGTCGGCGATCGCATGGGCCTGCATTTAGTGGTGGTCATTACCGATGGCCGCCAACCCATCGGCCGGGGCATTGGCCCGGTGCTTGAGGTGCGGGACGTGATGCAGGTGCTCAATAATAATCCGCTAGCGCCCGGTGACCTGCGCGAGAAAGCCCTGCAACTCGCCGGACGCATCCTCGAATTCGACGCCGATGTACGCGGCGGCCAGGGCTATATTATTGCTCGGGATATTCTCGAATCGGGTCGCGCCCTGGCAAAGATGCAGGCCATCATTAAAGCTCAGGGGCAAGTCGAGACCCGCATCGAACCCGGTCACTTACAACACCCCGTATTTGCTGCCTGCGATGGCGTAGTCGGTAGCATCGACAACCTGCAGATTGCTCGTATCGCTCGCCTTGCGGGTGCACCCATGGATAAAGGCGCAGGGGTCGACCTGCATTGTAAAGTCGACGACCCGGTAGCAAAGGGTCAGCCCCTGTACACGATTTACGCTGAGTTTAATGCCGACTATAATTTTGCCCGCCAGGCGGCTGAAGGCGACAATGGCTTTATCATTAACAAGCCGCACCAGCCCTAATAAAAAAACCGCCTGAATTCAGATAATAGCGACAATAACCACAATAACCACAATAACCACAATAACCACAATAAGAGACAACCATGGCCGACATCTATCACCCCGCTAACCGCGAACTTCAGGACGCCTTCGGCACCCGCCCACTGGCAGACCGCATCAACGAACTGATTATTCAGCCAGAAATTGGCGACGAAGAGCGAGAATTTATCACCTCTCGCAATATGTTTTTCATCAGCACTGTCGACCCCGATGGCCAACCAACGGTGTCTTACAAGGGCGGTGAAGTGGGTTTTGTCCGCGTGCTCGACAGTAAAACCATTGCCTTCCCCCTCTACGATGGCAACGGCATGTTTCTCAGTGCTGGCAATATGGCAGCCAGCCCCAATGTCGGCCTGCTGTTTATCGACTTTGAAAACCCCCACCGCCTGCGCCTGCACGGTGTGGCCACGGTCAGCGCCGATGATGAATTAATGGACAGCTACCCCGAAGCACAACTGATCGTCAGAGTTGCCGTGACGAACACCTTTATTAATTGCCCGCGCTATATTCACCCGGCAACCAGCGACGAGCAATCCATTCATGTGCCCGTCGAAGGCCAGCAAACCCCAGACGCCGAATGGAAAACCTGGGAAGTCGTCGCCGATGTACTGCCTGAGAAGAAGCCTCAGTAAATAGCAAATTCTATTCCGCCAACGAAGGCTTTCGCCCATGGATACAGAACAAAAAGTAATCGGCAGTATCGACGCCCTATGGCGCTACCCGGTAAAAAGCATGCGCGGGCAAACTATTGAACAGGCCTTTATTGGCTACGCCGGCATTTATGGCGATAGACTTTACGCCTTTAAAACCAGTGCCGGGCCGGGCTTTTTCCCCTATCTCACGGGGCGCGAAACCCAGGACATGCTGCTCTACACCCCCCGCTTTCGCCACCCCGACAAAGCCGAGCAACCGGTCAACTGGGCAGAGGCCGAAGCGTTGAGTGTCGGTATTACGCCCGTGTTTAGCAGTCCTCACGAGCTAGCGATGGATGTCGTCACACCCAACGGTGACGTCTATGCCATCGACGACCCCGCCCTCGCAGAAGAACTCGCCACGAGCGCCGGTGCAGATCATACAGTGTCACTCACCCACTCCCAGCGCGCCATGACCGACTGCCGCCCCCTGTCATTAATCTCATTGCAAACCGGCCAACAACTCGCCGCTGAAACCGGCATCGACATAGATAATCGACGCTTTCGCGCCAACATTTATCTCGATTTAAACAGTGATGAAGGCTTTGGCGAAGACAGCCTAGTCGGTCGTCATTTAAAACTCGGCGACAAAGTGGTGGTCACCATTGTCGAACGCGACCCCCGCTGCGCGATGATTACCTACGACCCCGACACCGGTGAAGCCACACCTGAAATCTTACGCCACGTCACCCAACACCACGAGCGCAACGCAGGCATCTACGCCGCCGTGGTGGTCGAAGGCATGGTTAAAGCCGGCGACCGTGTTGAATTGATGGCTTAGCAGCGCACTTTTTTAAGGGGCCCTTAATTAAAGTGCGAACCGCATATTTCTTTGACTAAACTCACATAATGATGTTAATTAGACACCCTTAATGACGCTTTAATTAAGAACAACCTTCCTAAGGGTTTTAATGGCCAAACTTGGCGTTTCACAGCATCTTATTTCCATCGTTGCCGATTTATCTCGCGAACTGCCCGACCAATTGCGCTACTGGCGCCTACTCGACGCCATTCTCTCCACCCTAAGCTGCGACGCCGCCGCGCTGCTGGCATTTGAAGCCAGTGCCGATCGAGCCGACAGTAAAGTATCGAGCACATTAATCCCCCTCGCCATTGACGGTCTTGACGAAAAACTGCTCGAACAGCGCTTTAGCGTCGACCAACACCCACGCTTTGCCCAGTGGCTGCAATCACCAGAAGCGGTATACTTTCCCGCCGAGAGTCAACTACCCAACCCTTTTCAGGCCTTCCTGAAAGCAGGCGATCGCCGCACCGGGCCACGAGACAGCCTCGGTGTCGCCCTGCACGTGGCGGGCAAACCCTGGGGCTTATTGTGTTTAAACACGCGTCAGGCCGACACCCTGAATAAAATTGACCGACAAGAATTGCGCAGCTTTATCAACTTTATCGAGTCAGCTATCGCCGTGCTACAACGCGGTAAAAACTTACGCACTGAACTCGAACACCAGCAGCACTTGCATCAAGCACTCTTTGCACAATCCCACAATGAAACATTACTCGGCGACAGCCCCGCACTGGGGCGAGTCAAAGAAGAGGTTGCCATCATCGCCGCCTCTGAATTAACCATTCTCTTACAGGGCGAAGACGGCGTCGGCAAAAGTTTGGTGGCCCGTGAAATTCACCAGGCCTCGACCCGCAGCGAACACGCTTTTATTCCTGTCGACTGCGCTAGCCTCGATGACGAGACGGCTTATGCCGAACTATTTGGCGCTACGGCCAGTGACAATAAGGATAGTGACAATAAAGCAGAGAAAACAGGCCTCTTCCAACTTGCAGACCAGGGCACACTATTTATTAACGAAGTCGCCACCCTGTCAGCCGAAGTGCAAAGCCAGCTCGAACAAATACTAAAAACCGGCAGTATCCAAGCACCTAATAGCGTTACAACTTCCCCCATAAGCGTACGACTGATTGCCGCCACTCGCTGTAATCTTCAACAAGCGGTGAGTCGTGGCGAGTTTCGCCCCGAGCTGTATCGACTGTTAATGCTCTACCCCCTGCCCATACCGCCACTGCGTGAAAGAGCGGAAGATATCCCACAACTGAGCAAACACTTTCTCGAACAACAACGGCGTCGACTCGCTCTACCCTCACTGCTAATCGACACCGATGCCCGAAAGTTACTGCAACACTATCCCTGGCCGGGAAACGTTCGCGAGCTCGACCAGGTGCTCAGGCGAGCCACACTCAAAGCCATGGCCGAACAAAAGAGCGAAAAAGACCTTGTTATCAAAGTCTCGCAACTGAGCATTAGCTTTGACGAATTGCCCCGCGCCATACAGGTAGAGCTCGCCAGCCTGCCTGAACAAATCAACCTGAAAGAAACCATCGATAATTTTCAGCGCCAGTTAATTAAAGAAAAACTCAGACGACGCAACGGTAATCTCGCCGCCACCGCTCGCGATCTCGGCCTCAACCGCAGTAACTTTTACCGCTTGTTACAGCGCCTCGGCATCAAACAAAGCACTTCGTAGCTGACAAATTTTAGTTAACAAATACCGTTAATTGCACGCGCAAAACAAAACGCACTAAAAAAACAGGGCTATTATTTAAATAAAAATAATAGTTTCACAATATCTGTTTCGCTGTTATATTCGCAACAACTCTCGGGGAGCCTTAAAAATAAGGCTGAGATGCTACTAGCTTTTGACTTCACACAGCGTAGCGAACCCGTTGAACCTGAACCGTCTAGTACCGGCGTAGGAAAGAGCAATGTTTTTAGTGATATTCTTAGTGCTATTTTTAGCACCATTAAAAATTAAAATGCAGTGCGTTATGCAGCTCTCCGCCCGGCTATTCCCAAACACGCCACGGAGGAAAAATGTCAACGCAATTGCAGAGCCAAAAAACCACTTCTCAGCCTGCTACAAGCCAGCGACAAAACATAACTCAGGTTCCACTGTCGGCCAGTAAAAAGGTTTATATCCCCTCCGCTAATTTTGCCGATGTGCAAGTGCCGATGCGCCAGCTCACGCTGACCACTGGCGAACAAGTCCACCTTTATGACACCTCCGGCCCCTATACCGATGTCGATATCGATGTCGACATTCACCGTGGCCTGCCCGATGTGCGTTCATCGTGGATCGTGGGTCGCGCCGATAGCGAAAGCTATACCGGTCGTGAAACCAAACCCGCCGACAACGGCGTTAGCAATGCCGACCAGGCGACGCGGTACTACAATCCCGAGCTGCAACGCACGCCGCGCCGCGCTGTGAGTGGCGCCAATGTCACCCAACTCCACTACGCACGCAAGGGCATCATCACCCGGGAAATGGAGTACATTGCGATTCGTGAAAACGAGCTGCGCGGCTCCCTGGCCAATGAGTTTAATACCCCCGAACGCGTCGCGCGCCTCAAGGGCAATAGCATGGGCGCTGGCTTTGTCGACGAAGTCACGGCGGAATTTGTGCGCAGTGAGGTGGCTTGTGGGCGGGCGATTATTCCCGCCAACATCAACCACCCTGAATTAGAACCAATGATTATCGGCCGCAATTTTCTGGTCAAGGTCAATGCCAATATCGGCAACTCGGCATTGAGTTCAGGCATTGATGAAGAGGTCGAAAAACTGGTGTGGTCGATTCGCTGGGGCGGCGACACGGTGATGGACCTATCGACCGGCAAGCACATTCACTCCACCCGCGACCATATTCTGCGCAATTCACCGGCCCCCATTGGCACCGTGCCGATTTATCAGGCTCTGGAAAAAGTCGGCGGCGTTGCCGAAGATCTCAACTGGGAGGTGTTTCGCGATACGCTTATCGAGCAGGCCGAACAGGGCGTCGACTACTTCACCATTCACGCCGGCGTGCTGCTGCGCTATGTGCCAATGACTGTGAATCGCCTCACCGGCATTGTCTCCCGTGGTGGCTCCATTATGGCCAAGTGGTGTATCGCCCACCATCAAGAGAACTTCCTCTACACCCACTTCGAAGACATTTGCGAAATCATGAAAGCCTACGATGTGAGCTTTTCTCTGGGTGATGGTCTGCGCCCCGGCTCCCTCGCCGATGCCAACGACGAGGCGCAATTTGCCGAGTTAAAGACCCTCGGCGAGCTCACCAAAATCGCCTGGCGCCACGACATTCAAACCATGATCGAAGGCCCCGGCCATGTGCCCATGCACATGATTCAGGAAAACATGGACCTGCAACTGGAGCACTGCGACGAGGCGCCCTTCTACACACTCGGCCCTTTGACCACCGACATCGCCCCCGGCCACGACCACATTACCAGCGGCATTGGCGCGGCCATGATTGGCTGGTTCGGTTGTGCCATGCTCTGCTATGTCACCCCCAAAGAACACCTCGGCCTGCCCAATCGCGACGATGTGAAGCAGGGGCTAATCGCCTATAAAATTGCCGCTCACGCCGCCGATGTCGCCAAGGGTCACCCCCACGCCCGCCACCGCGATGATCTTTTATCAAAGGCGCGCTTTGACTTCCGCTGGGATGATCAATTTAATTTAGGGCTCGACCCCGACACCGCTCGGTCTTACCACGATGAGACCCTGCCCAAGGACTCCGCCAAGGTGGCTCACTTTTGTTCCATGTGCGGCCCCAAGTTTTGCTCGATGAAAATCACCCAGGATGTGCGTGAATACGTCGCCAATGGCATGGATAAAAAATCCGGCGAGTTTAAAGACCAGGGCAGCGAAATTTATATTGAGGACATCGGCTAAAAGCGCGCACCGACAATGAAAATCGACATTATTGGTAGCGGCGTCAGTGGCCTCTGCTGCGCCCACGCCTTTGTCGAACGCGGCTGCGAGGTGAGTATTATTGCCGCCAGCGACGCCCTCGATAGCAGCTGTTGCTCGTGGTGGGCCGGCGGCATGCTGGCACCGGGTTGTGAAGGCGAAAGCGCCGAGCCGCTGATGGCCACACTGGCTGGCGAGAGCATGGCCTTCTGGCAAAGCATCGCCCCCGACTACGCCACGGCCGGCACCCTGGTGGTAGCCACCTCGCGCGACCAGCCCCTGCTCAATAATTTCGCCCGTAACACCGAGGGCTGGCACCCGGTTGAAGGCGAGCAAATGCACCACCTCGAACCCGACCTCGCCGAGCGTTTTAGCCGTGGCCTGCTCTTTGCCAACGAGGCCCATCTCGACCCACGCCAGACGCTTACCCACTTAATTGACACCTTAAAAATAAGTGGTGTGAGCTTTGAGCAGCGCCACATCGACGACGCGCCGGGCAATGACTACAGCAGTACTGCCGACTGGATCATCGACTGTCGCGGCCTCGGTGCCCGCCATCACTGGCAAGACCTGCGCGGCGTCAAGGGTGAAATGCTGCATATCCACAGTGATGAAATCAGCCTCAGCCGCCCGGTGCGCTTACTGCACCCACGTATTCCGCTCTATATCGTGCCCCGCGCCAAAGGTGTATTTATGATCGGGGCGACGATGATAGAAAGCGGCGAACGCAATCGTGCCAGTGTGCGCTCAGTGCTCGAACTGCTGTCGGCGGCCTACGCCCTGCACCCAGCCTTTGGTGAGGCCGAAATACTCGAGATTGGTGTCGAAGCCCGTCCGGCATTTACCGACAATCTACCGCGCCTGCGTCGTCGGGGTAAAACCCTGTCGGTCAATGGCATGTACCGTCACGGCTTTCTCGCCGCCCCCGCGATGGCGCAGCGCTGTGTCGCGTTTGCTCTCGACGGCATAATCCCCCACGAGGTAATGGATGAAAATACAGCTTAACGGCGCAAGCCTCGACACCGAACACAATGACCTCGCGGCACTAGTAGCCGCTCTGGGCCACGAGGCCGACAAGGTCGCCACCGCCGTCGATGGCCTGTTCGTCGCGCGCACCGCACGGGCACAAACACCACTGCGCGAAAGCTGTGCTGTCGAAATATTGGCACCTATGGAGGGCGGCTGATGGCGATCCAACAAGGCCCTCCTTCAAAAAGCCTCCACTCCAAAAGCCCTGCTTCAAAAAAACTGAATCTATACGGCAGTGAATTTACATCGCGCTTTTTAATCGGCAGCGCCCAGTACCCATCACCGGCAGTTTTACTCGACGCTATTACAGCCAGTCGGGCGGGTATCGTCACCGTCTCTCTGCGCCGCGAAGCGGGTAAAAACGCGGGCAAGGATGGCGCTGGACAGCAGTTTTGGTCCCTCATCCAGCAATCCGGCGCCCGCCTGCTACCCAATACCGCCGGTTGTAAAACCGTTAAAGAAGCCGTCAACACCGCCCACATGGCGCGTGAGTTATTCGACACGCCGTGGATTAAGCTCGAGGTAATCGGCGAGGACGACACCCTGCAGCCGGACGTGTTCGCCCTGGTGGAAGCAGCGCGCATTCTCTTTGCCGAGGGCTTTCAGGTATTCCCCTATACCACCGATGATTTAGTGGTGGCCGATAAATTGCTGGCCGCCGGCTGCGAAGTCTTAATGCCCTGGGGTGCGCCCATTGGCAGTGGTCGCGGTCTCAACAACCCCTTCGCACTGCGCACACTGCGCGCCCACTTTCCCGATACCACACTGATTGTCGATGCCGGTATTGGCCTGCCCTCACAAGCGGCCCAGGCCATGGAACTGGGCTACGACGCCATCTTGCTCAACACTGCCGTTGCCAAAGCGGGTGATCCCGTGGCGATGGCCAGCGCCTTTGCCCAGGCGATTGCAGCGGGACACACAGCCTTTAAGGCCGGAGCCATTGAAGCCCGCGATATGGCCTGCCCCTCAACCCCCGTACTGGGTAGCCCTTTTTGGCACGGCGATGGCGGACAATAAAATGGCTGAGCCACATACCCTGCCAGTAAAACCGAGTGCCGACTGGCTGCACAAATTTTATTTAATTGTCGATAGCAGCCAATGGCTAGAACGCTTTCTGCCCCTCGGCCTAAAGCTGGTGCAATTGCGGATTAAAGATTTACCCGCCGCGACTCTGCGCGCTGAAATTAGTAAAGCCAGGGTTCTCTGCGCCGCCCACGACTGCCAGCTGATCATCAATGACCACTGGCAGCTCGCACTGGAATTGGGCTGCGACTTTATTCACCTCGGCCAGGAAGACCTCACCACGGCCGATTTAGAGCAAATTCGCTGCGCTGGCCTTAAACTAGGTATTAGCACCCACGACGGCCAAGAACTTTCCTATGCCCTGAGCCTAAAACCCGACTACATCGCCCTGGGCCCGGTGTACGCCACACAATTAAAGAAAATGGCCTGGGCACCGCAAGGTTTAGAAAAGCTGGCCCGCTGGCGGCACTTAGTCGGCGACATCCCATTAGTTGCCATCGGCGGCATGAGCGTCGAGCGGGCTGGCGGTGCCTATTGTGCGGGGGCGGATTCCATTGCCGTGGTCACTGACGTGCTTTGGCATGAATACCCAGAGCAACGACTGCAAGAATGGCTTGCCATAGCCGCCGATTAAGCAGCTCAGTCAAGCAGGCTTTGAACAACAAGGACTATAAATAACAAGGGACGTCTATGAGTGAAAACCGCTATGCCCGACAACTCGCCCTGCCCGAAGTCGGCAGTGCCGGACAGGCCAAGCTTGGTGCCGCGCGCATCGTCATCATCGGTGCCGGCGGCCTCGGGGTGCCCGCCCTCACTTATCTGGTAGGTGCTGGCATCGGCCATATACGGCTGGTCGATAACGACCGCGTTGCCATTCACAACCTACATCGTCAGGTACTGTTTAGCGAGGCCGATGAAGATCAGTACAAGGTCGCTGTCGCCGCACGTAAAATGGCGGCCTTAAACAGCGAGGTTGTGGTTGAGGCCATCAGAGAGCGGCTGATCTCCAGCAATATAAACGCCCTGCTCGAAGACTGTGATTGTGTCATCGACGCCGCCGATAATTTCATCACCACCTATTTACTCAGCGATACCTGCCAGCTGTTAGACAAGCCTTTAATCTCCGCCTCGGCCGCAGGCATGAAAGGCTATATGGGCGTTTTCTGCCAGCGCGCACCGAGCTACCGGGCGCTGTTTCCCAGCCCCCCGAACCAGGGTTTATCCTGTGCTCGCGACGGCGTACTCGGCCCCGTGGTAGCTGTACTCGGTGCCCTGCAGGCACAGGCCGCCATTAAATTACTGGTCGGCGAACCCCACCCCGCGACGCTGTTGAGTGTCGATCTTTGGCGCCAGCACTTTTCCAGCATTGATTTTTCCAGCGCTCCCGAGCCTGAAACACCGACACCCGTTGCCGTACTGAAAAGTGAAGAGATAAACGCCGACGACACACTGATCGACGTGCGCAACAGCGATGAATTACACACGCTGCCACTGCCCGGCGCCCAGCACATCCCACTGGCGGACTTCGGCCAGCACCTTACTGAGATACCCCGTGAGCAACGGGTCGTGCTGTGCTGCATGAACGGTCGTCGTGCCAGTAGCGCCGCGCAAATTCTGGCCGCGCAACACTATCCCAAGCTGGCTATTTTGAGTTTGGATCAACATTGAGTTTGAAGCAAAAGGAGGGGAACGTGGACACCTTACCCACAAGCGCGATAAAAAACGTCTTAAGCATCGGCGGCTCCGACCCCAGCGGTGGTGCCGGTATTCAGGCCGATTTAAAAACCTTCGCCGCCAATGGCGTTTACGGCATGGCCATCATTACCGCCCTCACTGCGCAAAGCACCCGTGGCGTCAAGGCCATCCACTGCCCCGACGCCGGTTTTGTTGAGGCGCAAATTGACTGCCTGTTCGACGATATTCAACCTGCGGCGGTAAAGATAGGCATGCTCGCCAACGCCGACATTATTAGCCGAGTGGCGGCGCGGCTAAAGCACTATCGAGCGCGCAATATTGTCATCGACCCAGTAATGCTTGCCTCCAGCGGACAACGCCTACTCGATCCTGCAGCGATAGACACACTGATTCACGAACTCCTGCCCCTGGCCAGTCTCTACACCCCTAATTTAGACGAGGGCGCCTGCCTGCTCGACACAAAACCACCGAGCTCAGGACAAGAAATGCTCACTATGGCCGAGTATTTACAGCCTCTGGGCCGCTGCCCTGTGCTCTTAAAGGGTGGCCATCTGCCCGGCGATGAAAGCCCCGATGTGCTAATTGATAACGCTGCTAACAGCCATTGGTTTTCAAGTAAGCGAATCAACACTGTGAATAAGCATGGCACCGGCTGCACTCTTTCGGCGGCCATTGCCGTCAATCTGGCGCACAATAATACTGACTTAATCAATGTGGTGACAAAAGCTAAAAACTATTTAACGCTTGCCCTGAGAGGGTCAAACGAACTCGACGTTGGTAATGGTTCAGGGCCTCTGCACCATTTCGTCGATTTATGGCGTTAACGGTTCAATAGCCAAGTTGTGACGCCAAGTTAAACGGCTGCCGAAGCGTAGCGTAGGCAGTCCAGTGGAGGCGCGGCTTTTTTGCGCCGGAACGATGTTTCAACTTCTTGTTATATGCTTAACCCCAAAAACAACAATGGCTGTCTTCACCTACGACTAATAGAAACTCCTCAAAGTATTTAACCTCTGGAGCTGGCTCATACCTATGCCATTTCATATCACTTTTATGCCAATATATCCGCCATATTTTTTGGCTTTTTACATACGTTGCTTTCGCAACAGGGGTTTCTATTTTTTCAGATGCATTCTGCCAATGTGGACGTGTTTCAAATATTTCAACACTTTGATTTTCTAGGCGATAACCTATATCCACTTCATTCCGAATATGAGCTGGTGGTCTATGCTCTGAGAGAAAAACCTCCATATCTCTTTCACATCGTTTTTCTTCAAATTCACTAATAGCCATTGATGCCTCAGATCACTTATTGCATATAACAGTGGATTATAAAGCCACAGGCACTATATCACTTTGGCCCATTATCCCAGTATATACAGCAATGCTCATAACATTATTGCCTTTAAAAACAGCATGTTGCATGTGGTCGGATATTTGGGGCGCTGGTATATAGCGCAATCCTTTAATACATGCATGTTTTCCCTTGGCCACTTATCATATTTGACTATCGTTAAAAATCAATGGGTTACCCATAGGTTTAATGTGAATAAGAGGCAGTGGCGCCACATTAGCAATCTAGCTCTTGATCGCAATCATCTAGTTTGGCGGCCATTCCCCCTTGGATAGATTCCCTCGTTCCAGGAACTGACTGAAAGTGGAGGGTTTCATTAATCGCTTTCCAGTCATCCCCGGCAAGCAGAACAGCATTACCCCTTTTCCCTGTAATCATAAAAGGTTGGTGCCTATTTGTGGTTTCGTCGAGAAGGGCGTAGAGCCTGGAACCAATTTCTGTTTGTGAACACTCCACCGGCTAAAGCCGGTGGCTTCGGGTTACGGCTAAAAGCCGGAT
>CAYWXW010000101.1:0-12021 GCA_964462265.1 uncultured Porticoccaceae bacterium | reverse complement strand
GGTCTGTTCGCAGAAACCGACTGGACCCGGCAGAACAAGGCCCTGCGCCGTGGCATCAGCATTGCACTGACCTTTGCCGGCGGTTCGAGCATCGTTCAGGGCACGATGGATCAGATGGCCGACGTCCACAGCCGAGGCGGCCGGGCGCCGGTCGACCCGGGCCTGTACACGCACTGGCGCAACAGCCTGCTGCAGGCGGTCGAGGAGCACGATCCCCGTTCGACGCCCGAGCTGATGGCGGACTGGAGCCGCGCCCTCAAGGTCACGACCGATTACTTCACCCAGCGGTATTGAATGGCCGTTCCGGGCATAATGGCGCTCGAGAGCCGGCCAGGCAGTCGCTGCGTGAGTCATCGCGTGGAGGAAAGTCCGGGCTTCGCAGGGCAGGGTGCCAGGTAACGCCTGGGGGGCCTTTTCGTGAGGAAGGGTTCACGGCCAGTGCCACAGAAAACAGACCGCCGATGGCGCGGCTTCGGCAGCGCACAGGCAAGGGTGAAAAGGTGCGGTAAGAGCGCACCGCGCGGCTGGTAACAGACGTGGCAGGGTAAACCCCACTCGGAGCAAGACCAAATAGGGATCCATAGGCGTGGCCCGCGCTGGATCCGGGTAGGTTGCTTGAGGTGCACGGCGACGTGCATCCCAGAGGAATGACTGTTCTCGACAGAACCCGGCTTACAGGCCGGCTCCCACTTTTTTTAGCTGAAGGCTTTATTATTAGCTGAAGGCTCTTTACTCGCTGAAAGCTTTAATTCTCTGAAGGCCCAAATACGCTTACGCTGAAGGCTCTAGCCCTTTTCAGTATTCGAACGCAGTGTCGGCTCGTCAGTCGATGTCGATGGGCTGCGTTTGCGATATTTGAGCGATATAAAAAACAGGGCCAACCCCGAGGCGACTGTAATCACACCCAGCAGGGCGAAGGCCCGCAGCAGCCAGGAATTGAAATTGTCCCGGTCGAGGTAATCCATAATGTGCAGGCTCCAGAGAAAATCATAAAGCCGCCAGGTATTGGTGCGGATGGCGCTGACTTTACCCGTGTTGGCGCCAATCCATAGATTGGCCTCATCGACACCTTCCAGCTCAACCTTCCAGGCCGGTAATTCACCGTCTCTATATTCGCTACCCCGGCTGACCTCGGTGACCCACGTTGCCGATAGAACCTGCAAGCGAGTGGCATTCGTGGCGATCGAGAGGGCTTCAGTCTCGGTCAGTGGCGCGAGTTTTTCGGCTGTTTCGGCGTGGTAGACCGACAGTTCGTCTTCCAGCGTAACGAGATAAACAGGTGTATATAAACGTTGCTGCAATTGAATCTTGTCCAGGCTCAGCATGGCGAGTTCTTTGTGTTGCGTGGCCAGAGAGCTGGGTGAAATCAGCCTGACATGCCCCAGCCGCAGTGCGGGTGGGGCTTGCAACAGGTGGGTACCGCGCACATCGTCAATGGGCACTATAGAAAAGAATAAGCCAGACGCCGTCCATATCAGTAACTGTATGGCGGCAATCAAGCCTAGCCAGCGGTGGGTCTTTCTAATGAGTGATGGGTTCAAGCAAGTGCACCGTGGCGATATTGGAAGGCGGGAGCATACCTTATATTAAGAATGGGGCGGCCTGTGTCGTGGAGTTGCCTTGCTGTTTGCAACAGAGGGTTTGTCCGATGCATAGGTTCTTAGTGGCTGCTATTAATAGATCAAATTAGTCTCTTTCTTAAAGTGTTACTTTAAGTTCTGTTTTTATCACTCTGTTTTGCCTTGCTTATCTTCTTTGTCCTCGAGTACTTCATGGGGTTTTCCCTGTAAGTTCGCGGGAAATGTCAGCATTTTCGTGCATGTTTGCCAGTTCTCAAGTGTTGACATTAATTGTCTCGAGTCTATAGTGTCGAATTGTGGGTGAAAGTGGGTCAAAGTGGCCCTTTTAATAATCGTGAGAGTTTGTGGTGTTTCGAGGCAGCGACGAAATCAATATGGATGCTAAAGGGCGGGTGCCAATTCCCGCTCGGTATCGTGACGCCTTGATGTCTGAGTATAGCGGCAACCTTGTGGCGACGATTAGTCTCACCGATACCTGCTTGTTTATTTACCCGCGTCCGGAGTGGGAGGAGCTTGAAGCGAAAATTGCCAGCATGCCGACGCTTAATAAATCTGCCCGCAGCATGCAGCACTTGCTGATTGGCAGTGCTCGCGACCTGGAGTTGGATGGCAGTGGTCGGGTGTTGATGCCAAAGTTGTTGCGCGAGCACGCTGAACTGGGCAAAGGGGTTACGTTGGTTGGGCAGAGTCATCGGCTTGAGCTGTGGGACACGGATAATTGGAATGCCAATCGTAAAGCATTGCTTGATGAAGTAGCCAGTGGTTTGGAGATTCCCGAAGAATTTCAATCGTTGTCATTGTGAGGGTGGTTACCTAAGTGCTCGCTAATAAAGCCCATGTCACCGTACTGTTAGACGGAGCCGTTGAAGCTTTGATCGGTGACGTCGATGGCTACTATGTTGACGGCACCTTTGGCCGTGGTGGGCATTCCGGTTTGGTGCTCGAACGCTTATCCAGTGAAGGGCACTTACTGGCGATTGATAAAGATACCGAGGCCTGCGCCGTGGGTCATGACTTATTTGACGGCGATGCCCGCTTTGAAATGGTACAGGCCTCCTTTGCCGATCTCGAAAGCCTGCTGCGTGAGCGCGGACAGGCCGGCAACGTCAGTGGCGTGTTACTCGACCTCGGCGTGTCGTCACCCCAGCTCGATGATGCCGAGCGCGGTTTTAGCTTTATGCGCGACGGCCCCCTCGATATGCGCATGGATACCACGCGTGGCCTCAGTGCCGCCCAGTGGCTTGCCGTTGCCGAAGAGAAGGAAATTGCCAGCGTCATTAAAGAGTACGGCGAAGAAAAGTTTGCCCGCCGTATGGCAAAAGCCATTGTTGAGGCGCGAGAGGAAAACCCCATTACCCGCACCGGCGAGCTGGCTGACATTGTCGCTGCCGCCAACCCCTCGTGGGAAAAGGGCAAACACCCGGCGACCCGAGCCTTTCAGGCGATTCGCATCTTTTTAAACCGCGAGCTGGATGACCTGCGTTCATTGCTCGATTGTGTCGTCGACTTGCTCGCGGTTGACGGCCGGTTGGTGGTGATTAGTTTTCACTCCCTCGAAGATCGTATCGTCAAACGCTTTATTCGCGGCCACACCCACCCGGTGATACCGCGTGGTTTGGCGATTCCGGAAGATCAGATTATTCGTCGCCTGCGCACTGTTGGCAAAGCCTTAAAGGCCAGCGCCGAAGAGGTTGAGCAGAACCCTCGTTCGCGCAGCGCGGTAATGCGCGTTGCCGAGAAGGTGGTTTGAGATGGCGCTGGCGGTAAGTTTGCCGCGCCTCAATCGACTGAGCAGCTACTTGTTGTTGGCCTGGGTAGGGGTGTTGCTCAGTGGCTTGGGTGTGGTTTATGTCAGCCACCAGTGTCGCTTGTTGTACGGCGAGCTGGCGCAGTTGCAGCAGGAGAAAAACCGCCTGGAAATTGCTCGCGGGCAGAACTTGCTCGAAGCCGGTGCTCAGGCATCACTCTACCGGGTTGAGCAATTAGCCCTCGGCAAACTGCATATGCAGGTGCCGGCACTGGACGAAATCGTCAGAGTCAAACCTTAAGAGACTGTAGCAATAGCGGCTCAATAATAAGGATGGGATAGTGGGAAAAAGCGCAGACAAGCAGCGTCCGAAAAACCGTGAAAAGCGAGACCGAGTATCGGCTCGTCGCGGCTCGGGCGCGCGCGTGCGCAGTATCGCCCCCTGGCGTTATTGGAGCATGGTCGTCGCGCTGTTTTCGTTGGGCGTACTGGCCCTGAGCCACGTTGCCGGTTTGCAGGTTATGCCCGATGTGCATCAGGGTTTTAAATTTTTACAAAATCAGGGTAACAACCGCACCCTGCGCACCGTAGATATTCCCGCTTATCGGGGCGTCATTACCGACCGCCGTGGTGAGCCGCTGGCGATCAGTACCCCCGTCGTTTCTATTTGGGCCAACCCCCAGTTACTCGACGTGGACGGCGATAAGCTGGCGATGCTGGCGCGGCGTTTAAAGCTGCGCGTTGGCGATCTGAAAAAGCGTATCGAGCACTATCGCAATAAAGAGTTTATGTATCTGGCGCGCCAGTTGACCCCGCCTCAGGCAGAGGCAGTACTCGATCTAGAAATCGTCGGTATTTTCAAACGCGAGGAATACAAGCGCTATTACCCAGCGGGTGAAGTGGCGGCGCAGTTGGTGGGTTTCACGGGCATCGATGATCGTGGGCAGGAGGGCATGGAGCTGGCCTTTGACGACTGGCTCTACGGTGCTACCGGCAGCAAGCGGGTGCTGAAAGATCGCAAGGGTCAGGTGATCAAAGAGTTGCAGCTGATTGAAAGCGAGAAGCCAGGCAGCAACCTGGCCCTGAGTATCGACCTGCGTTTACAGTATATCGCCTATCGCGAATTAAAGGCGGCGATGAAGCAGTTCCGTGCCAAGTCGGGCTCGGTAGTGGTGCTCGATGTACAGACTGGCGAGGTGTTGGCGATGGTGAACCAGCCTTCGTTTAATCCCAATGATCGCTCGCGCCTGAAGGCGGGCAGCACCCGCAATCGCGCCGTTACTGACTTGCTGGAGCCGGGGTCGGTAATGAAGCCGCTGACCATGGTCGCGGCGCTGGAAAGCGGTAAGTTTCGCCCCAGCACCGTGATTGATACCAGCCCCGGTTACCTGCGCCTTGGGCGTAAAACCTTTGTCGATCACCGCGATTACGGCAAGCTCGATATGAGCGGTATTCTTGCCAAGTCCAGCCAGGTCGGCACCACCAAAATCGCCATGGAACTTGAGCCGGAAGATATTCGCGGCGTGTTTGATCGAGTGGGTATGGGCCAGAGCCCCGGTACCGGCTTCCCCGGCGAAAGTGCCGGTTTGTTGCCGAGCAAACGCCGTTGGCGAGATGTAGAAACGGCCACCCTATCCTTTGGTTACGGTATGGCCGCGACGCCTTTGCAGCTGGCCAATGCCTACGCTGTGCTGGCCAATAACGGCATCAAAAAGCAGGTTTCACTGTTAAAAGTTTCTGCCGCAGAGGGTGTTCTCCCCGGGCCTGAAGAACAGGTCATCGACAAAAAGATTGTCGCCAGCGTGCGCCAAATGATGAAAGCGGTGATCGGTAAAGAGGGCACCGGCACCCGCGCGGCAATTAACACCTATGAAGTGGCCGGTAAAACGGGCACCAGTCACAAGGTGGGTGCGGGCGGTTATCAAGAAGATCGCTATGTCGGTTTGTTTGCCGGTATGGCGCCCGCCGACAAGCCGCGTTTGGTGACGGTGGTGGTGATCGATGACCCTCGCAGCAAGGATTATTACGGCGGTTTGGTGGCGGCACCGGTGTTTTCAAAAGTCACCGCCGAGGCGCTGCGCTTGATGAGTGTGCCGCCCTTGAAAGGACTCGAGCCGAAGCTGGTTAAGGGCGCTGTTTTAAAGCGCGGGGGTGATTCGTGATGACATCACCTCGGCCACTAGCGGGTATTGCTCTGGGTGAGCTACTAGCAGATCTGAACTTATCGCCAGCCAACTTGCCAGCCGAATTGACGAGCTTGCTGGTCAGTGGTCTGCAGCTGGATAGCCGCAAGCTGGAGCCGGGCGAGCTGTTTATCGCCTATCCCGGTTTGCGCAGCGATGGACGACATTATCTAGAGCAGGCAAAGGCGGCGGGTGCAGTGGCCGCTTTGGTCGAGAGTGAAGGCTTTAAGGCTACTGGCGAAACACCCTTGCCAGTGATCGCTATTGAGAATTTGGCGAAGAAAGTCAGTGCCATTGCCGGTCGTTTTTATGCCGATCCCAGTGCCAGCCTGCGGGTCACCGGTATTACCGGCACCAATGGTAAAACCACCTGTACGCAATTACTGGCACAGTTGTTCGCGTTGCTGGGTAAGCCGGCGGGCGTGATCGGTACTTTGGGTTATGGCTTGCTGTCGTCTGATGAGCTGGGCACAAAATCAAGCTTGACCGATACCGGCCTAACGACCCCGGATGCGGTGAGTGTGCAGCGCATTCTTGCCGATTTATTGGATGCTGGTGCGGCGGTAGTGGCGATGGAGGTTTCCTCCCACAGTCTCGATCAGGGTCGAGTTGGGGGGATCCACTTTAGTACGGCGGTATTCACCAACTTGAGTCAGGACCACCTCGATTATCATCAGACCATGGCGGCCTATCAGCAGGCTAAAGCCCAGCTGTTTAACGCGCCGGGTCTGCAAAATGCCATTGTTAATAGCGATGACGCAGCGGGGCGAACAATTATTAGCGCCCTAGCCGCTGCCAGTGAGCTTAATTGCTACAGCTATTCCTGCTCTCAAAAAGACGCGGACATTTATGCTCGCGACCCATCCTTTGGCCCCCAGGGTATTCGCGCTCGGCTAGTCACACCCTGGGGTCAGGGCGAGTTACATAGCCACCTGCAGGGTGAATTTAACCTGAGTAATTTACTCGCAGTGATTGGCGTGGCCTGTGCTGAGGGTTATGCCCTGCCAGCGGTGCTCGCGGCAGTCACAGAATTAAAGCCCGTGCCCGGTCGTCTTGAAGTGGTCGATGCCCAGGCATTGCCAGTGGTTGTGGTCGATTATGCTCACACCGCTGATGCCCTTGAAAAAGCACTGACAGCTTTACAGCCCGTCTGCAAAGGTCGCCTCTGGTGTGTCTTTGGTTGTGGTGGTGATCGCGATCAGGGCAAGCGTCCGGTGATGGGTGCTATCGCCGCAGAGCTGGCCGACCAGCTGGTGATTACCAGCGACAACCCCCGTGGCGAAGATGCGCAAAGCATTATTGACGCTGTGCTGGCAGGTGTGGCTACCATCGGTGATAAAGATACCAAGCCGCAAGTTTTCGTCGATAGACGCGCCGCCATTCGTTTTGCTGTGAGCAATGCAGCCGAGCAAGACGTGGTGCTGATTGCCGGTAAAGGCCATGAAGACTATCAGCTAATTAAAGACCAGCGTTTGCCCTTTAATGATGTTGGCGAAGCGCGTTTGGCCCTGCGTGAAAGGGGTGAAACATGAGCGCGCAAAGTATGACGGTATTAAGTTTGTCTCAGGCCGCCGTCAATTATGGTGGCACCTTGCTTTACCCCGACTGCCATTTCGCCCGTGTCTGCACCGATACCCGCAGTTTGGCCAGCGGTGATTTATTCGTTGCTCTGCGCGGCGATAATTTCGATGCCCATCAGTTTCTTGAAAGCGCCGCGCTAAAGGCCTGCGGCATGGTGGTTGAAACCCCCGATAAGCGCCTGGCGATACCCCAGTGGGTGGTGCCCAACACGGTGCAAGCCCTCGGTCAGCTCGCAGCACTGGCGCGTAATACCTTCACCGGGCCGCTGATTGCGATTACCGGCAGTGGCGGCAAAACCACGGTTAAGGAAATGCTGGCGGTTATTTTGCGCTGTAAAGGCGAGGTGTTAGCGACGGCGGGCAATCTGAATAACCACATCGGCGTGCCGCAAACGCTGTTGAAGTTACAGCCAGAACACCAGTTTGCGGTGATTGAAATGGGTGCCAGTGCGGGCGGTGAAATCGACTACCTGTGCAGTATCGCCCGACCGACTATCGCCGTGGTGACCAATGTTATGCCGGCTCATGTTGCCGGTTTTGGCTCCCTGGCGGGTGTTGCCAGTGCCAAGGGTGAAATATACAGCGGCCTCGATAAATGCGGCACGGCGATCTTAAACCTCGACGAACCCTGGTATGAGCAGTGGCTGGCGGGTGCCCACGGTACTCAGAGCCGGAGCTTCAGTGCCGATAATAGTGCCGCCGATTTTTACGCGTCGAATGTGCAATTCGATACCGCAGCCTGCGCCAGCTTTATGTTGCATTCACCTCTGGGTGACATTGAAATTCAACTCGCCATTCCCGGTGCCCACAATATTTCTAACGCGTTGGCAGCAGCAGCCTGTGCCGTAGCGGCGGGGGCTGATCTGGTCAGCATTGCCGCCGGCCTTGCCGCCATGGCAGCGGCCCCCGGGCGAATGGAAAGCAAGCCCGGTATTCATGGCGCGCGGATTATTGACGATAGCTACAACGCCAACCCCGGTTCGGTTAAAGCAGCGATTGATGCCTTGGTGAGCATGCCGGGCAAGCACTTGCTGGTGCTCGGGGACATGGGCGAACTGGGCCCTAAAGAGAAAGCCATGCATCGTGAAATAGGTGTCTACGCCCGCAATGCCGGTGTTGACGGGCTGTTTACCACAGGCCTGCTCAGTGCAGAGACAGCCTTTGCTTTTGGTGAAGGCAGTGAGCACTTTGCCGATAAAACCGCATTGAGTGCGGCTCTGAGCGAGCAATTAAATAGCGCTGCCATTGTGCTGGTGAAGGGCT
This sequence comes from uncultured Porticoccaceae bacterium, assembly GCA_964462265.1. Lineage (GTDB taxonomy): Bacteria > Pseudomonadota > Gammaproteobacteria > Pseudomonadales > Porticoccaceae > Reddybacter. The sequence goes on along the minus strand of CAYWXW010000101.1, from coordinate 3,668 downwards.
CTCGCAGCGCCGCCATGGAAGAAGTAGTGGCGCAACTTATTGAGGAAAACGACTAATGCTACTACTACTGGCAGATTATTTAAGCGAGTACTACAGTGCTTTTAATGTCGTAAAATACATAACTTTGCGCGCCATTCTCGGCATGCTGACCTCGTTGCTTATATCCCTGGTGCTCGGCCCCTTCGTGATCAGGAAGCTCAACGCCCTGCAAATTGGTCAGTCGGTACGCAGCGATGGTCCCCAGACCCACCTCATTAAATCGGGTACCCCAACCATGGGCGGGGCTTTGATTTTAATGTCGATTTTTGTCTCCACACTACTGTGGGCAGACCTGAGCAATCGCTATGTGTGGACGGTACTGCTGGTCACTTTTGCCTTTGGCCTGATTGGCTGGGTCGACGACTACCGCAAAGTGGTCGAGAAAAACTCCGCAGGTTTACCCGCCCGCTGGAAGTATCTCTGGCAGTCGGTGGCGGGGTTGGCCGCAGGAATATTCCTCTATAGCAGTGCTATTTCACCCGCTGAGACTGAGCTGATCGTGCCCTTCTTTAAAAACGTCGCCTTGCCCATGGGCGTGTTCTATGTGGTGCTGAGCTATTTTGTGATTGTCGGTTCGAGTAATGCCGTCAATCTCACCGACGGCCTCGACGGTCTGGCGATTATGCCAACGGTGCTGGTGGGTGGTGCGCTGGGCATCATTGCCTATCTCACGGGTCACGCCACTTTTGCCGAGTATTTGCATATTCCCTTTATCAGTGGCGCTGGTGAGTTGATGATTTTTTGCTCGGCGCTGGGTGGGGCGGGTCTTGGTTTTCTTTGGTTTAACACGTATCCCGCGCAGGTTTTTATGGGTGATGTCGGCGCGTTGTCGTTAGGTGCAGCGCTGGGTGTTATCGCCGTGATTGTGCGTCAGGAAATTGTATTTTTCATCATGGGCGGCATTTTCGTGCTGGAGACCGTCTCGGTGATTATGCAGGTCGCCTCCTTCAAATTAACTGGCAAGCGTATTTTCCGTATGGCCCCCATCCATCACCACTATGAATTGAAGGGCTGGCCCGAGCCGCGCGTGATTGTGCGCTTCTGGATTATCACTGTGATGCTGGTGCTATTTGGCCTGGCGACGCTGAAGTTACGATAAATAGTTGAGATAAAAGGTCGATAGAAATAAAGATGCAAGAGGGTAACGTGGCTGAATTGATAGCGAGCAACAGACTGACCGTGGTAGTGGGCCTCGGCGCCACCGGCTTGTCTGTGGCGCGCTTTCTGTCGGCTCAGGGTGAACCTTTTGTTGTCGTCGATAGCCGTGAGCAACCGCCAGCACTGGCGCAGCTACAAAAAGAATTACCTGATGTGCGCACCGAGCTAGGCCAGCTTGACGCCGCTACCCTGTGTAGCGCCGACCAGTTGATCGTTAGCCCCGGTCTGCCCCTTGATACTCCGGTGTTAGTTGAGGCGGTAAACGCTGGGGTGGAAATTATTGGCGATATTGAACTCTTTGCTCGCCACGCCCAGGCCCCCATTGTGGCGATTACCGGCTCCAACGGTAAAAGCACCGTGACGACCTTGTTGGGTGAAATGGCGCGACTGGCCGGTAAAAACGCCGGTGTTGGCGGCAACCTCGGTACCCCGGCGCTGGACTTACTGAGCGACGATAAAGATATCTATGTACTTGAGCTGTCCAGCTTTCAGCTCGAAAGTGTCGAGAGCCTGGGCGCGGAAGTGGCCACCGTACTCAATGTTAGCCCCGACCATATGGATCGCTACGCTTCTATTCTCGATTATCACCGCGCCAAGCACCGGGTGTTTAAAGGCACCCGGCAAATTGTGGTCAACCGTGACGATTGCCTGTCTCAGCCGCTGATTGGCGATGGCGTCACCAACTGGAGCTTTGGTTTAAGTAAGCCTGATTTTTGTGCTTTTGGCCTGATCGAGCACCAGGGTGAAAGCTGGTTGGCCTTTCAATTCGAGCCACTGATAGCGGTGGCTGATGTGCGCATTAAAGGGCGTCACAATATTGCCAACGCGCTGGCTGCTCTGGCACTGGGCCACGCTGTAGATTTACCCCGTGAAGCGATGCTGACGGCTCTGCGTGGCTTTCGCGGTCTGGCTCACCGTTGCCAGAATATTGCCGAGCGCGAGGGCGTGATCTGGATTGATGACTCCAAGGCGACCAATGTCGGTGCCACGGTGGCGGCGATTGAGGGTCTGTCTGATGCGACTACAGGCGCAGAAGATAATGCAGCCGAGATCGTTTTAATTGCCGGTGGCCAGGCCAAGGGGCAGGAGTTTGGTGCCCTGGCAAAAGCCCTACCCGGTAGGGTTAAGCAGGTCATATTGATGGGTGAAGATGCCGATCAATTGGCCCAGGCTTTTGGCAACTGCGTACCCAGTATTCACGCCACATCCCTGCAGGCTGCGGTGAGTGTCGCTGCGCGCCTGGCACAGTCGGGCGATATCGTTCTGCTGTCACCGGCTTGTGCCAGCTTTGATATGTTTGCCGGTTTTGAAGAACGCGGTCGTTGCTTTGTTGAGGCCGTGAAAGGCCTTGGCGCGGGGTCTGGGTCATGAGCAGCGTGAAAATGAATGCGCCTGTTGTGACGAATGGCCTAGCGGCAAACTTTCCCGCATTGACCCTGTTTGTCGGTTTCTGGCAGCCCAGACCACTGCAGTATGTCGATCGCTATTTACTGATCGCCGTGGTGGCGCTGGTTTCGGTGGGCCTGTTGATGATTATGTCGGCCTCCATCAGTTTTGCCGATCACAAGTACGGCGATGCCTTTTTCTTTACCAAGCGCCATCTAATCTATTTGTTGATTGCAATTGGTGCTGCATGGCTAGTTCTGCAAATCTCCATGTCCTGGTGGTATGAGCATTCCGGTTTATTGGTTATTGCCGGGGCATTGGCGCTAGCGCTGGTACTGATTCCGGGTGTCGGTCACTCGGTTAATGGCAGTCGTCGCTGGCTCAAGCTGGGCATGTTTACCCTGCAGGTTTCCGAGCTGGCGAAAGTCTGCATGATCTTCTTCGTTGCCGCCTATTTGCAGCGACATCAATTGCGTTTGCAGGACAGCTGGCACAGCTTTGCCATTCCGCTGGCGGTACTCGGCGTGTTCGCCTTTTTACTCCTGCTGGAGCCCGACTTCGGCTCTACGGTGGTGATGGCAGCGACCGTGCTGGTGATGCTGTTTCTCGCCGGTGTGCGTCTGTGGCAATTTCTTGGCTTGATGGCAGTGGGTCTCGCGGGTGTCGCGACCCTGGCCTTGACCTCAGAATATCGCTTTCGTCGACTGATAACTTTTCTCGACCCCTGGGCGCAGCAGTTTGGCGATGGCTATCAATTGACCCAGTCGCTGATTGCCTTTGGCCGTGGTGAGTGGTTCGGCGTCGGTTTGGGCAACAGCGTGCAAAAGCTTTTCTATTTGCCCGAGGCTCACACCGATTTTGTGTTTGCCATTCTCGCCGAAGAGTTTGGTTTATTGGGTGTGTTGGTGGTGATGGCGCTGTTTGCTTTGATGATTGCGCGAATTTTTATCATTGCCCGCAAGGCGATGCTGCGCCAGGACTGGTTTTCAGCTTATGTGGTGTTTGGTGTCGGCATACTGTTGGCCGGGCAGGTGTTTATTAATATTGGCGTGACCTCGGGACTTCTGCCTACTAAGGGTATAACC
>CAYWXW010000100.1:5623-12413 GCA_964462265.1 uncultured Porticoccaceae bacterium | reverse complement strand
TGAATCCCAGTATGTTCCTGCTTCTTTAATGAGCGTTTCTTTGGTTTTAAAAAAGAATGCAAACCCCAAGAGTAAAACGCCAATAGCATCATATAAGAGGCCGCACGCTGTAAAATGTATGATGTTATTGTACATATAGTATTGCTCTAACAATTAACTAAACAGAATCATAAATTAAATAATTAGACAGGTTTTTTCCCAAGCCCCTCAAGCCTCCCTCGCAGCTGCTCCAACGAATACCCAGCCTTAGCCGCCGTAGCTAACAAGTCATCGGCACTCTGGTTTTTCGCCTGAGAAAGCATCCACAAAATAGTGCAGCGGGTGCCAGTGCGGCAGTGGGCGAAAATGGGGCCGCTATTGTCATTAATGCAGGCGGCGATAGTTGCGCCAAAGGCTTCGGCATTTTCATCCGTTATTGCGGTGCCGACTACGGGCTGATAAATATATTGAAGTCCGTGGGCTTTGGCGGCGGCTTCTATTTCTGCAGCCGGGGGTTGGCCCTCGCCCTCGCCATCGGGTCGGTTATTGAGAATGACTTTAAAACCCTGGGCGGCAATGGTGGGGATATCTTCTTTCGTAATTTGGCTGGCGACGTGAAGTTGTGGCGAGAGTTGTTTGCTGTCCATTTTTTGTGCTCTTTATTGTTGGGCTATGAAAGCTATTGCTTTGTTAGTGGTCGATTATTTTACTCGCAAGCTATCGAGGTTTTTCTGCAACTGTTGCAGGTGCTCTTCAAGCTGAGGGCCTTTTTGCTGGGCGACGCCGATGGCCAGTACGTCGATAACCGCGAGGTGGGCGATGCGCGAAGACAGCGGCGTATAAATTTGAATGTCTTCTTTAACGTCAATGGTAATGGGAATGGTGGCGGCGTCGGCAACCGGCGATTGGCTGGGTGCCAGGGCAATGACTTTTGCGCCCCGAGTTTTAACCAGGGCGATGGAGTCGAGCAAGGCTTTGGTGCGCCCCGATTGCGAGAACGCAACCACCACGTCGTCGGGTGTGAGGGAGGTCGCCGACATGTTTTGCAGGTGGGGGTCGGAGTAGGCGGCGGTTGCCAGTTGCAGGCGAAAAAAGCGGTGCTGGGCATCGAACGCCACGGCGGCGGAGGCACCAAAACCGTAAAACTCAACCCGCTTGGCGGCGCACAGTGCTTGCACGGCACGGTCGAGCATTTCCATGTCGAGGTTGTCGCGTACCTTTAATAAGCTGTCGACGGTGGAGTCGAAAACCTTAAGCGAATACTGCGCCGTGGAGTCACTGTCGGTGACGGCGATTTGGCCAATGCTGGGGCTGGATGCCAATTGCTGGGCGAGGGCGAGTTTAAAGTCCTGAAAACCCTCACAACCCACGGCGCGGCAAAAGCGCACCACGGTGGGCTCGCTCACCTCGGCCTGTTCGGCGAGGTCGACAATACGCATGCGGATCACTTCGTCGGGCTGGGCCAACACAAACTGGCCGACCTTGCGTTCAGATTTACGCATGGCCTGTAGTTCATTGCTGATGGTCTGTGTGAGTGCTGCAGGCTTCAAAGGCAGGCTCCATTTTAGTCCCGGTAAATTGTAGTTTATTTACCCGTGAAAGTATTTTTATCAGGCTTAATTTAAGGTAGTAAAAGCAAAGAATACCCTTCACACGAGACACGCTGTGAATACGTCCTTGTACGCTCGGTATCGGCATCCCTGCCTCCTACGGTCACGAGCAAAGAGTATTCTTTACTACTGTGTCAGTTAGTAATCAAAATTTAGGGCAGCAAGTATCGCCAAGCCCCCGCAAGGAATCTGCTAAAATCCCCGCCCCATGGATGTTACCTCAATAATAGATAGTCTTAATCCCGCCCAACGCGAGGCGGTGACCAGTGCCGACCCCTATCAGTTGGTGCTGGCCGGTGCCGGTAGTGGCAAAACACGGGTGCTGGTGCACCGTATCGCCTGGCTGATGCAGGTCGAGGGTTTGTCGCCCTATCAAATACTCGCCGTCACTTTTACCAACAAAGCGGCGCGGGAAATGCGTGAGCGCATTACCAACTTAATTGGCTTTGCGCCCCAGGGCATGTGGGTGGGCACCTTTCACGGTCTCGCCCATCGGCTGCTGAAAATGCACTGGCGCGATGCCGGTTTGCCCGAGGGTTTTCAAATTCTCGATGCCGACGACCAGTTGCGTGTCATTAAGCGGGTTTACGCAGCCCAGAATATGGACACGGAGAAGTGGCCGCCCCGTCAGGCTCAGTGGTATATCAACGAGCAGAAAGACGAGGGCCTGCGCGCCGCCCATATTCAACAAAGCCCCGACCCTTTTACGGTGGCGATGCTGCAAATTTATCGTGGTTATGAAGAGGCCTGCCAGCGCGGCGGTTTGGTCGACTTTGGTGAGCTATTACTGCGTGCCCACGAGCTGTGGCTGAATAAGCCGGAGTTACTGGCCCACTATCAGGATCGCTTCCAGCATTTACTGGTGGATGAGTTTCAGGACACCAACGGTATTCAATACGCCTGGCTGCGCGTGCTGGCCGGCAATAAATTGGGTATGACCGCAGTGGGTGACGACGACCAGTCCATTTACGGCTGGCGCGGTGCCAAGATTGAAAATATTCAAAACTACACCCACGACTTTGAGGCGGTGACAACGGTGCGGCTGGAGCAAAACTACCGCTCCACGGCGACCATTCTCAAAGCGGCCAACGGGGTCATCAGCCAAAACGCCAACCGCCTGGGTAAAACCCTGTGGACCGATGGGGAAGACGGCGAACTGTTGTCGCTCTTCGCCGGTTTTAATGAGCAGGACGAGGCGCGCTTTATTGGCGAGCGCATTCAAGACTGGATAGCCAAGGGCAATATGCGCAGTGATGTGGCGATACTCTATCGCTCCAATGCCCAGTCGCGGATTCTCGAAGAAGCCCTGCTGCGCTTGCAGATTCCCTATCGCATCTACGGCGGCCATCGCTTTTACGAGCGTTTGGAAATTAAAAACGCTCTGGCCTATTTGCGCCTGTTAATGAACCCTCACGACGATGCGGCCTTTGAGCGGGTGATCAACACCCCGACTCGCGGCATTGGCGACAAAACCGTGCAGCGTTTGCGCGACACGGCGCGAGCTGCCCAGCAGTCAATGTGGTCGGCGGCAGAAAGCGAAGTCGAGAACCTACCGGCCCGTGCTAGCAATGCGGTGCGTGGCTTTTTGGCCATGGTGACCGAGCTGGCCGATGACTATCAAAGCCTTGGCCTCGATGAGCTGACCGATCAGGTGCTGGAGGCATCGGGCTTGCTGGAATTTTATCGGCGAGAAAAGGGCGAGCGCGGCCAGACGCGGGTAGAAAACCTCGAAGAACTGATTAATGCCTGCCGGGCCTATGACGCGCCCGACCCCGATACCCCCGCCCTGCCCCAGTTTATTGATGAGGCTGTACTCGATGCCGGTGAGCGTCAGGCCGAAAGCGATGAAGATGCCATTCAGTTAATGACCCTGCATTCGGCCAAGGGTTTGGAGTTTCCCCTGGTGTTTATGGCCGGTATGGAGGAAAACCTCTTCCCCCATAAAATGTCGTTAGAAGAGTCGGGCCGCCTCGAAGAAGAGCGCCGTCTTTGTTATGTCGGTATTACTCGGGCGATGGAAAAGCTCTACCTGACCTATGCCGAAACGCGACGGCTTTACGGGCAGGAAAGTTATAACCGGGTGTCGCGCTTTATTCGTGATATTCCCGCCGATGTGTTGGAAGAAGTGCGGCTGTCGGCCAATGTGTCTCGGCCCACCAGCTTTGTTAAAAAGCCTGCGACGCTCAGCGATGAAGGTACGGGCTCGGGTTTGGCTCTCGGTCAGCAGGTAAAGCACAAGATATTCGGCGAAGGGGTGATCCTCAGTTTTGAGGGCAACGGGCCCAATGGCCGAGTGCAGGTTAACTTTGCCAATGAGGGCATCAAATGGATGGTGCTGCAATATGCAAAGCTACAGCCAGCATAAGAGACCTTCACACGAGAGCCATTTTGCTCCCATGCTGCGTCGTTTAAAAGCGCCTACTTTTGGTAAAAAAGTGCTCAATCGGTCATTTACAAATTGTAAACTCCCTCTCTGCGCGCTTTTTTGCCTCGCCTAAGAGCGCCTACTATTGGTGCCTGAAAACAAAATCATCTCTCGTGTAAAGGCCCCTATAAACAGCATAATTAATAAAAAGTAAGGTAAACAAAAAATGATAAAAAAATTAGCGATCAGTGCTCTGGTACTTTTACTGGCGGCCTGCGGTGAGCAACAAGCGGCGACCTCACCTGAGGGCGGCGCTGTTGAAGAGCAAAAAACGTTTAAATGGAAGCTGGTCACCACCTGGCCGAAAAATTATCCGGGCCTGGGCATGGCACCTGAGAATTTTGCCACCCTGGTCGATCGCATGAGTCAGGGTCGCCTTAAAGTGAAGGTCTATGGTGCCGGGCAAATGGTGCCTGCAATGGAGGTCTTCGATGCGGTTTCGCAGGGCACGGCAGAGATGGGCCACGGTGCGGCGTATTACTGGAAGGGCAAAACCCCGGCCTCGGTATTTTTTACCTCGGTGCCCTTCGGCCTCAATGCTCAGGAAATGAATAGCTGGTTGTACCACGGCGGTGGCATGGAGCTGTGGCGCGAAACCTATGCTCCTTTCAACCTCGTCCCTTTTGCCGGTGGCAATTCAGGGGTGCAAATGGCTGGTTGGTTTAATCGCGAAATTAACAGCCTTGAAGACCTGCAAGGTTTGAAAATGCGCATTCCCGGCATTGGCGGTGAGGTGATTACCCGCGCCGGTGGTGAAGCGGTAACCATTCCCGGTGGCGAGCTCTACACCGCCATGCAAACCGGCTTGATTGATGCCACCGAGTGGGTCGGCCCCTACAATGACCTGGCCTTTGGTTTTCATCAGGTGGCGAAATATTACTACTACCCGGGTTGGCACGAGACGGGCTCAACCCTGGAATTAATCATTAATAAAGATGCCTGGGAGTCCCTGCCCGATGACCTGCAAGCCATGGTTGAAGCCGCTGCGCGCACGGTGAATCAGGACATGCTTGACGAATACACCGCCCGCAACAATGCGGCGCTGGTGCAGTTAGTCGATGAGCACGGCGTACAGTTGCGTCGCCTGCCGGATGATGTGCTGGTTAAACTCAAGGCGATCACCAAGGATGTGCTCGATGAATTGGTCGCCAATGATCCACAGGCGCTTAAGGCGCGGGATTCGCAGCAGGCCTTTCAGGCGCAGGTGACGGACTACCACGAGATCTCGGAAGAAGCCTACTACCGAGCCCGCCGTTTGGAGACGGAATCGACAGTACAGTAATAAAAATATTGGCAATTTAATAAGTCAGTGCTAACAATAAGGTCACGTTAAGCTTTTTTACTCGTAATGCCGCCCTATCAAAAGGGCGTTCAAGGAGTGAGCCGTGACCAGAGTTGTTTCTATCTTTAAGAATAAACCCCCCGTCTATTACGCCTATCGGCGCTCCGGCCCCGTGTCGGAGGGTGCCCAATTAATGCTCACCTGCATGGGCTTGCATTGGTTTCCCGCCCTGCAGTGCTGGACCAATGCGCCGGAGAGCTGGGCGCGAGAGCAGGTTCAGGTGTTATTGAAGCAGCGGAATGCGCGGGGCTATTGACTACCCCTACCCGTCTTTGCGCCCTGGTTTTACCGTAATCAGCTATAAATACGAAGATTTTCCATTCTAAAGGTGGACTACCTCGGTAAATTCCCCATTCGCGCCAAGCTCCAGCGAGCCATTGTCATCATAAGGGCGTCATTAATTTTTGATAAGCGGCGCACTTTCATCAGTTTAATAAGGCCGATTCAACCACCTACTCGAACGGTTCGGTGATCCCAGCATTTTCCAGTAGTCGATCCCGGTTAGTAGTGAAGTTGGTTGGTTCAATACAACGCCATCAATCGTTAGTCCGACAAACCAGCGCTACAGGTAGAAGGTCATTAATTTGTTTAACCAATTACTTCCTACTGTGTATGCTCTAAAGCGCTGGGCGTAACTGTGTTCGGATCAGGCACAAGTCCGTTAGGTAGATAAAAAGGATGAAAACTCCCAAAAAAAACAAGGAGGTTCATATTGCTGTTTAGCCGCGATAACAATGTGGAGCACCGGCAAAGTGTCCGAATTCTTCTGCTATTGTCAATTCTTCTGCTATTGTCAATTCTTCATTGCTTCGCAGCGGCGGCTGGAGAGGACGGCTATCTCTTGGTCCGACAGCGGCTCTATGGGCAACTGGAGCCTTCCTATAGTCGAGAGAAAAGGCTGAAGATCGATACGCTGGAGCAATTGCCCCACTACCGCGACATGCGTTTCAGGCAGATTCCGAGGCAGGTGGTGGCCGCCAATGTTCAACCGACAGGTTTTTTCCGCACAGAGAAAAGGGACGACCGTTGGTGGTTGATTGATCCCTACGGACACCAGCGGCTATCAATCGCGGTGAATTCCGTCAGGCTCACACCGAAACAGCCGCTACCCGGCGTGAAACTGCACGCGGTTACTACTGGTAATACCTTGCCCTGGGAGTCCTCTATTATCGATTTGTGGGAGTCTGCCGGCTTCAATGGTTTTGGCGCTTGGTCCGAACTGGATCGCCTGCAGGGGGCATTGGTGGCTGGGCGCGGCCATCACTACGCGATCAACCTGAACCTGCTTGGTGATTACCTGAAAGTCGGTAAGGGGAGCAGGGGTTACCTGCCGGTGTTTGAGCAGGGGTTCATGCTGCATGCCCGAAGCCGTATGCGGGAGATGGCCTCACGGGCCGGCGAACCCCGCTTGCTGGGTTATTTTTCCGACAATGA
>CAYWXW010000100.1:0-5613 GCA_964462265.1 uncultured Porticoccaceae bacterium | reverse complement strand
TGCCATCGATGACGACGAGGATGCCAATTACCGGGCTGTGCTGGCCTGGTTGTCCGAACAGTCTCTGGATGCGGCGCGCATCACCAGCGCTGACCGAGCCCGCTTTCGGGTATTCGTTCTGCAGCAATATCTTGAGGTGGTAACGGCCGCCATCGCGGATGTCGATACAAACCACTTGATCCTCGGCCCCAGGCTGTACGGCCCAGAAATCAACAACGAGCCGTTCCTGCGCATACTGGGGCGTTATGTCGATGTGGTGTCCATCAATTTTTACCATAAACTCCAGCCCCACAGGCAGCAGATGCAGTACTGGGAGGAGTGGTCGGGCAAGCCTTTTCTCATCAGCGAGTTCAGTATCAAAGCAGCCGACAGCGGCAAGGTGAACGGGGACGGAGCAGGATGGTTGGTAGAGACCCAGGCTGACCGGGGGCGATTTTACCAAAACTTCACCCTGACCCTACTGGAGTCACGGAACTGCGTGGGGTTTCATTGGTACCGCTACAGGGACTCTCCGGATGACGGCGGGGCCAACAAGGGTATTGTCAGCACCACGCTGCAGCCCTATACCGGTCTGCTGGAAAGTATGGGTGCTATCAATCGCCAGGTGTATTTTCTGGTGGATTACTTTGACAATCGGCAGAAACCCTAGCGGCGTTATTCTCGAGCTTCACGTCCACGACAGAGCCGGTTGGGTAGGTCGCCGGTAGCGGCTTATCTAATAGGATGACCACGGGAAGAATGTTTTCACCCATACGCCTGGGCGAGCGCGACACACGCTGCCCGATGGGGTATTCCTGTTCTATGGGGCGCTGTGTGGGGTAGGACATCACTACGCAGCCCTCTATCCAGCTGCCACCCTCGTGCTCTATGCGCACCTTGGCCCGTGCACCGGTGTGAAGTTTTTGCCAGTCGCCAGCATAGATATAGGCTTCAACCCAGCGGGGCGCGTCAGCGGTGACATTCAATATAGTGTCACGATGGTCGATAACTTCGCCGGCGTACTTCGTAACCCAGGTCACCGTACCATCTGCAGGTGCAAACAGGTCGTGATCGGCCAGCACCACATTGCTGTTGGTCAGCACCTGCTCCAACTGCTCGATTTCCAGTTTTTTCAGTTCTATGTCTGACGCCATCCCAGATTCCGTAAAACGCAGGTTCTTCTCCGCTTGTGCCACGGCGTACTCCGCACGTTTGACGGCTGCCTTCTGCTCCTGCAGTAGGGCGTGGGCGATATTGACCTGGCTTTGTATGTCGCCGCGCATTTCTTCCGCCTGCTCTAGTTGCTGGCTGGTGATGCCATCAAGTAATAGCAGCACCTTTTTCGATGCCAGATCCTTTTTCGCATTGTCCCGTGCTTTCACCTTGCGCTGGAAGGAGGCCTGGGTGGTTTTCAGTTTCAGACGTTGTTGTTCCAGCTGCTGCTCAGCTGCCGCCAGCTCGGAGCGGGTGCTGGGGGCGCTGCCCTGGGACATCAGGCCCTCCAGTTCTATCATTTTTTTCTGCAGGGCTACCTTGCTGCGGTAAATTTCTGCGTTCAGTGAATGTTTGCTCAGACTGACCAGTACCTCTCCGGCCTCAACCCGGTCGCCCAGGGCGACGTGGACTTCACTGATACGGCTGACCGAGGTGGCGGATATGTTGATCTCCCTGGCCATGACTCGCCCGTAGGTTACCAGCCAGCCGGAATTCAGTAACAGGTAAAACAGAGCCGCGAGCAGTAACAACAGTGGCAATATAAGCACGCGGCGCCTGCTGATGATGTTCCGATACCGGCCAAGCAACCCGATACGTTCTTCAAGTTCTTTATTGGGATACTTCTTGTCTGTCCGTGTGATACGCATAATCTCTACCGTTACTCAACGTGATCTGGTCAATGTGTCATCAGGGCCATGTAGTCTTCAAAAGAGTACACCCCGAGCTCCCGTAACCCCTTCTGGTGCCGGAACAGGCGGCAGTATTCCTGTACCAGGTTTTCCATCCCACGTGCGGGCAACTGCGGTGAGCCGCTAGCCCGGCGGTATGCTCCCAGATCGATGGTAAAATAGGTTTTCGCCGCCACAGCGCCCAACATTTCCATAAGTTCGGTGGCCTCAGGCGTATCATTGGGATTAATAAAAACACTGACTTTGTCCCCTAGGTCTGCCAGCTCAGCTAATACTTTTGGCTGCGCCGCCAGCGCACCGTATTCCAGCTCCACCACGACAGGTAATCCGAACTGCCGGTAATCCGCGAGGACTGATCGCAAGACCTGTTCGTGGTCTTTGATGAGCAAGTTGGAAAAAACCAGTTTTATACCGTCGAAGCGGGTAGCTTCACCATCCGGTTTCTCCGGTGGTTTCACCAGCAGTGAGCTGTCCGGCAGCGGGAGAGTTTTGTCCACCTCGTCGATAACAAACCGGGCGAACACCGGAAATCCGGCATCCCGTGCTTTGCCAAGGAGGTCGCGGTAACTGTCGTCGTATTTAGTGAGTAGCTCGGAGGAGGCGGGAACGACGAGTGCGCTTACGTTATTGAAGCTGGCGAAAGCCTGAAGAAATACGGATTTGTCAGCGTCGGTGAAGCTACTGGTTTCACTGACCTCCAGTGTCCTATTGGGCGGGTAGACATAGCGGTTTTCGACCTGACAAGTATCTTCCAGAGACAGGTCAAAGACAGAGAATTGGGTATCCCGCGACGACAGGGCTTGCGCGCGGAACCATTGGTAGGCAGCTTTTTGCTGTCGGGATGCGGCATCGTACTCGATGTAGAGGCTGCGGTAGTAGGAGATATAGGATTGTATTGATTGCAGCCTACCTGAGGGCGCGCCAGCTTCGTGGGCGCTCTCCTGGGACTGTAAGCGCTGTTTTCTTACAGCGACGTCTGACTGGGCATTGGCATAGAGGCTTGAGGCTTCGGTGAATTTTTTGTAGGTGTCCAGCCAGTCATTGCGTGTCTGTATGAGCGTGTACTCCAGCTCTGTTTCGAGCTGGCCGATGACGGCATCCTGTTGTGCGATTCTGGCATTGCTCAACGGCCATATCATCAGGGGTACCTGGAAGCGCACGCCGGTGGCCCATCCCCGCACAAAGGTTACCCGCTCGTTGGCATAATTTTTACCATAGGAGGCGAACAGGTTAACCTTGGTCAGACTGAGTACTGATATCGTATCGGACACATCGAGGGAATCGAAGTACTGCTGGCTGGCGATGGCCTCCAACTCGCTGGTGCGCAAAGTTGGTGTTTCTTCCGTCTCGGGCAGGGTCAGGTGCTGTACGGTCAGGTGGGTGAATTGCTCGGGCTCAGTGCCGGCCAGTACCGCCATACGTTGGCGGTAACTCAGCAGTCTGGTTTCTACCGATTGTAGCTGTTGAAGAGTCTTGTCGCGTTTTGCTTCGACTTCTACCAAGGCGCTCTTTACGGTATAGCCGCTGTCTATGAGGAGCCGAGTGATGCGAATCATGTGTTCCCGGGCAGCAAGCTCGGCTCTCAAGGCATGCATCTGTTGAGCCGCTGTGCCGAAATCAACGTAACTGTTGAATGCCCTGGTTAGTACGTCATCTTTCACTTCGACATAGCTTGCAATTTTCTGCAGCAACAGCGCATTTTGTCGGTTCATTTCCGAGGGGTGCTCCACCAGCTCGACCAACCGTTGCGTCAGCATGGCAAAAATGGCTTCCGGGTAGAAACGCAGCATGATGTTCAGTACCGGACCTACGCCGTACTGCTTTTGCTCAAGGATCATTTTTTGTTCGACGATGGCGTAGACGGAATTGCGCACACTTGGACTTCGCCCCTCGACCAGGGCGAGGTACTGTTCCACTGTACGTATCCCCGCTATCGGCTGTTCCGCTTCCTGCTGGGGCTGGAGGGACTGGCTGTAACAGTCGTTGTTGTCCAGATGGCAGAGCAGGTAGCTGGCGCGCTGGTCCTGATGGTTGAGATTGACTGCTTCCTGTAGTTCCGTTCTGGCAAGTTCCTCGTCACCACGAATATAAGCCATCAGGCCGCGTTCGAAAGGCAGGCCTACATCAATCAGACGCTCGTCGGCGACATCCTGTGGTATGACCGACGGGACGCAGCCGGTCAGTATGAATACGAGTAAAAGCGGGAGAAATACACGGGTAATATCAGAGGGCGTTTTCATCAGTAGCGGGTCATCTGCTTTTGTACCTTAGGCGGTGCAAAGTTGTCGCGGTAAGAGCCCCTGAACAACAGTTCGTCGATATACGAGATTACCCGCACCAACTTGTAGAACGCCATGTAGAAACCATAAAAGAATAGGTAGGGCAGTAGTTTCAGGGGCATGGCCTTACGCTCGGAAAGCGTCAACGCGATGGCGTATTGAGTCAGTCGAAATAGCAAATGCAGGCATACGTTGGTGAACAGGATCATGGCAATGTGCTCGCCATAGTGATAGCCCATATCGATCAGGTAGATCACCCATGCCACCGGAACGACCATCAGGAAAAAGATGTTGTCCAGGAATGCGAGAAAATTACTAAGGCTGAAATTGCTGCTAGTAACGTCGAACACATCCCGATGCCTACGAAGTCGGTTTTTCACCAGATTTCTCGACCAGCGCATCCGCTGCCGGATCCAGGCGGCCCATGTCACTGGTGCATCCGTGAGCGACATGGCGTCGGGAGCGAAAACGATTTTCTTGTGAATTTTACGGGTCTTTATGGTCAGGTCAGAGTCGTTTCCTGACCCTGGCTCAAATAGCCCTGTGGCGCTTACTACCGACCGTTGGTAAAGGCCGAACCAACCCGGCACACAGACAATTAAGCCCATTAAACCCTTGAATCTCCAGCCCATACTCATGGAGAGGAAGTACTCGATGGCCACCATGTGCGTAAGAAAATTGGTATCTTGGTTCCTGATTTTGAAGTTGCCGCTGACGGCTCCGACCTCCGGGTCATTGAAATAACGCATGATGCGCAATATTGCCGAGCGGTCGTAGGAGGTATCGGAGTCTATGAACATCAGGTAGTCCCCGCTGGCCACAGTAATGCCGTAATTGAGGGCGGCGGATTTGCCCTGACGCTCTCCCAGCGGGAAGAAGCGTATGTTGTGCTGCTTGGCGTGCTTTGCGCAGATATTGGCGGTGTTGTCCTGAGAACCGTCATCAACTACGACGATTTCAAAATTGGGATAATCCTGGTGCAGCAGGCTCACGATGGCCTCGTCGATCAGGCGCTCTTCATTCAGGGCTGGAACTATAATTGAAACCAGCGGTGGTTCGCCTGCGGTGGAGAGCTCAGACAACTTCCCCAACCGAGGCTTGCCCATGTTTGCACGGATTAGTGAGTAGATGTCTGTCAGCAGGTAACGTGGTATCTCAAGAAATAGCATCACCCAGAAGATGCGCAGCAGTTCCGTCAGTTCCTTGGACTGAAACCAGAGCATAGCTTCATTCAGAAAAAAGCCCGTGTCAGCTAAGAGGAATAGGAGCCAATCCATACTTACTGGCCGGCTCCGATCCATATGTCAGGGCCATAGCGCTTCATATCTCGAGTGTCCTGAAAGCCGCCCCGGACTCCGCCAGCATCTGTTCGGCAAATTTCATCTCTGGAGAAAACATTGACTGATATCTCGCCGTCTTCGATCTGAAAGACGATTTCGACATCGCGTTCG
>CAYWXW010000099.1:1964-12462 GCA_964462265.1 uncultured Porticoccaceae bacterium | reverse complement strand
ATTGTAAACGATTTAGCGAAAACACCGACGACGAGAGTGACGATGCCCTTTACTATAAAAAGCCTCACGCCCAATAGGCTCACCATTAAAGCCCTGCCCCTACTCATACTCTTGACACTGCCCAGCATTGGCACCGCAACCAGCCTCAACCAGGCCACCAACAAGCTGTGCGACAAAATAAAGTCCTGCGCCACTGCGCAAATGTCACAACAGAACCTGCCACCGGCAATGCAACAAATGATGACAGCGATGTTTGAGCAAAGCTGCACCAGCATCATTGCCCCCTATGCCGACAAAGCCACTAACGCCGGGCTGGAGAAAAAAGCCGTCGCCTGCATAAGTAGTATCAACAGCCTCTCTTGTGGCGCGATTATGACAGCCACTGGCAGTAAAACAGCAGAGTGCAGCACGCTAGAAACCGCTGCCCAACAGGCCGGTATCGACACCAATATTCAAGCCGAGGACCTGGGACTTAAGCAATAAGTGGAAAGGAATGAAGGGAAACATGCAGCGCTGCCCCCACTAAAAGCCCAAACGCGAGGCAACCAGAGACAGGTCTTACCCTGATACAAATGCTTGATTGCAAGACCCGTCGAGTTTCCGCGCCCATAGGTTTACAGTGATGCGGTAGATATACTCGATTACATAAATGTATTCTCGAATAAATTTTCAGCCCAACTGAACATATCCTTGTAATGATCAACACTGTGCAGTTCGGCCTGCCCTAGTGATGCGGGTATGACTTTCATTTTCTGGTCATTCTGGTCGTAGGCAAAACCCGCTGTTAACCAGGTCGCCGTCGTTGATGTAATGGGGCTATAGCAAGCGGAGTTAGTTGTTATATTCGCCAGCCTTTCCAGGCTGTCCACGGGCAGGCCGGCAACGACTCTGAGTATGGCATCAGCACAAACCTTTGCCTGGGAGTTGGCCATATGACCTGACTTGGGCTGGCTAGTACCGCCGGAGTCACCAATCACATAAATACCCGTATCGCTATTCAGCTCATAGCTGATGGGGTTTACATCAGCCCAGCGTCCGGCGACGGTATTAAAGCCTAAATCGGAAATGATTTTACCTGCCCGGTGTGTCGGTATCACATTTAGCACGTCCGCTGCGAAAATACCTTCCGAGGTGTCAATGATGCGATTGTGCGAATCTACTTCGTCGATACTGACGCCTGGAAGATACTCAACGATATCACCATATATTTCAGAGAATGCTGTTGAGAACATATGTTCTTCAACGATAATTTTGTCATTCATATCCAGCACGATCACTTTGCCGCCACCCTTATTTTTCAAGATATCGGCAACCACACACGCTCTTTCATAGGGCCCGGGGGGGCAGCGATAGGGGGCTTTAGGAACAGTCATGACAAATGTGCCACCGGCGGGCATATCTTGTAGCTGATCTCGCAATAATTCAGTCTGTGGCCCAGCTACCCAGGCGTGAGGGATAAGACTGCTGTCCAGTCCGGGAATGCTATCGAAGGCGATACCCGGCGCAAGAACAACAAAATCACAGGCCAGGGTCTCACCGTTTGCTAAAGTAA
The DNA here is from genome assembly GCA_964462265.1 of uncultured Porticoccaceae bacterium. Lineage (GTDB taxonomy): Bacteria > Pseudomonadota > Gammaproteobacteria > Pseudomonadales > Porticoccaceae > Reddybacter. The sequence goes on along the minus strand of CAYWXW010000099.1, from coordinate 10,910 downwards.
CAAGCTTGCTATCAAAGCCGCTATCAACCCCGGTGACAGTGCTATTGATAAATTTCACGCCATATTTCTGGGTGAGCATGGCGTGCTCAAAGGTAATGTCAGACATGCTGAGCTGGCGGTTAACCACCAAATTGCTCATCACGCAGGAAACATGTGCCGTGCTGGGGTCTACAACAGTGACATCAACCGTGTTGTCGCTCCACAAGCGCAGGTATTTTGCTGCAGTCGATCCGGCAAACCCACTACCGACGACAACCACACGAGGAGCTGCAGAACCGCCAGCAGCTTGAACAAAGGAGGAGGCAGCGACCGAAGCGGTAGAGATGCCCATTAGTTTTATAAAATCACGACGATAAATTGTTTTCATTTGATGTGCCCTTAAGAATTTAATATTGATTGGCATAGGCTGTTTAGACGCGCGAGATTTATTCTTCGTCTTCTTCGTCTTCTTCGTCTTCTTCGTCTTCTTCGTCTTCTTCGTCCTCTTCGTCCTCCTGGACTACATGGTCTGACTCGTGTTCAGGTGTTTCACTTTCGTCTTCATCATTTGATATAGATGGCAAATTGGCATAATAATCGGCGATAAACCAAAGCTGTTCATCTGTATAGCCCTTTATTTGCTTATGCATAATTTCGTTATCATCATCAGCTTTCATTTCCAGCAATTCACTGAAAAGCTCATCGAAATCCTCACCCGCAATACTGTCAAAGTCCCCCAGACTATTACCTGTCGTTCCGTGACATTGCGCGCATTGGGAGCCCAATAAGCGAGCAGTTTCCGGTGATGGCTCAACAGCTTCTGCCTGCCCATGAGCCAGGCAGATAAAACCACCCACTGTCATTATTGATAGTTTTAGGAATATCTTGAATGTCTTATTCATCGTCTTACCTCTTAGCCCCATTAGAAAATTATATATTCAGGAATCACATAAACCGTCAGCATCAATTGTTGATACCCAAAATGATTTCTCAATCGATACGATGTGGCGGCAAGGGAAAGGTTCCATGGCTTTGTCTGCTTCTTGCCATGCTTTTATAGTCAATGACTTAGGTCAGGTATTGTTAAATAATAAACACAAAACTTAATGCTCTTTGGCCAGTCAAGGTCAGATACGATATCTTGTATTACGACAAGGCGCATAACCCTATGGACCATAACTCACGGGATAGAAACCGATAATAAAAGAGAAGCTCCAGCATGACCCAAACCATAATGCAAGTGATGGACGCTAGCGCCGCAAAATGCGCAGCACTGCCCGCACTAAAAACAAAACGCCACGGCCAGTGGCAAACCACAACCTGGGCGGAGTATCGCACCGAAGCACGGCTTGTCGCCCGGGCTTTTATGGCCCTGGGTCTCGGCCCCAAAGAGGGCCTCGTCATCATTGGCGACAACTGCCACCAATGGTTTATTAGTAATATTGCAGCCATTTACAGCGGGGCCATACCCGCCGGCATTTACACCACCAGTAGCCCCGGGCAATGTCAGTTTATTGCGGACAATTGCGGCGCCACTGTCGCCGTCGTAGAGAATAGTGCGCAGCTAGCAAAGTTTAAGGCGGTTGCCGATCAGCTGCCTAAACTACAGGCTATTGTAATGATGAAGGGCAGCGACCCGGCTGAGCACATACACGCCTGGGACGACTTGCCCAAACTGGCCGAACAAGTTTCCGAGCAAGCACTCGATGATCGAATTAACGCCCAGCAGCCCGACGACATTTGCACACTGATTTATACCTCGGGCACCACCGGCAACCCAAAGGGGGTGATGCTCAGCCACAGCAACCTGAGTTGGATGGCGCAAAGTAGCGTTGAAACTTATGACTGTAATTCCGATGAGCGCATCATCAGTTATTTACCCATGAGCCATATCGCCGAGCAAATATTCAGCCTTTATATACCCATGTATTGCGGTGGCTGCACATCTTTTGCAGAAAGCCTGGGCAAGCTTGGCGATAATCTTCGCGAGGTGCGCCCGACGAGTTTTGTCGCCGTACCCCGAGTCTGGGAAAAAATTCAAACCAAAATATTGATCGCCGGTAAAGCCAGCCCCCCGCTGCGCAAAAAAGTTGTCGCATGGGCACGCAAAAAGGGCCTTGCCGGGGGCTATGCGCTACAACAAAAGAAGCCTCTGCCCTTATTTTATACGCTCGCCGACAAACTTGTTTTCTCAAAGGTGAGACAGCAACTGGGCTTTGATCGTTGTCGCAACCTGCTCTCTTCCGCCGCGCCTATATCCCTCGACACTCTTGAGTTCTTTCTCAGCCTGGGTCTGCCGATCTGCGAAATATACGGCATGAGCGAATGCTCCGGCCCGGCGACTGTCGGCCTGGCCAATAATTTTAACACCGACAAACTGGGGCCTTGCCTGCCCGGTACAGAAATGCGTATTGCCGATGACGGCGAAATACTCATGCGCGGCCCCCACATTTTTGCCGGTTACATCAACAATGAAGTAGCCACCAGCGTGGCCATTGATAGTGAGGGCTGGCTGCACACCGAAGATATCGGCAAGCTTGATAGCCAGGGTTTCTTGCAGGTTACCGGCAGGAAGAAAGATATTATCATCACCTCCGGTGGTGAAAATGTCGCCCCCCAACTCTTAGAAGGCAAGATAAAAGCGCTCACCGCTGTCAGCCAGGTTGTCGTCATTGGCGACCAACGCAAATACCTCACTGCCCTCATCACCCTCGATGACGAAACCCTGAACAGCGTGCTCAGCAACGCCGGTAGTAACGCGCTTGGGCCAAAAGAAGCGGCCCAGTGCAAGCAATTACGCGGCCACCTGCAACAACAAATTAACGCCATTAATAAAAATTTGGCGCAGGCACAGAGCATCAAAAAATTCACTATTTTAGCTCAGGACTTCAGCATTGAAGGCAGCGAGCTGACCCCGACCATGAAAATAAAACGCAATATCGTTAGCCATAAATACCAGGCAGAAATTACCGCCATGTATTGAGGGCGCAGAACAAAACACGGCTGATAGCAATAACCAGACTCTAAGGCCGGCCTTGCACTAAAACCAACGCTTGTACTAAAAGTGCGCAGCCTTGCCAATGTAGTGCCTAGCAATGAGCCAAAACAGTGCAGCGCTGTGACCCATTTTCTCCCAGGCTCACCATTATGGTGAATTGGCGCTATACGGTAACGCTAGAAAACACCAAACAGCCACAATTCATTGCTTTTAAAACCAATACTAAAATTGGCCCGCTAGTTGCTCTGTGTAGTTCTTTTTAGCTGCTTTGACATTCCCTCATTGCACCGCCCAACAGAGATGACTTATGAGCGAACCCAAACTCAACCTTCTGGATTTTTCCAATAGCTCAATTAAAACCCTACACGCGACATGGTTTGCGTTCTTTCTGACCTTTGTTATGTGGTTCTCTCATGCGCCCATGAAGCCTTTCATTATGGCCGCGTTTGATATGAGCAATGCCCAGTGGAAGGCCCTGCTCATCCTCAACGTTGCGCTGACCATTCCGGCCAGAATTGTAGTTGGCATTATGGTCGACAAGCTGGGGCCGCGCATTGTCTACAGTGGGTTATTAATGGCTTCGGCATTTTTGTGTTGGGGTTTTGCCCTGGCACAAAGCTACGAGCAACTCGCCCTGTTTCGCTTTCTCTGCGGTTTTATTGGCGCCGGCTTTGTGATCGGGATTCGACTTGTTGGCGAGTGGTTTCCGGCCAAAACCGTGGGCCTGGCCGAGGGCATTTATGGCGGCTGGGGTAACTTTGGCTCCGCCGCCGCGGCCTGGACCCTGCCCGCTGTTGCCGCTTACATTTACGGTGGCGACAATGGCTGGCGCTATGCCATAGCGACCACAGGTGCCGTGGCTTTCCTCTACAGTTTTTTCTTTTATAAAACAGCCCGCAATACACCGAAGGGCTCGACCTACTTCAAGCCAAAAAAATCCGGCGGTCTTGAGGTATCCAACAAGCGCGATTTCTACCTTTACGTAGCAATGAATATACCGATGTATCTGGCACTGGCGGTACTGGCATGGAAACTGTCGTCCCCCGCTATTGGCCTGCTAACAGAAGCCTATACACAAATCATCTGGTTTATATTATTCGCGCTGTTTAACTACCAGCTCTACCATATTTATCAGGTTAACAAGGAGCATCTTGAGCATAGCCTGCCCGAAATCGAGCAATACAAATTTAAACAAGTGGCTATTCTCGACTGGGCTTACTTTGTTACCTTTGGCTCAGAGCTCGCCGTGGTCTCGATGTTACCCGCCTTTTTTATGGAAACCTTTAATCTCAGCCCTGTCACGGCGGGCTTGCTCGGCGGCGCATTTGCCATCATGAACCTGGTTGCCCGCCCGGGTGGCGGCTATCTCTCCGACAAATTCGGGCGCAAGAAAACCATGACCATCCTTATCGCTGGTTTGACCATCGGTTATTTAATCCTCTCCACGGTTGAGAGTAGCTGGAGTATCCCTCTCGCCGTGGCTGCGGTCATGCTCTGTTCTTTTTTTGTGCAGGCCGGGGAAGGTGCTGTGTTTGCCATGGTGCCACTGGTAAAGCGACGCATGACGGGCCAGATTGCCGGCATGGTTGGCGCCTACGGCAACGTCGGTGGCGTTACCTTTCTCACGGTTTATTCCTTTGTCGACACCTCAACATTTTTTATGGTCATTGCCGCTGCCGCTGCGGTTTGTCTGGTGCTGGTGCAGTTTATTGAGGAGCCCAAAGGCCATATGCATGAGGTACTGCCCGATGGCACGGTGCAGCTGATTGAAGTGTCTTAATCCCTTTGAAGTACTTCCCGGATTCAAATTAATAACCCCGGGCTTGCGCTTATACAAGCCCGGGGGTTTATTCAGCGTATTAAATCACCGAGAAAAGCATTTTCAGCCCTAAAAAAACCAGTAGTACAGCGAATATTTTTTTCAAAACAGGCACCGGTAAACGATGCACCATTCGCGCCCCAATAGGTGCGCTAAAAAAACTCACCACGGATATCAACAACACCGCCGGCAAATAAATAAAACCGAAGGTGTAGCTCTCGGGTGAGGAATTCGCCCAGCCATTAATGAAATAACCCAATGTGCCGGCAAGCGAAATTGGTAAGCCGATAGCCGCCGATGTGCCAATGGCTTTTCTGATTTCAACATTCTGCCAGGTGAGAAAAGGTACGGTTAAAGAACCGCCGCCGATAGACACCAGCGCCGATATGGCGCCGATGCCCGACCCCGCCGCCAACAAGCCTGTTGTGCCCGCTAATTCCCGACTAGGTTTAGGCTTTTTATTGAGAAACATCTGTACCGACACGGCAGTCATAAATAGTGCAAAAAATATCGCCAGATGGGCTGAGCTAATATATTTCGCCACAAAGGTCGCCACAAAGGTGCCGGCAATAATGCCCGGCGTCATGCCTCTGACCACGGGCCAAAGTACACCACCATTGGCGTGGTGGGCGCGCATACTGGCGAGCGAGGTAGCGACAATAGATGCCATTGAGGTGCCCAGCGCCAAGTGCACAACCTTTTCAACCGGCACGCCCTGGAGTAAAAAAATTGAGGTGAGGGTGGGCACCATAATGCCGCCACCGCCAATACCTAAAAGCCCCGCCATAAAACCGACAAAGGCGCCAAGTAACAGAAAGCTCACCACCCACTGCGGGTCTAAGATCATTATTTTACTCCGCCGCTAAAACCCGGCAACTTCGAGGGCCTCACTCAATTTGTGTACGGCTATCACTTCCATACCTTCAATCGCCTGGCGCGGGGCATTGCCCGCCGGCACAATGGCCCGCTTAAAACCGTGCTTGGCGGCTTCGCGCAGGCGTTCCTGCCCACTGGGCACCGGTCTAATTTCTCCGGCCAGACCGACTTCGCCAAAGGCCATTAAGTCGCGGGGCAGCGGGCTATCGCGGAAACTGGAGACCACGGCAAGCACCAAGGCCAGATCAGCGCTGGGTTCGAGCACTTTGACGCCGCCGACGACGTTCACAAACACGTCCTGATCACCCACCATCAAACCGCCGTGGCGGTGCAGTACGGCCAGCATCATGGCCAAACGGTTTTGATCGAGGCCAACAGTGACCCGCCGGGGGTTGCCAAAACTACTGTCGTCGACCAAGGCCTGTAATTCCACTAACAGAGGGCGGGTACCCTCCCACACCACCATCACCACGCTACCCGAGGCTATCTCCTCCCCGCGCTGGAGGAAAATCGCCGAGGGGTTGGCCACCTCCTTTAAACCTTGCTCCGTCATGGCGAAGACACCCAACTCGTTGACCGCGCCAAAACGGTTTTTGTGGCTGCGCAGGGTGCGAAAACGGGTGTCAGCAGAGCCTTCGAGCATCAGCGAGCAATCAATCATATGCTCCAGCACTTTAGGCCCAGCCAGTGAACCCTCTTTGGTGACGTGACCCACCAGCAGTAAAATAATGCCGCTTTGCTTAGCCAGGCGAATTAACAGGGCGGCGCTCTCGCGCACCTGAGAGACACTGCCCGGCGCCGAGCTAATATCTTCGCAGTGCATCACTTGAATGGAGTCGACCACCAGTACTTTTGGTTGCTGACGTAGGGCCGTGGCGCACACGGTTTCGGCCGAAGTCTCGGCCATAATATTGACCTTGTTGGTTGGCAGGCCCAAACGCTTGGCCCGCATGGCAACCTGCTGAGGCGACTCCTCACCCGTAACGTAGAGACACTTGTGACTCGCGGCGAGATGACACAAGGTTTGCAGCAAGAGCGTACTTTTACCGGCCCCCGGTTCGCCGCCAATTAACACGCAGCTGCCCGTCACCAGGCCGCCACCGAGCACCAGATCCAGCTCACCGGCACCGGTGGCAATACGCGGTAATTCGTCAATTTCAATATCCGACAAGAGGCTGACATCGGCATCTGCAGCGCCGGCATACCCCCCTCGGGCACCCGTTGCAGAGGACTTGACGACAGCCATGCGCACCTCACTGAGGGTATTCCAGGCGTGGCACTCACTGCACTGGCCCTGCCACTTTGTGTAATCTGCGCCGCAATCGTTGCAAACGAATGCTGAGTTTTTCTTTTTTGCCACCGGCTGTTCCACCTGCCTATCGAGAGCCCGCATCCTACCGTGGCTGCCGCAGCGGAACAATCGCGGCCAGGCTTTCGTCAAACTATAGAGGCCACAAACACTCCCCACCGCCTTACCGTGAGCGCCAAGACGGGACAAATCTGCTAGAGTACCCCCATGTCGTTGATCCCCGAAACGCCCCTGCTTTTTTACCCCCAGCTCGCTGCTGCACTGGGGCTTGAAGAGGCGGTGATGGTGCAAACTCTGAAAGCCTTTCTCACCCACGCTGAGGCCGAAAACCAGCACGGTTTTACCTGGTGCGAAGTTAATGCCGATACATTATTACAGACCCTGCCCTTCTGGCAGGCAGCCGATATTCAGCGCATTACCAACAACTTGCGCGAGCAGGGCATATTGCTGATCGGCGCGCAGACCTTTCAACAGGGCGGACGTTTTCGCTTCGCCATTAATGAGCGCGACGGCAGCGCCATCTCTGCGCAAGCAAGCGCAAACCCGCAACAAAACCCGGTCTCAAACACGGTTCCCTTACCACAGCCGACAGCGGCTATTACCCCTGCACCGGCTGCCCCCGTGCAACGAGCGCAGGCTATTGCAAAAGGCTGGCAGCCAGAAAACGACTTGCTCGCCCAACTCGCCCAATACGGCATTCCTCAGGACTTTGCCCTCGAACAGGTCGGTGAGTTTGTCACCTACTGGACCGAGCGCAACGAACCCCGCTACAGCTGGGGCTCGCGCTATCTCAAGCACGTACTGCGGCTGTGGCGTAAGCAGGAAACCCGCAGTGCGCGCCAAAGCAAAGAAGTGGCGATGACTGAGGGCTGGCAACCGAGCCTCGATGCCCTCGACATTCTCACCGTGTCGGCCGGTATTAATCGCAACTTTGTGGAAGACGCCATTCCCGAATTCATCCTCTATTGGCAAGAGCGTGGCACCACCTCCAGCACCTGGAATTCACGCTTTATCCAACACATTAAACGCCAGTGGGCGAGCTTCTCTCACACCCTGCAAATGGACACCACACCACGACCCATCAGCAACGACTGGCAGCCCGACGAGACCGTGTTCGACATACTAAAAATGGGTAATATCGACCGGCAGTTCGCGCAAAATCTGGTGCCGGAGTTTATTGTCTACTGGAGGGACAGCGGCCACCTGGTCAGCTCCTGGAATACCAAGTTCCTGCAGTTCGCGAAAAAACAATGGGCCTACACCCACCAACAGGCAGTCAACACTGCCGACAACACACTGACGCACAGCCATGGCAAACAACGAACTGATCGACCAAGCAGTACACGACATCGAAAGCTCGCAGAAGAACTCAGCGACCGCAGCTGGGCAAGCTGAAGACAGTGCGCTGGTAGATACCATTAACCAGATCTTCGCCCTGTTTCGCATCAATTTTCACAACCAGTTTTACGCGGCCTTTAACGACACTTCGCTGCTCAATCAGGCCAAGCGCCTGTGGCTTGATGCGCTGCGTGATTACCCCGTTGAATATCTATTGCTGGGCGCACGACAAATTATTGAGCAGTCGGAATACCTGCCCACCCTGCAAAAAATGATTAGCAGCTGCGATGAGCAGGGTTCACGCATTGGCCTGCCCACTCCTCACGATGCTTATTTACAGGCCTGCCTGGCACCCCACCCCAAGGCGGCACAGCGCTGGACACACCCCGCCGTTTATTTTGCTGGGCAAAAGACCGGCTGGTTTGAGCTTGAAAACCAGAACGAAAAAACCACCTGGCCCATCTTTAAACGCCACTACGAAGAGCTGCGTCGCAAAGTCTTGTGTGGTGAAAAACTGAAAATACAAGTACCGCCAGAATTGCCCCCACCCGGCAAACCCCAGTCAAAAGAAGAACGCCTTAAACAAATGCAGGCGCTGCGTGAAAAACTGGACTTATAGACGCCAGT
>CAYWXW010000099.1:0-1864 GCA_964462265.1 uncultured Porticoccaceae bacterium | reverse complement strand
TAGACGCCAGTCAAAATTCGCTCAACAATAATTCAAACCCAAACCATTAATAACTACGGAGAAAAGCCATGAGCCAACAACAAATTGCATTAGTCACCGGTGGTGCCAGAGGTATTGGCGAAGCCATTTGCCGCGTACTGGCCGCCGCTGGACACAAAGTCGTCGTCACCGATATTTCTGTCGACGCCGCAAAAAGCCTGGCCGATGAACTCGGTGGCCTGGCGGTGGAAATGGATGTCACCTGTGCCGACTCTGTTAACGCAGCAGCGGCCAGTATTAAACAACAAATTGGCGAGCCGACTATTCTCGTCAACAATGCCGGCTGGGATAACTTAATGCCCTTTCTCGACACCGATGAAGATTTTCAGGAAAAAGTCATCGCCATAAACTACGCCGGCCCAGTGCGAGTTTGTCGCGCCTTTTTACCCGGCTTAATTGCCAATGGTAGTGGTCGCATTATTAATATCGCCTCCGACGCCGGGCGTATCGGCTCGGCCCTGGAAGCCATTTACTCCGGCACAAAAGGCGGTTTAATCGCCTTTTCAAAAACCCTGGCCAGAGAATATGCCCGCAACCAAATCACTGTAAATAGTGTTTGCCCCGGGCTAACCGACACACCGTTGATTGGCGAAATCACCGCCATTAACCCCATTGCTGACAGGGGAATTAATGCCATTAAAAAATCTTTGCCCTTGGGTCGCATGGGCCAGCCCGAAGACATTGCCCACGCCGTTGGCTTTCTCGCCTCGGAACATGCGGGTTATGTGACAGGGCAAACCATTTCTGTCAGTGGCGGTGTATCGATGGCGGGTTAGGGTATTCAGTGGCTACCTGAACAATCAGGTGGTGCACTTGATTTTTGAATACGGGTCTTTTGATACAGGCCTTTTAATACAGCTCTTTTAACATGAAAATACGCCGAGGGCATTTCAATACCCCCGGCGTATTTATTAAAAGATTAGAGCATCTAAACGTTAACCCGACTATTCGCTGGTCGCTTTGTTATAGACATAAAGCATCAACAAGGTACCCAACACTCCAACTACAATCGTTAAAATACCAAGCCCTCCCGTCGCGCCAAGAGCCAATAATGACACCAAGCCCCGACCCAACATGGCACCAGCGATACCAATTAATACTGTAGCTATAATACTTTCCGGCATTTGATCCGGCATTAACCACTTAGCTGCGTAGCCCGCAACAGCACCTAAAATCAGCCACGAAAGAATACCCATTAACAACCTCCTCTGTGATAAATACTACTGCTCAATCTGTGCATTATAATTGCGGCCATGCACTTACTCGCCCCAGAGCTTCCACCACTTACGGCTATGCTCTTCTCTGGCTTTCTGTCCTTGCTCAGAACCGCGACCCATCTCTTTTTGCTCTTGAGCGGATTTTTTCTCCCGCTGCTTGGCCAGACCCGCTGGCTTATCGCTATCTTTCCGGTGCTCTCGATAAGCTTTTTCTTCGCGCTCGCGCCGCTCTTCATGTTCTTCACGGCGCTCTTTGGCATCATCGTCGTCACGATGCTCACGTACTTTTTCTTTTGTTTCCTTACGATATTTCGCTTCACTGTCCTGATCACGACCCATCTGACCCTTGGGGTGGTCGGCGCGCATACCGCCACCCTTGCCCTCTCCTTTTGACCAGGCATCAGTACTTGCAGCAGTCGCTACAGCCAGTATAAAAACACTTGCAACAAGCTTTTTATTCATTCAGTCACTTTCCTAACTTTCGGTTTTATGCAAGTGGATATCTTGCTGGGGATAGGGGATTGAAATACCTTCCTGGTCGAAACGCTTTTTCACTGTTTCATTTAAGGCAAAATACACAGCCCAGTAATCGGCACTTTTTACCCAGG
>CAYWXW010000098.1:0-12480 GCA_964462265.1 uncultured Porticoccaceae bacterium | reverse complement strand
TTCGGCCCCAGTAAATTATGCGCTAAAGAGGCTTAACTTAGTGCCATTCGGTTGCGTCCCCTTTAACTCGTCCCCTTTAACTTATTCGGGACTGATACTATTGTTTTCCAACAATCTACAAACTCTCCAAGTTTTGATGGTAGGTTTATATTTGCTTTAAACACGTTTACAGGACAGATTCGACATTGCCAGGTTAAAAGGGACAATTCGGCAGATTGTTCTGTTGTACCAGGTGAATACGAGCAGATTCCAGATGGTACTGTAGAGCGATTCCGTTTTGCTACTCTTCATCGACCTGCCGGTCAAGTGATTCGAGTAAATCAAGCAAGTGGTGGCCTAGTTAGTTGTACGCTCAATGGTTGCGCCACGCTTGATTTGAGAAATATTGAGAGAAAGCCATGGAAACCGCCGCGAGACGAAATGCTAGCACCAGCCCTATTACCAAAGCCTCCAACAATAACTAAGCCCTAATGTGCGACAGAATTATGAGGCTCATGAAAAGTCTAGCAAGCGGCCCGTCTAAATGCGCTAGGTTCTAAAACAAATTCTACGAAAGGAATTCAATCATGAGTGACTTGGTCTGGAAGAATCACAGCAGCTATACGGTTAAGTGGTTTATCATTACTCCCTTTGGTTCTCAAGCTGAGGAACTGAAGCCCGGCGCGGAACATATCGTCCCCACTCATCCAGACATCAAATCAACTGGCATCCTCGTGGAAACCGCGCCTGTCTATGTCATTAACGCTATACACACTGCTAGCAAATCGGAACTAATCGCATCAGATGTTATCCCGATGAATCAGGAGTAACTACGTACAATGGCTTTGATGAGCGCACAAGAACCTAGTATCAAGTTTGAACTGCGACAATTACAGTTAAATGCCTCCGCACATCTCCTTCGGTGTTTTATAGTTCATGCATTGATAGCTATATGGAGGTTGGGATGTGACTATAAGTAATCCGCTGTTTCACGCCTCTAATGCTAAAGCCAAGTTGAGAAAATTTTATTTCATACTCGTTCTGGCTGGGTTGTTAATAATCACAATCCAGCTGTCAGGGCATGCATTTGGTTTTGAGAAACCTTATCAAATCAATCATATTTACCTTGACCTATGCAGCCCCTACGACGGGATGATCCTCTGTGGAAGAAAAATTGAAAAACAGTCATTACTCTCGAGTAAAAGAGCAATATTACGCATTGATGACAGTTTATGCTTGCCTTTACTAGAGAGCGATCCGCTTTGTTTCAAAAACAACAAAAAACGTAACAATGACTTTGCAGGCCATAGCTATGCCTTTGCAGGTAGTTTTGTTAATTCATACTATCTCGTTCTGGAGATTCTAGATGAAGATTGGAATTTACTGCTGATTTCTATGGCGGATGGGCATGAAGTTCGCCTATTAGGCTACCCCATATTAAATCCATCAAATACTGCTTTTGCCATTGCCTCATTTGACATTGACGCAGGTTACAGACCAAACATTGTGCAAATATGGTCTATTCCTATTCGGAAAAGACCTGTAATTGAAATAAATGAATTCCCAGACAATCAAGGCCCCTTAGGGATTACCTGGCTGTCTGACACAAAATTGCAAGTAACACTTGCTAATCTTGAAGGTGCATCTGGCGATCAGATGATTCTACAAGCAATGTCTTCTGTATGGTCCGTCGATACAATTAAGAGGGGCCGGAAAGAAGGAAATGGAAATCCACTTATCCAATAAGGAATATCTACCATGAAAAAGCTGATACCAATCGGGTTAATTATTGTGCTGGGGATACTCACCCAACCTTTATTCGCGGCTGATGAATGTGATAATTTAGGGCTAGATAATGCTCTGCTGGGATTATGTCTTGCATATACAACTGAAGGTAACGACTGTCTTTACGACGGGAACAACGTTAGTACAAGTTGCGCCGCGATCAGAAAGAACTTTTTTAGAATCTCTGGAGGGGATGATCTTGATAGCCTGCTAAATGCTGGTGATTCAGACGCAATTATTGGCATCGAAGGCGGCACTATTACCCTCGATGGTGTGGCGGCGGTAAACTTTCCAAGCGGCTCTTTTCTTGAAGACACTCTGGTCTCTATTTCTACATCTTCTGCGGCCGATGTCGATGAGGCATTTGATGAGTTTGCCTCAATTTTTCTTCCCTCAGACCGCTTGGATTATGAAATACGAATCGTTACCGATAGCGTCCCCCCTTTATCTGAGTTCATAGCGGTTGATGTGGTTGTTCCAGATAGTTTTGATTCATCTATTCCGGAGAATTATCGAGTTGAGGCGTTCGTGATTGTTGAACAGGGGAGTGACCAGGAGAACCCCTTCCCTGTATTTGAATTAATTCCATCGACTTATGATGCCGATAGCCAGACAGTAAGTTTTGATTTACCAGGAGCGGCTTTTTTCAACGGCGCACTTGCTCAGAACCAATATCAAGCAATTATTACGCTAGCACCGACACCAGGTATTGGTACGACAATATCAAGCATCCTTGAGGGCGCGGAGGTTTCAATGTTAGCGGCAGCTAGTACGACTGCTTCATGCCAGGCTTCATCAATATCATGCCCGGTTGCCGGTGGTTGTTCTGTAAATAGTCCTTTTAATCCAGCTCGACAACATCCTATTACTGGGCAAACGCGACCACATAATGGTGTTGATTATGCAGCGGCAAATGGTGACTCTATTGTTGCGGCATCTGATGGAGTCGTCGAACGATCCTATCCCAGTACAAGTTATGGGGAAACAATTGTTATTCGACATACTAATGGTAGTGCAACTCTTTACGCACACCTTCAAAGCCGTGGTGTTTCTACCGGTGATTCCGTGACCAATGGTCAACAGATTGGTACAGCAGATTCTACCGGGCAATCATCAGGGCCTCACCTACATTTTGAGTACGTGCCTAATGGTCAGATTATTCAGTCGAAGAACCGCATTGATCCAGATTTATGTATTGATGCGCTAGCAAGTGGAAGTATCACTGTAAGAGACAGCGGTTCTGCTGCGGATGACTCTTTTCAACTAAGCCTTGATGGTTTTGTAATCGGTGCCACGACTATAGGGGCAAGTAATACTATTGCGATCAACAATATTATTGCTGGGCAGCATCTGCTGGAGCTCTTGGTGCTGGTCGCCCCAGACAATGTGGGTACGTATACCGTAACACTGAATGATGGGATTACTTTCTCGGATGGTTCGACGAGCAAATCAGGCTCTCCGCCACAAGGTACAGTGGTATCGTGGAGTATTGATGTTCCAGTTCCAACCACTCCATAAATTGAGGTAGGCACTTGTATACCCTAGTCTAAAAAAACCCCCTCACAAGGAGGGGGAACCGAAGTTTTTAGTCATCGTCTTTCTTAGTAGTATTACCTCGACGATGCAAAGACCCACCCATAAAGGCGGGTTTTTTTTGCCTGTAACCGTATGCCTCAATGTCTATTGCTTAAGTAAGTGCCATTCAGACCTGAGCCTGCCGCCGCTTGTTATGCGTGATGCTACTGCCCATTTGCGATTGCCTGCTTGATTGTTGTGGCGACCGTCTCAGCAGTAATGCCGCGCTCTTTGCAATAATTAGTATGCAGCCAATCAGCAAATCAATGGGGTCAGACTCCATTGATCCTCTACCGTAACGGCCTGATTACAGAACTGATCAGCAGAAATCAAGGAGTCTGACCCGAATGGCACTTACTTAAACGGTAATGCCTTGAATTTATTATAAAAAAGTCGATCCAGAGGTAAACTTCGTTCTGCGAAAAACCTCCGCCACCCCACAAGGTTCGACTTCGATGCATGCTAGTCTTAAAACCCACTCACATCAAGAAAAAGCCCTGTCCGCAAGCGCCTCAGCACAAGATGCCAACACCTTCTTTAATTTACTAACAAGCCCTGAAATCTTCGACACCATTGAATCCTTGCTACCCGCCCACCGCGAGCGGCAGTTTCCTCCGACTGAAACACTCGCCATGTTTTTGTCACAAGCACTGCAAGCGGACCGCTCCTGTCAATTTACGGTTAACGAGGCGGCCACCCGCCGAATCATTAGTGGCTTAAAACCCTGTAGCACCTTTACCGGAGGATACTGCAAAGCGCGTCAGCGCTTGCCTTTAAGCATGGTGTCAGCCTTGGTACGCCAAACAGGTCACTTGATGGATCAACAAACACCCGATGCCTGGCGCTGGCAGGGCCGCGCCGTTCGCCTTATCGATGGCACGACCGTGACGATGCCGGACACACCCGAAAACCAGGCCATCTATCCTCAACAGGCCACACAGAATCCGGGGCTCGGTTTCCCCATTTGTCGCATTGTTGCCATCACTTGTCTGTCCAGTGGCGCAGTTTTGAATGCGGCGATGGGGCCTTACAAGGGCAAGGGTGGTAGTGAAAGTACGTTGCTGCGTCGCTTAATGGATACCTTCGATACTGGCGATGTTTTACTGGGCGACGCACTGTACGGCAGCTATTTTCTCTTGGCTGATTGTCAGACTCGTGGTGTCGACGTTTTATTTGAACAAATAGGTGCACGATCGAGCGACTTTCGCACTGGGAAAAAACTGGGCGTTAAAGATCATCAAGTGACCTTGCTCAAACCCAAGCAACGCCCCGGCTGGATGTCACCAGAACATTACGCGGCAGCACCGGTGAGTCTCGTATTGAGGGAATTCAAGGCGGGCAAGAAGACATTAATTACCACTCTACTGGACCCCAAGATTAACCCGCGCCAAGCATTAAAATCTCTGTATTACAGTCGCTGGCAGGTAGAGCTGGACATTCGCTCGATTAAAACAACGCTGGGGATGCATACGTTAAGTTGTAAAACACCCGAGATGGCGGAGAAGGAAATGTGGGTGTATCTACTGGCGTACAATCTGATCCGACTGATCATGGCTGAATCGGCTTTGCTGGCCAATGTCTTGCCAAGGACACTAAGTTTTAAACACACCTTGCAACTATGGCTAGCGTGGAGTTGTCAATCGCCCGCGACCTGCGAACCCGAACAAATGAAAAAACTCTTTCAGTTGGTAGCCGCACTACGTGTGGGAAAGTGCCCGGGAAGAATAGAACCACGGGCTGTTAAGCGAAGACCAAAACCCTTTCCCTTATTAATGCTGCCTCGGGAAAAGGCACAAGCGCAGGTGAGGAGGTACGGCCATGCACCTAAGTAGAGGCAGTGCAATTATTAGAAATGGCAAAACTACTACTGCGTAAGTAAGTGCCATTCGGGTCGGCCCTTGCATTGCCACATTTTATTCCGGGACCAAAGGGCGGCGTCGCCTTTAGCTCTAATAAATAAAGCGTCCACCTGCTACGCTATTGAGCAGCGTATTACTTGAGCAGCAATGCCACCACGGCAAGGGCGAGAATAAATGAAACACTTTTCCAATAGATAAAGGGAATTGCGCTCTAAAAGCGGCGCGCGCGTGCGGTTCAGAAACTCTTTGTTGGGTTGGCGCAGGTCAAATATAAACTCCGATAACTCCTGATAACGCTTTTGTGGATTGGGCTGCACGGCCTTTTTAATGACCTCGTCAACCCAGGCGGGGATCTCACGATCAGCGGCCAGTGCTGAGTCATAGCGTAATTTATTCTGCGCTAGCCGGCTTCTGGCCTGGGATACTTTAATACCATAGGGCAATTTGCCGGTGAGCATTTGATAGGTAATTACGCCCAATGAAAACAGGTCTGAGCGGGTGGTGGGACTTTCCCCGAGAAAATATTCCGGGGCGCTGTACTGAGCGGTGCCGAGCATTTCATCCTGATCAATAGGCTTGGCCATTTCACTAATGCCAGCCACTTTGGGTGAGCCAAAGTCGATAAATTTTACCGTGCCGCTGCTGTCGATCATGATGTTGGCGGGTCTTAAATCCTGATGCAGCATCTCCTGTCGATGAAAACTGCCGAGCCCTTTGGCATTTGTTCAACGATGCCGCGCACCGTTTCCATATCGGGTTTTGGGTTGTTCTGCATCCACGGCACCAGGGTTTGGCCTTCAATAAATTCAGTGACAATGTAGAGGTGGTTGCGTTTGCGAGTCTGCTCGCAAGATTTCAACACATAGGCGCTATCGATGTGTCCGCCCACCCACTCTTCCATCAAAAAGCGCTCGAGGTAGGCAAGTTCGTCGCGTAGATCAATCGAGAGGTTTTAACCGGCTGTTAAATTACATTGTATTTAATGCACTTTTCCAATTCAGTCTATGAATGCAGGGGTAGATGCTATTATTTAATTTCTAAGGTCAGGCAATAGCCATACCAAGGCGGTGGTTTAGGTTGCTGTGTCCTGGGATGAATAGGCTCGCTTGCACGCTTCACTGCTGGACGCTATGCCATATTTTAGTGCTTGCCCCCCCCAGCATATTTTTGCTTCAGAAGCTGTGCTAGAGTTGTGCCGTTGCCTTTAAATGATAAGTAATGACAAGGAGTTTAGTCAGTTGTTGATGCCCTTCTCTGTCCGTTTTTCTTTGCACTCTGTTTTTTTTAGTTTACGTTTGACTGCCCCTTTTCTCAGTTCGTTGCTTTTGCTCACAGCCTGTTCTGAACAGAAGGCGCCTGTGCGGCCACCCCCTGAGCTTCCTGTTGTTGAGGTTATTCAGCGGGATCAGCCCATTACTCTTGAAATGGTGGGTCAAACACTGGGGTCTTCTGACATCCCCATTCGGGCGCGTGTTGATGGTTTTCTGGAAAGTATGCACTTTATCGAGGGCCACAATGTTGAAAAGGGTGATTTACTTTATACCATTGACGAAACGCCATTCGAAACGGAAGTTGTTGAAGCTCAGGGGTTTTTAGCCGAAGCCCAAACCTCCCTGGCTCAGTCCAGGTCGGATCTTGATCGAATTAGGCCTCTGGCCGAAATGAACGCGATTAGCCAGATAGATTTAGATGCGGCCGTTGCTAAAAATGAAGCGGCGCTGGGTGCTTTGCAAACGGCCAATGCCCAGGTCAAGCAGGCGCAGATAGTCAAGGGCTACTGCCGTATCCACTCTCCTATCAGCGGTCGTATCGGTATTTCAAAAGTTGAGGTTGGTGAGTATGTTGGCAGCGCTAGTAATAGCGAACTCAATTTGGTGTCGCAGGTGGATCCAATTCGTGTACGTTTTGCGATTGACGAAAAGAGCTACCTGAAAATTGCTCGCAAAATTATTGCGGCAAAAAAGAAAGAGGGCGATGGCAACAGAGCTAAAACGTCGGATGATCTTGAGCTGATTCTTGCAGATGGTTCAATACATGAGCATAGGGGTCATATTGTTACCACCAATGCGACTATCGACCCGACCACGGGTACCTTTACCCTGGAAGCCGATTTCTCCAACCCCGAGCGTCTTGTTTTGGCTGGTCAATACGCCAGAATTCGAACTGATGTTGAAGTGCGTAAAGGCGCATTACTGGTGCCGCAAAGGAGCATTGTCGAACTACAGGGAAATTCCAGCCTGTTTGTGGTTGGTGCCGAGGGCAAAGTTGAACTGCGTAAAATTGAGCCTGGTCCTAAAATAAATAAATTACAGATTATTGTCAGTGGCTTGAAACCTGGCGAGAAAGTACTGCTTGAGGGTGTACAAAAGGTCAAAAACGGTATGACTATTAAGCCCAAACTGAGCAACTTTGACGAGACTGCAAGCCCCTCTTCCGCTAATACACCAGATGTTTAAATCATGGCTGAATTTTTTGTACGTCGGCCCATCGTGGCGATGGTTATCGCTATTGTCATCGTCATTCTGGGTGTCATTTCCCTAAGTGGTCTACCGGTTGCCCAATACCCTGAAATCACCCCGCCGATGGTCAATGTTTCGGCGACTTACCAGGGGGCCAATTCGGTCGATGTCGAACAGTCGGTCGCGACACCCGTAGAGCAGAAGGTTAACGGGGTCGAGGGCATGATTTATATGAAGTCGACCAATGCCAGCAATGGCGCCATGGGCCTGAATGTCTCTTTCGAAGTTGGCACTGACCTTGATATGGCCAATGTACTGGTGCAAAACCGCGTATCGGAAGCAATGGCGATGTTGCCGGAGGAGGTGACTCGCCAGGGTGTCACGGTCAAAAAGAAGCTCTCTTTTCCCTTGATGCTAATCTCGCTGGTGTCTCCAAACCAGACCTATGACGACAATTTCCTGATGAATTACGCCACCATCAACCTTATTGATGAGCTGGCGCGTATTCGCGGAGTTGGTCTGGCTGAGGTGCTGGGCAGCAGTCAGACTGAATATTCGATGCGGGTGTGGATCAAGCCTGATCAACTTTCAAAACTTGCATTGACTGTGCCTGATATCACCGGTGCTATTCAGCAGCAAAATGTGCTGGTGCCAGCTGGACAAATGGGTGGCGAGCCAGCGCCGGCGGGTACAGAGAATACCTACACCGTACAAACGGGTGGGCGCTTTGAAACCGCAGAAGAATTCGGCAAAATTATTGTACGTGCTCATCCCGACGGCTCGCAGGTTTTACTGAGAGACGTTGCTCGCATTGAGCTCGGTACGGCGGGTTATCAGATAAAGGCGCGGCTTGATGGTTCAGCTCAAGCGCTGCTTCAGGTGTTTCAGTTACCTGATGCCAATGGCCTCGATGTCGCAGAACAAGTGATAGCAACCATGGACAGGATTAGTCAGGACTTTCCTGATGATGTCGAGTACGTGATTTCACTTGATACGACTAAACCGATCACCGCCGGTATTCGGGAAATTGTCATCACTCTATTCCAGGCCTTGGCGCTGGTGATCCTGGTGGTGTATATCTTCCTGCAAAGCAGCCGTGCCACTTTTATTCCTGCTCTGGCGGTGCCGGTGTCGTTGATTGGCGCCTTTGCGGTATTTCCTCTGCTGGGCTTTTCAATCAATACGTTGTCGCTACTTGGCCTGGTGCTGGCTATTGGTATTGTGGTCGATGATGCGATTGTTGTAGTTGAGGCAGTTACCGCCAAAATGGAGGAGGGGTTGACGCCCCGCGAAGCCACCGTTGCCGCGATGCGTGAAGTGTCCGGTCCGATTGTTGGCACCTCGCTGGCCTTGATCGCCGTGTTTGTGCCTGTGGCGATGATGGCCGGTATCACCGGGCTGCTCTATCAGCAATTTGCCATCACCATCGCCGTGGCCGTGGCTATCTCCTCTCTGAATGCCCTCACATTGAGTCCTGCGCTGTCCGCCATGCTCTTACAACCGCCCGGCGAAGAGAAAAATCATTTCCAGAAGTTTTTCAATGCCTTCAACAGCAGGTTTGAAAAAGTCACCGGACAATTTATGGAAATTGTCCGTTTTTTCACTGAGAAGCTGTACCGGGCGGGCATTCTTCTGGCGGCGCTGACCGCTGGTATGGTGGTGCTATTTCAAACGCTGCCGGGTGGTTTCGTACCCGGTGAAGACCAGGGCTACATTATGGCCAGTGTGATGCTACCCGATGCGGCGTCACTACAGCGCACTGAAGAAATCATGCTGACAGTTGAAAAGATTGTTGGCGAGATTGATGCCGTAGAAAATGCCTCAGCCATTTCCGGATTCAGCATGCTGACAGGCACGATTCAATCGAATGCGGGTTTTGTCTTTATTCAGCTCAAGGATTGGGATGATCGCCCCGAGGCGAAAGATCATGCCAATAACGTGGTACGACGCCTCAATATGGCTCTTTCACAACGTGTGAAAGGCGCTGTGGCATTTGCATTTGGACCACCGGCTATCCCTGGGCTGGGTACTGGCTCCGGGTTTACTATGATGTTGCAGGATCGTAGTGGTAATCCGCCCGCCTACTTGGCGCAACAGAGCGCTGCGTTTATCAAGGCCGCTAACGAGCACCCGGCGATTGGCAGTGCCCGTACTTTTTATCGAGCGAATGTGCCGCAATTGAAGCTCGATATTAGTGATAGCAAGGCGCTAAAACTCGGTGTGCCGCTGCAAGACTTGCAGATATCGATAGGTTCCTTTCTGGGTGGTGCCTATGTGAATGACTTCAACCGTTTTGGCCGACTCTATAAAGTGTTTGTGCAAGCCGAACCCGAGTACCGGGTCGATCCCGATGGCCTGCGTTTTTTCTATGTACGCAATAATGAGGGGGGCATGGTGCCCCTGTCGACACTCATCGATGTAACAAAAACGAACGGTACGGAGTTTACCAATCGCTTTAACCTCTACCGCTCTGCAGAAATTTCTGGTGAGGCCGCGAAAGGCTATACCTCTGCCGATGCTCAGGCGGCGCTGAAAGAAGTGGCCGCAAAGGTTCTGCCAAGTGACATGTCTTATGCCTGGAGTGATATGTCTTACCAGGAAGATGTGGCATCGGGTGGCGCAATTATTGTGTTTGGCATGGCGCTTGTTTTTGTATTTCTGATTCTATCGGCGCTGTATGAGAGTTGGTCACTGCCCATGTCAGTGCTTGCCGGTACGCCCATCGCTATTTTCGGGGCTATGGCCGGTTTGTCGATAGCGCGCTTAATGAGTGATAGCTATGAAAATAATGTTTACGCCCAAATTGGATTAGTGATGTTGATCGGTATGGCGGCCAAGAACGCGATTCTGATTGTTGAGTTTGCCAAGCTTGAAATGGAAAAGGGAAAATCCGCTTTTGAAGCGGCAATGGAAGCGGCTCATAAGCGTTTT
Source organism: uncultured Porticoccaceae bacterium (assembly GCA_964462265.1). Classification (GTDB taxonomy): domain Bacteria; phylum Pseudomonadota; class Gammaproteobacteria; order Pseudomonadales; family Porticoccaceae; genus Reddybacter. The sequence goes on along the minus strand of CAYWXW010000098.1, from coordinate 1,892 downwards.
CGTCCAATATTAATGACAGCCTTCTCGTTCATTCTCGGGGTGGTGCCGTTACTAGTCGCCAGCGGTGCTGGCGCCGAAGCGCGCAAAGTGATGGGGATGACGGTGTTTAGCGGTATGTTAGTGGCGACCTTGATTGGTGTATTGCTAGTGCCGGCGATGTTTGTGGCGGTTGAACATTTTGCGGGTAGTAAAAAAGCCATAGCGCCTACCGACCCTGAGCCGGAAAGTGCTTCATCAGTGGCTAGCAAGGGGGACGTGTAATGGCTCGCTACAGGTTTACCCCTATACATATTGGCCTGGTGTGTAGTGCGCTGCTCACAGGCTGCGCATTAACACCCGATTACGAACGGCCTGTGCTAGATGTGCCTGAAGCCTATTATGAAGAGAAAAAACAGTCTTCAAGTACTGAGTCTTTGAATGTTGAAGAGAATGAAAGTATTGCTAACCTGGGCTGGTGGCAGGTCTTTGAGGATGCCGAATTACAGACTTTGATCCGCAGCGCCCTGACGGAAAATAAAGACGTGCGCGTGGCCTTGAGCCGTGTGAGACAGGCCAATGCGCAAGTGATCAGCACCCGCGCTAACCAATACCCCTTTTTCGATATTACCGGTAGTGCAGGGCGGGGCCGGCAAAGTCAGTTACAGATGCCGGGAGCTGGCGTTGAAGAGAGTTTTTCGGTGGTGGGTAATCTTTCCTTTGAGCTCGATTTATGGCGCAAATTGAGTCGTTCGACGGAGAGTGCCCAGGCCTCATTGCTAGCCAGTGATGCCGTGCAGCGCCATGTGTCGCTGAGTATTGTGGCTAATGTGGCCAGCGCTTATTTGCTATTACTCGATTTAGATGAGCGCTTAGTCATCGCCAAACGTACGCTTGATAGCCGCCAGGGTAGCCTGGAAATTATTCAGGCTCGCTTTGATAAAGGCACGGTGCCAGAACTCGATGTTAATCAGGCGCAGATTGAACTCGTCGTTGCCGAAGTGGCTATCGTTACTTTTCAGCGTCAAATTTCCCAGACCGAGCACAGTCTGGCTATTCTACTGGGCCGCAACCCCGGGCCTATCAAGCGTGGTCTATCGCTGAAAGAGCAGCACTTGCTGCCAGAGGTTCCCACTGGCCTGCCCTCTGAGCTACTACAGCGTCGCCCGGATGTGGCGGCGGCAGAGCACGTCCTTCATGCAGAGACTGCCTTAATTGGTGTGACTGAAGCACTGCGCTACCCCTCGTTGTCGTTGACCGGCAATTACGGCGCTTTGAGTGATGACTTGTCTGATCTCAATGACAGTGATGCTGAAAGTTGGGGTGTGGCCGGTAATATTGTTGCGCCGATTTTAAACTGGGGGCAGCTCAAGGCGCAGAGTGAAGTGCAACGGGCGCGCACAGAAGAGGCCTTGAACAACTATAAAGCCACGTTGCAACAGGCTTTTCGTGAAGTGGCCGATGCGCTAGTTGCGGTTCGCACCTATCGGCAGGCTTATCAAGCCTATAACCGTCAAGCTGAAGCGGCACGCAATGCTGAGCGCTTATCCCGCGCGCGTTATGATGGGGGCTTTGTTGACTACCTTGAAGTGCAAGAATCCAGTCGAAGTTTGTTCAATGCCGAGCTGAATGAGAGTGAGTCCTATCAGCTGTCGATGAATGCATTGGTCAGTTTGTATCAAGCGCTGGGTGGTGGCTGGATGGCAGAGCCGACACCCGTGCAAACACCGTAGAGCGTTTGATGCCAGATTGTCTACTTCGTAGCTTTAGACATTATGTGGTGATCAGCTTTACCCCAGGCCTGTTATTTCTTTCAGGGCCGCGGACGTTGCGGCAACAGTAATGGCGACAATAATGCCGGTAAACATAATGCCGAGCATGCCAATAATTACGGATAAAATTCTTGTGCTTTTTTT
>CAYWXW010000097.1:0-12732 GCA_964462265.1 uncultured Porticoccaceae bacterium | reverse complement strand
TCACTGCTTTGAATGCCAAACAGTGAGTCCAGCCACTACTCGTCCTTTAAAGAAACACCCTCGTGACGCAGCAACCAGCGTTTAGTATCCAGCCCCCCAGCAAAACCCGTTAATGACCCATCACTGCCGATAACCCTGTGACAGGGGATGATAATGGGAATACGGTTTTTGTTGTTCGCCATGCCCACCGCCCGCGCCGCCTTTGGCTTGCCCAGATCGCGGGCTATTTGCCCGTAGCTAGCTGTTGTACCATGGGCCACTTTCTGCAATTGCGCCCATACACCTTGTTGAAAGCTGGTTCCGTCAAGACTAAGGGGCAAATCAAAGCTTTTTAAGCGCCCATCAAAGTAGGCACTTAATTGTTCGACAGCCTGATTTAACCACTTATTTTTATGCACGCTCTGTGTTGGCAGGACCGCGCTGTTATTGGGAAAACGAATTTCAGTAATGCCCTCACCATCGGCAAAAATAGTTAGGCGGCCAATGGGGCTGTCGAGTTGCGTCCAAGGAATATCGTGCTGTTGTGTACTAACAGGCATCGGGTTACACCTCTGCATTTATTATATGAATTCAGGAGGCATTAGCCTTTATTATTTTTCAGTCATCACCTCGACGCTATCACCCACAGCAATATTGCCGCCACGAATAACCCGGCAACAAGCGCCACCGCGCCAATCGGGAGTGAGGGCTTTCATCAAGCCCGATTTAGCTTCTTCCATGCGATGGCAGGGGTCAGTCTCGCGGGTCACCTGCAGATGCAGGTCACCAATTTTTATAACATCGCCCACCGATGCCGAGCTAAAACTAATGTCCTCCACGAGCAAATTGGCGCGGCGGGTTGTCCAATGTAAATCAAGCTTCAACTCATCACAGGCCCGCTGCCAATCTTCAACACTCAGCACGGTGACCTGCCGGTTGTGGGGGTGGCCCCGGTAATCTTTTTCAACGCCACGCTCAGGCGTCACCGTCGTATTGGTGCGCTCATACATTTCACCCTTCGATTTCAGCCGATAGGCAATGCCTACTAAAGTTGCCATGGAAATGCCCACCTTGCGATTGATGATTAATGCGCTACATTTAACAAAACCTGCAGGTCTGTGTCATCCTCTATAATAAAGTTGCTCAATGACACATAACAACCAAGCAATTCGAACACAGGTTAGCGCGATGAAAATTGACATAATTTCGGATGTGGTTTGCCCCTGGTGCTACATCGGCAAAAAGAATCTTGAGGCGGCCATGGCCCAGCGGCCCGCCATCGATTTTGAGGTGCAATGGTTTCCCTACCAGCTCCACCCAGAGGCGCCCCTTGAGGGCTATGACTATATTGAAACTATCGAAGGTAAATACGGTAAAGCGCGCATTCAAATGATGTTTGCGCAAATCACTCAGGTTGCAGAGGCCTCAGGTATTCGCATGAACCTTGAGGGTATTGAACGCGGCGCAAATACACTAAAGGCCCATCGCTTGCTCGGCCTTGCCTTGCATGAAGGTGGCACAAGTCTACAAAATGCTCTCAGTGAAGCGCTCTTCCAGGCCTATTTCTGTGACAATCGAGATATCGGTGATACAGAGATACTCAGCACTATCGCTGCTGCAATTGGCATCGCTAAGGAGAAAGCACACACTTACTTAAAGAGTGACGATGGCGCCGATGATGTACAAAAACTTATTACATTCTCCCGCCAACAAGGTATCAGCAGCGTGCCCTCGTTCAGCCTGGATGGGCAATTTATACTCAGTGGGGGCCAGGCGACTGAAGTTTTTCTTGCCACTATTGACAGGCTGACCAAAAAAATGGATGGCGCCGACAACGGCTCTTGAATGCCTGAAAACAAGCCCCCGCCGAACATTATTGCGGCGGCTATTTAACGCCGCGTATTGAATGCCGCCACCGTTGTACCCGGTCTCTACAACTCATCCCCGCGGGTTGCTAGCGAATTAGTTATGCTCGACGTGATAGCTTACTGCGATTAAAGTTCTAATTTTTCGAGTTCTTCACGGGCGCTGACTAATAGAGCTTCACTGCTAATCTGCACCAGCATTCGTCCACGCTTGATATAAAGGTGGCTGATGAAGCTTCCACCCTGAGCCTCTACTCTAGCCTGAAACTCATCAATATATTTTTGTTTAAAGCCACTATTAAAGGTCGAAAAAAGCACCACCTTTTTGTTGGCTAACTTATTATTGTCGATAAATTGCCACACCGGTGGCGCCGGGCTATAACGCCATATTGGCGCGCCAATAAAAAGAGTATCGTATGCTGAGAGGTCAGTTTTTTCAGGGCTAATTAACGCTTGTGTCTCCTGTGAATCTGCTACCGCATGGAGCAAGCCTCGAAGGCCCATAGGGTATTCTTTCGCTTCAAGCGCTAACAAAGAAGCCTGGTAGTAATTAGCAATTTCCTGCGCCAGTAATTGCGTATTACCTGATCGCGAAAAATAAACAACCAGAACTTTTCGCGCAGACTTAGGATCGGCCTCAATACCGGCAGAAGAAGCAGAGGGTGTTAGTGTCGACGTCATAAGCACAAATAATAAAACAATAGTTTTTAGACTCATCACCACGTTAGCCAACGCAGTACAAAAGCATTCTCTCTGCGCACATAGACGCGGCGTATTTCATCGCCAACAATAATCGCCAAAGCGAAAGGCAGGCTCAAAGCAAAGTGCCAGGGTTCAAGTGGCGCGGTGCCAAAAAAGGTATTAAACGCGGGAATATAGCTGATAGCCGCGAGTAACAGTAATTCTGTCGCAACACCCAACCAAACTAGTTTGTTGGAAAATAGGCCAACGGTAAAAATACTTTGGCGCCGAGTACGACAGATAAGTACATCGGCAATCTGGCAAATAATAATGGATGCAAAAAATGCTGTGATTGCAGTTCTGTACACCGGGTCATCTGCCGTCAGTTGCTGCCCCCATTGCCAACCGTTGCTATAAAGCACGGTGAAATAACTAAAGAATCCGGCGGCGGCCTGAATCATGCCGATAATGCCGTAGCTCATAAATAACAGGTTTCTAGTCAGCAGACGTTCGGAGCGAGCCCTGGGTGGTTTTTTCATTACATCCGTTTCAGGCTTTTCAGCGCCCAGGCCGAGTGCCGGTAGTACATCGGTACCCAGGTCTATCGCCAGTATCAGCACCACTGTTAAGGGCAGGGGAACATCGAGTAGTACAAAGGCGATAAACGGCAATATTTGCGGAATGTTACTGGTCAGGATATAGGCAATAAACTTTTTTATATTTTCAAAAATAGTGCGGCCTTCTTCAACGGCGGAAACAATCGTCGCAAAGTTGTCATCCATTAACACCATGTCGCTCGCCTCTTTCGCAACATCGGTGCCTTGAATGCCCATGGCAACACCCATGTCTGCATTTTTCAGCGCCGGGGCATCATTGACACCATCGCCGGTAACGGTGACAACCTCGCCTTTATGCTGCAAGGCTTTAACAATTTGTAGTTTTTGCTGGGGCGATATTCTGGCGAAGACCAGCTCTTTTTCATCGAGTACCTGCGATAATGTTTGCTCGTCCATCGCCAATAATTCGTCACCCTGTACCACTCTGCCGCCATTGGTTATCAAGCCAATTTGCTCGGCAATTGTTTTAGCCGTTAGCCCAAAATCGCCGGTGAGCATAAAGACACGAATACCAGCGTGGTGGCATTTCGCCAGGGCATCGGGCACTTCCGGTCGTGGTGGGTCGAGCATACCGGCGATGCCGACAAATATATAAGCGCCACTCGGGCAGTCTTCGCCCAGCGTTGGTTGATAGGCAAAGCCCAGGCAACGCTCGCCACTGCCCGCCATTTCGTTGAGTGTTGTTTTAAACCACTGCTCGGTTTGCTGATTGCGTTCGACCACGGCACCATTAATCAGCAGCTTATCGCAAAAGCCAAAAACAACTTCGGGGGCACCCTTTAAATAGGCTTCGTTACTACCGCCATCCGGGCTTTGGTTAAGGGAGATCATGTATTTTGTAGCGGAAGAAAAAGGCTGTTCGTTCAAACGCAGGCAAGGGCTGATATCTTCTATGTCGCCCATATCACGAACACATGCCAGCAAAGCCGCTTCTGTGGGGTCGCCAATAAAGCCGCTGTCGGTCAGCTGCGCGTTGTTACAGAGGGCCATAACGCGCCGCAAATGTTTTAACTCAGTACCCGCAACGACATCGCCCAGACCAAAAGCATAGGTGGTATCGGGTGTCACTATGCGATGCACAGAAATACGGTTTTGGGTGAGGGTGCCGGTTTTGTCGGTGCATATCACCGTGGTGCTACCCAGTGTCTCGACACTTTCAAGATTTTTAATCAGGGCATTTTTCTTCGCCATGCGCTTACTCGCCATGGTCAGCGCCAGGGTGACAGTAGGCAACAGCCCCTCGGGCACATTGGCGACGATAATACCGATGGCGAAAATTAAACTGCCGATGCTACCTTTGCCGATGGCAATACTGACCAGGAAAAAGAGCGTACCCAGGGTGATCGCAATGCTGCCAATAATTTTTATAAAGTACTGCAGCTCTTTTCTAATCGGTGTTTGAACGGTATCGGCTTCTTTAGTGAGCTGCACAATTTTGCCAATTTGGGTGCCCATGCCCGTCGTGCAGATTAAGGCCTCGCCATTGCCGCTTTGCACTAATGAACCGGAAAACACCATATTGCGGCTTTCTAATAAGTTCTGATGATGGCTCGTAAAGTCCAGCAAGACCGCTTCGCTTTCCCCGGTCAGACTACTCATATCAACCTTCAGCTCATTACTTTGTAATAAGCGACCGTCGGCGGGAATTTTATCGCCCTCCGCCAGCAGCACAAGGTCACCGGGTACCAGCTCCGAGGCCTGCACTTCATGCACCTGCCCATCGCGTCGCACCCGCACCGTGGCGGGCATCATTTCGCGAAAGCTGTCCATTATTTTTTCACTTTGGTATTCCTGAATAAAGGTAAACAAGGCATTCAGTAACACCACCCCAAAAAGAGCGCTGGCAATATAAAGGTTACCCTGCCCCGGATCCAGGTGCTCGGCCAGCAGTGCCAGAGCACCACCCACCATCAGTAGCAGCGCAAAGAAATTCATAAACTGGCGCAGAAAGCGCACATAGGCGGGTGTGGCCTGCTTGACCCGTAGCTCGTTGGGGCCGTACTGCTGCTGGCGTTCAATCACTTGTGTATTATTCAGGCCCTCGCCCGAGCTGCCAACAAGGTCATTCAACTCATCTTGGGTGGCTAGATGCAAACTCTTGAGGACTTTTTCAGCATCTATTTTCAAAGAGCTATTCATGGCACTTTTCCGCATTTTATTGATGGGAAATTAGCAAATAGCCATGACACATGTGTTACAAAGCCTTCATGATTATCCACAAGAGGAATAAATAAACTAACGTTTTGTCGCCTTAAACCTCAACCTGACATAGTCGGCAACCCAGCCCTCTTGCTCGCTGTAAAGGTCTGCTTTTAACTTTGTTTTTACTTCGGTATAAAACCGGGATTTTTGCTCACCGTTCAACTGGCCGACAATGCTGTCGGCAAAAATCTCTAACCACTTATCGAGACCGCTGCTTAGCGGTGTTGGCCGGGGAATTAGCTCAATACTCTCAACACTAAAACCCGCTTTTTCCAATAGCGATTGATACGCCTTAACACTTGGGAAATACCAGGGGTTTTTAAACGCACCAAAATCCGGGTTGGCCTTGAACACTTCCACCATGGCAGATAAGAGCATGGCAATATTTCCAGCCCCACCCATCTCGGCAACAAAACGGCCCTTTTGTTTCAATGCCCGGTGCACACCCGCTACGACTTTTTCCGGCTCAAGCAACCAATGTAAGGCCGCGTTGCTAAAAACAGCATCGAACTCCTTATCGAATTCCAGGTTGTGGCCATCGACCTGCCAAGTAACGAGCCCACGATCTTTTGCCGAGGCGATCATGCTGGCACTGGCATCAATGCCTATAACCGAGCAGCCCTTGCTTTGAATGTATATGCCCAGCTCACCGTCGCCACAACCCAGGTCGAGAATGGTTTCGCCCTGTTGAGGATTAAGTAAGGTCAGTACCCCACCGGCCATCGATGATACAAAGCTCGCGTGCTGGCTATATTCAGAGGCAGACCAGTTTTGTTTTTTCATTGCTCAAGAACCCTCAAACACTCTCAACACCTATTTTATTTTTGATGCCCATATCGCCAATTTATGACGCATGGTTTGCTGAGAGATGCTCGCCTCTGGTATTGGCTGAATGACTTTATCGTGTACCAGCAGGCGGTAGATATATTCTGTTTTTTCATTGGCAGAATCGGTTGCTTCAAACTCGACAACACCTCGTTTCTCAGCGTACTTCACACCTTCCGTAATGGCTTTTTTTACCAGTTCTTTCTCATTTTTAAGTTTTTTCATTAAGACACCTCTGAAAATTCATTATTTATTTAGCGCCCATCATTAGTAGTGTACGGCTAACCACAGTGTTTCGTTGTCGGGGTCTGTCCAACTAACGCGGTGTTTTTTGTGGGCGGCAATCTCAATATAGCTGCCCGCCTTTAGTGCTATTTCTGTTTTATCTTCAAAGCTAATTATGGCTTCGCCCTTTAGCACCATCACCCATTCATTTTTAGGCTGGTCATACCAGCCAGTCGGCGGGCTGGTATGACCCTTTGAAATTATCCGCTCAATACAAACTGTATTATTGTCGACCAGAACTTCGCTCAATTCCTGGTCGAGATTGGCAGGTATTTGCGCGAATAAATTATTTACTTTCATTGACACTTCCAGTTCTAAGCCAATTTAAATAGTGGCGCGCCACCCTACAGTTGCCACTCTAATTCAACAAAAGCGCTTCTCGGCTCACCAATAAAATAACGCTCTTGACCAAAGCCGTAGTCGGCTCTATCGGCATAACTCTTATCGGCAAGATTGTTCATTCGCAGGGCAAGCTTCCATGCATGGCTTAACTGCCAGTCTACACGCATATTAATGAGTTGATGGCCGGGGTAGCTGTGTTGATTTTCGGGGTCGGTGTAATAAGAACCTAAATAGACCCACTCCAATTCAAAGCGCTTGCCACCATAAAAATAGCGGCCAATTTGTACACTGCCTGTATAGCGGGGGGCGGTGTCAATTTCATTGCCATTAATATCGGTGGTACTTATTGCAATACTGCTGTCGTAGGTGTGGCGGGCATAGCTGGCATTGAGATTGGCATACCAGTCCTGGCTCGGCGTCCAGCTCGCCGCCAGCTCTATGCCTTTATGCAAGGTACTGGCGCCGCTGATATTGTGGCGCTGGCTGTCCTGAAAAATAACCTCGTCTTTTTCCATCCAGTAAGCGGCGATGCTGTACTGCCAGTTTTCAGCCTGGCCCCGCAGGCCGAGTTCGATGCTATCGAGGGTTTCAGCATCCAGGTCTACGTTCTGCTGGCCATTCTGCAAGCGGTAGAGCTCGGTGGTCTGGGGTGCCCGATAAGCACGGGCGAGATTCATAAACACGCTATGGTTCGGATAGTAACGATGCACCGCACCCAGCTGCCACGAGGCATTGTTGTAACTGTCAGTGCCGTCGTCGGGGCGGATAAAGCGGCAGTTGGCAGGGTCTACACAGGGCGAAATACCGGCGGCCTTATTAGCGTAGTCATAGCGCAGCCATTCGTAGCGCAGACCGGCCGATAGTGTCGTCGCCGTAGCCACTTGCCAGTGCAGCAAGGCAAAGGGCGAAACCACTGTTGCATCGACACGGTAGTCATAGTGAGTGCCGGCAGGAATGGTGGGGCTAAAGGCCTCAGACTGTTCTTCCTGCAATTCGCCTCGGGTGTATTCGCTATCCAGCCCCAGCTGTACTGCAAGCGCTGCATTAAGTTGATGCTTAAATTCGCTTTGCCAGCCCAGGCTGTAGTGTTTGTTTTTTTCCACCGGCTGCCAAGGCAAAAAGTGCATCAGAAACTCCATCTGCGTATGCCGGGCATAGGGCGTAAAGGCCCACTGGGTAGTTTCATTCAGCGTGTAGCCGAAACGCGTGTTAACACGCAGGGTGCGCGCATCGCGATAGGCTTCCGGGTTGGGGTTTTCGCGCTGTCGGCTACTGTCTTTATAGGCATCATCGCCACGCACAAAGCCCGCTGTTTCCTGATTTAGATTAGTGAATGCGGCCGTAGTCATAATGTCTAATTGACCGCGACTCAAGCCATAACGCAGCTTGGCTTTTTGCTGGTCGAAGCCGGCATCGTCTTTATAGCCACCGTCTCGCGTACCGTCAAAACCAATATACAAGTTATCGGTGCGATGGCTTAACTGACTGCGGTAGTAGTCGTGACTGCCGCTTTCGACAGCCATGCGGCTGGTCTCTCCCACATCCACACCCACACCCGTCCCTACATTTATAGAGGGACTCAAAACATTAATCACCCCATGCAGGGCGTTGCTGCCATAGAGCACAGATTGCGGCCCGGGCAGTACCTCTATGCCCTCGGCCAGCTCGCTGGTGGCTTCCAGTAATTGATTCACATTGCAAAAGCCGGCGGCGCGCAGGGGGATATTATCTTCTGCCATGACAAAGGCACCGCAGGCACCAGCGCCCGTTAGCACCGGCGAACGTAGCGCGGTGAGGTGCTCCTGCCCATTGCCGCGACTGATCCAGACACTGGGCACTCGCACCAGCGCCTCTGTTATATGCCGAGCCCTGAGCAAGTCCAGCTCACGCTTATCAAGGCGATAGACCGAGCCCGGCCACAGCGCTGTATTTTGCTGCGTACGACTGGCCTTGATGATGACCTCTTCAAAAAATGGCGCTTCATCAGCTTGCGATAAATCAGCCATTAGCAATAATGGCAGCATGAAAATCAGGCTTAAATACGCACGCAACCTTGTGGCCCATAAATCATGACAAGCATTTTCAGACCCGCTGTTAAGCACCCTCAGCCCGTCTTCGCCCTGTGTATCGCTATTGTTGTGACCATAAATTTGTGTGAGCATAAGCTGATTATCAACTGAGGCTCTATGCTCATGCCATCAAAAATTTGCGCTTTGTACCGTGGTTAAACAATTCGACAAGGGCCCGGCCAATAAAATACCGTCCCTGACAGGCTGCCCCTGCCGTGGAAATACGCCTGCAAATCAAGGTCGGCGCTCCGTTTTGAAACTCAGCCTGCTGGCTGCACTGTGGTCACCGCTGTCTGTACTAGCCGCGCGCAAGCTCAAGCCCGAGAAAATGCGCCCCCAGCCGGGTGACCATCTGGTCTTTGCCTACGGTGAGCGTCAGGGTGAAGTGATTACACCCGGCGATATCGTACTCAATGCCAAGCCTATAGAGGCCGTCCCCAAACACCTGGCGAGCAATATCACCCGCGACCGCTCACGGCTTAACGCACTATTGTTAGTGCACCTCGACGCCCAGTCACTACCAGCCACCATGGACAAATACGCCGCCGACGGTCTGGTCGCTTACTCCGCCGTGTGCACCCACACCGGCTGTACTGTTGAGGGCTGGGATGCCACGACACAAGAACTTACTTGCCCCTGCCACGGCTCTAAATATGCTGCCGCCAATGGCGCTAAAGTATTGTTTGGCCCCGCGCCAAAACCCCTGGCCATGCTGCCCCTTAAAATTGATAGCGGCGCAATCATTGTCGCCGGTGCCTTTTCTCGTAAAGTGGGGTTTAAGGTCAATAAATATTAAGTGCAACGCTATAAGTACCAAAAAAACGCCAGAATAAAAATAATGGAGCAACAAATGAAAGCACTGACACACGCCATAAAACTCGGTTTTTGCGCCCTGGCTTTTTCATTGTCGATACCCGCCCAGGCCGACGATCTGTTCAACAACGATCAGTCTAACTTGAAGTCGGGCACCTTATTAAAAGACCGGCCCGCTTATAGTGCGGTGACAGACCAGCGTTTAAGCAAGCCCGAGGCCCGCAACTGGCTGATGTATCGCGGCACTTACGATTCCCAGGGCTATAGCGCACTCGACCAAATCAACAGTAAAAACGTCAAACAATTAAAAACCAGCTGGACCTTTTCCACGGGTATGCGCGAGGCTCATCAGGCACCGCCCGTGGTTAACGACGGCTATATGTTTGTCACGACGCCGCACAATCATTTGCTTGCCCTCGATGCGCGCAATGGCGAACTGCTGTGGCGTTACGAGCGGGAACTGCCCGAAGACCTGTCTCAAATGCACCCCACTAATCGCGGTGTCGCCCTGCACGGTGACTACGTTTACATGGCCACCGCCGATGCCTACTTAGTCGCGCTCAACGCTCGCACCGGCGAGCTAGTATGGGAGCAGGAAGTTGAAGATTACGTCTCCGGTTATTACATGACCATGGCGCCCCTGGCCGCCAGCGGCAAAGTGATGGTCGGTGTATCCGGTGGCGAATTCGGCATTCGTGGTTTTATCGCCGCCTTCGATGCCAAGACCGGCACACCGGCGTGGAAGACCTACACCATTCCCGCCCCCGGCGAACCCGGTAGCGAAAGCTGGCCCGGCGACACCTGGAAAACCGGCGGCGTGCCCGTGTGGATTACCGGCTCTTACGACCCCGACACAAAAACCACCTACTGGGGCACCGGCAATGGCGGGCCGTGGATGGGCGATGCCCGCCCCGGCGACAACCTCTATGCCACATCGGTGATTGCCCTCGATGTCGATACGGGCAAGATGCGCGGCCACCACCAATACCACTGGAATGATTCCTGGGACTGGGACGAAGTCTCCGCTCCCCTGTTGTTAGATTTTCAGCGCAAGGGCAAAACCGTCAAAGGGCTGGTTCACCCCGGTCGCAATGGCTACCTCTGGTTTTTAGAGCGCGGCAAAGACAAAATTAATTTTGTCGACGCCAAGCCCTACGTCAAACAGGATGTGTTTAAAAGCATCGACCCCGTCACCGGGCGGCCCGAATACAACCTCGACCGCAAACCCGCAACGGGAAAAGTCGCTACTTTTTGCCCCTCATCGTGGGGCGGTAAGGACTGGCCACCTGCAGCCTTTAATCCAAAAACGCGGCTTTTATATATCCCTGCGAATGATAATGTTTGCGGCAAATTAAAAGGCGAAGAAGCCGAGTACCGCGAGGGTCAGTTGTACCTCGGCGCCGTGCTGGAAGAATTTGAAGTGGTGTTGCACGAAGATGCCAAAGATTATATTGGGGAGTTACAGGCCTGGAATGTCGACACCGCCGAAAAGGCCTGGTCGGTTAAATATAAAAGCCACCACTGGGGGCCAATATTAGCCACCGCTGGCGATTTGGTTTTTGCCGGAGGCACCAACGACCGCTATTTCAGAGCCTACGACGCCAGCACTGGCAAACTACTTTGGCAGCAACGCACTAACTCCGGTGTTATCGGCGTGCCAACCAGCTATGAAATTGACGGTGTGCAATATATTGCCGTGCAATCGGGCTACGGGGTCGACGCCGAACGCGAGCAAGCTCTGCTAAATTTAAGTAAAGGCACAAATACCTACGTGCCTCAGGGCGGCGTTATTTGGGTCTTCGCGCTGAATAAATAATTCGTATAAAACCAGTTCACTCACTACTTAATAAATAAGGAATAAAATTATGTCAGGAATTCTAAAAGGTAAAGTTGGTTTAATCACCGGTGCCGGTTCAGGCATTGGCCGCGCCACCAGTTTAATTTTTGCCGACGAAGGTGCCAAGGTTGTGGTCTCCGATGTCAACGAAGCGGGCGGCAACGAAACCGTTGCCATGATCAAAGAGGCCGGCGGTGAAGCTACGTTCGTACGCTGTGATGTCACCGATTCAGCCAGTGTGCAAGCGCTAGTAAAAGCCTGTGTCAGCCACTACGGACAGCTTGACTGCGCATTTAATAATGCCGGGGTCTCCGGCAAAATGGCCAACACGGTAATGTGCACAGAAGAAAATTTCGACCTCAATATCGCCGTCAACTTAAAAGGCGTCTGGCTGTGCATGAAGCACCAAATTCAACAGTTTCTCGACCAGGGTACTGGCGGTTCAATTGTCAGCACCGCCTCCATTGCCGGTTTGGTTTCCGCTGCCTACGCCCCGGCCTACGGCGCGGCAAAGCACGGCGTGAATGGCCTCACCAAGTCAGCCGCCATTGAATTTGCCAAGAAAAATATTCGCATTAATTCTGTTTGCCCCGGCGTTATTGAAACACCCATGGTCGCCCAGGCTGGCAGCGATTCAAAAATGATCGACGCCCTAATCGCTGCCGAACCCATCGGTCGCATGGGCCAGCCCAGTGAAATCGGCCACGCCGTCGCCTGGTTGTCCTCTGACAAAGCCTCCTTTGTCACCGGCCACTGCATGCCCGTTGATGGTGGTTACGTGGCGCAGTAAATATTTGCTAAGCCGCTGTTCGCTCGGGCTTGCAAAAAGTCCGTGCGAATCGTTTTACGAAGCACAGCAGTTATCACTTGAACTCAGGACTGATTTCAGCATCGATAAAATAAGCCTTGCCAATGTGCTTAATTACAACGTCAATTAATTCGCATAGGCTAGTGTCGCTGTTCAATCGCCTCGCCTCTACATACTTGCTTCTTCACATTTATAATTCACTGCCTGCCTATATCTGTGGCATAGGGCACACCAACGACTGAGCACAGTCCTTATTGTTACCCGCATATATTTTCAGGTGACAAAACGTGCACGTTAATCATAAACAAAAACAGCGCAATACCAGTATTTTCCTCGCCGTCTTTGGCGCCTTCTTTTTACTGCCGGGGCTTGGTCTTTTATTTTTCGAAGCCATACCCAATTTACCCCG
>CAYWXW010000096.1:0-12787 GCA_964462265.1 uncultured Porticoccaceae bacterium | reverse complement strand
ACTTGCTTATACAAAAGGTTACGGTGCAAAAATCCTGGCAAGTGCCACCACGATTGCGGAAGCACTTTGGCTTGAAGAGCGCGGGGTTGACGCCATTATTGCCCAAGGCATTGAAGCCGGTGGCCATAGGGGCAGCTTCCTTTCGGATGAGCTCACTCACCAGATGGACACGTTTACCCTGGTACCTCAGATCGTTGCCAGAGTGAAGATTCCTGTGATCGCAGCCGGCGGCATCGCTTCTGCTGAAGGTGTTGCGGCAGCCATGAAACTGGGAGCTGGGGCTGTGCAGCTCGGTACTGCTTACCTTCTGTGCCCCGAAGCTACCACCAGTCCCATACATCGTGCGGCCTTGAAGTCAGATTCCGCACAGCATACGGTCATCACTAACGTGTTTACTGGCCGTCCGGCGCGGGGGATTGTCAATCGCTTGATTCAAGAGCGTGGCCCAATAAATCCCGCTGTACCGCAGTTCCCCTTGGCGGCATCTGCGATTGCACCGTTACGTGCAAAAGCCGAGAGCCAGGGTAGCGGTGATTTTTCACCGCTGTGGGCAGGGCAAAATACGGCAGGCTGCCAAGAAGTAGCCGCCAGTGAATTAACCCGACAGCTGGCGAGTCTATAGCCGGTTTCATGTTGACAAAGACGGGATAAGGAATGGCCAGCTGAAGCTATTGAACGGCCAGTTTGGGAGTGATGAATTTTGATTGAAACTAAGGAGATTTACCGTGAGTGACCTATTTGAAAAAATTGGTGGTGCCCCTGCAGTTGATGCTGCCGTGGTTCTGTTTTACAAAAAAGTGCTCGCCGACGAGCGCATCAAACATTTCTTTGACGGCGTGGATATGGAGCGCCAGGCCGGTCACCAGAAGATGTTTCTCACCTACGCGTTCGGTGGTGCACCGAACTATTCCGGCAAAGGTATGCGCGCAGCCCACAAAAAACTGGTTGAAGAGCAGGGCCTTAACGACAACCATTTTGACGCAGTGTTAGAAAACCTCGGTGCGGCTATGGCCGAGCTGGGCGTACCACATAAGTTGATTGCCGAGGCCGCCGGTATCGCCGAAACCACCCGGGCCGACATTCTTAATAAATAACCGGCCCAGCAAGCCTCCCCCCACTGGAAACCCGATCAACGCTACACCCGGCTTGCAGAGGGAGGGCTTCCTATGGAATCCCTATCCATGAGTCGAGTGGCCGATCTTGATGTGGGGTGTGGGTTTATACTCAGGTGTTGATTTGTTCAACGGAACAGAATGGAATGACGAACAGGACACTCCAAATAAAGTTAGGGTATACGGGATCCAAAAAAGCCCAAGAAATTCTTGAACATGGTATCAGCACCGTCGATCGGCGTTATACCAACGATCTGCCCGTTTTTATTGCCTAAGGTACTGCCGGTTTTAAACACACATCACCCTCAGGCCAAGCTTAATATCGTTGAGGAGCAATCCCATTTATTAGTTGAGACGGTACGTCGAGGCGATCTGGATGCTGCGATTTTGGCCCTGCCTTACCCTTACGAAGGTCTACTTGGCATGAAGACTTTTTTTTGGGTCGACCCAAAAGAGAACCCGCTCTCGCAACAAAACGCTATTCTATAGCAAGGAACTCGATCACTGCGAGCTTATGCTCCTAAAACACTGCGAGCTTATGCTCCTAAAAGAAGAGCATTGCTTGAAAGATCATATTATTGAAGCCTGCAAATTGCCCGAACAGACCACCAATCGGGCTTTGGTGCAACCAGCCTGAATACCCTTGTGCAGATGGTAATCGGTAAGCCTGACACTACGCTTATCCCAAAAATGGCTATTGATCAACGGATTGCTCAGTACAACAATCTAGCCGCGGTGCGCTTAAGGACCCTGGGCCACACCGACGCATTGCGCTTGTCTCGTTAATAAGCCCCTTCTTGCAATCATTTAACTCTAGTCTACGTCTTAACAGGTGTTGACGAACGCTTTGTTGACAAAAAACAAGACAACCACCTGAGGATCAACGATGAATAAAACCAACCCCTTACTGGCAGCGACCATTGCCGGCCTTGTTTCACTCGGTGCCAGTAGTATCGCCCACGCGGTGCCGGACCAACCGACCTCCTGGGAAAAATGTGCGGGTATCGCAAATGCCGGCCAGAATGATTGTGGCGCACTTAATGGCAGTCACGGCTGCTCTGGGCAGGCCACTGAAAGTAACAGCAAAGATGAATGGGTTTATGTCCCGGCAGGTACCTGCGAAAAAATCGTCGGCGGAATTATCGCTGCCACTAAACCTGCAAAAACATAAGTTCGATGGCCTTTACCACAGAAAATAACCACAGAAAATCGAGTCAGCACACATGATACAAGGCACCGGAATTGGCTACCGCAGTACCCATTGGCGACCCATAATGGAAACTGCGCCCAGTATTCCATGGATGGAAGTGCTGGCTGATAATTTTTTGTGCCCCGGGGGTATGCCCGCTTACCAGATCGATACCTTGGCAGAACGCTATCCGCTGACGCTGCATAGCGTCGGCATCTCGATCGGCTCCTGTGAACCCCTAGATTTCGATTATCTAAAGCAGCTAAAGCAGCTTAAAGATCGTAGTGGCGCCCGCTGGCTCTCGGATCATCTCTGTTTTACCCATATTGGGGGCCATTACTCCCACGATCTCCTGCCCCTACCCTACACAGAAGAAGCGCTACGCCACGTTTGCCAACGCCTGGGTATCGTGCAGGATTTTTTCGGAGAAGCGATACTCATCGAGAACGTATCCAGTTATATCGACTACCATGAATCGAACATGCTTGAGGAGGAGTTTGTGCGAGCTGTTGTGGAAGAATCAAACTGTAATTTATTGCTGGATGTGAATAATATCTATGTCACCCAGGTTAATCGTGGTCGCAACCCGGAGGCCTACCTGGAACAGATACCCTGGCACAAGGTTCGGGAAATCCACCTAGCAGGCTATGATAATTCCCAGGGAGTATTGATAGATGCCCATAACAATCCCGTGTCGGATCCAGTCTGGGCACTCTTTACACAGGCACTGGAAACACTGCAACAATTGTCCGACACGAGTGCTGCACCTATCCCCACAATGATTGAATGGGATAACGATATACCACCATTAGCAACCCTGTTGAAGGAACGCGAAAAGGCGGACACGATTCGATATTCGGTGATCAAAGACAGGGCCTTTAGTGAAAACTTACATCGACAGGCCAGCTGGACTTGTGAGCATTAATCTACTTCAGCGGCAACAACATTTTCTTAATAGTATCCATGGCGACCAGGATGCCGCGATGAGTCTGCAAGAGCAGTTAAGTCCCTGTGCGGACATCGACCCTGCAAGAGGTGTCGCTATTTATCGCAACAATTATCGCGGCGCATTATTGGCTCATCTAGCGCAGAGCTATCGGGTTTGCTGCCAACTGGTCGGGGATGAAGCCTTTAATTTTATCGCCCGAAAGTTTGTCGCTGGAACACCGTCATTAACACAAGATATTAATTTATATGGCAGTGAATTTGTTGAATCCATTGCCGATCTAGTCGATACACAGCCTGGCTGGCAACGTTTAAATTACTTACCTGAAGTGGCGAAGCTGGAGCACTTATTGCACAACCTGTATTACACCGCCTCAAGCCCGCCGGTGGATTTATCTCAGTTGCCAGCGCTTATGCAGAGTCCGGATCCAGACACACTAATCCTCTCACTGCCTGATCAACTATGCCTATTGGCAACGAATTATCCAGTGGTAGAAATATGGAAAGCCCATAAAAATGATGAAGTCTATCGTCTTACAACAGCCGCTATCAACCTTGATTCTGTGCAGCAACAATACTGGCTTATGGTCCGCAACACTGCTTTGCAAATAGAATTCCACCCTCTAAACTCTGGCGACTATCATTTGTTATCAGGTATTGGTGCAGAGGCTATGACACTTTCCCAGACTGCAAATCACGCAGCACAACACCATGTAGAGCTGGACAGGGCACTGCCAGACTGGTTACAGCGAGGCTGGCTACTTTTCGGGCAAAACGATGCTAGCGCTTAGCAAGTTGCAGACAGATAATTGGTAGCTATGCCAAAAAACCACATGGAATTTGACAAGCCTCGGCTCGATCGGTTTTACCAATTTTGCCTGTCGCTGACAGCCCATCAAGCCGACGCTTACGACCTTCTGCAAACCGGTCTGGAAAAATACCTCAGGAACCCACCACAGGTAACAGCCGCTGCGGAATCGTATATGTACAAAATTCTCCGCAATACCTTCATTGATCACTGGCGTCAGAAAGCCCGGGTCAATAACGAAAGCTACGAGGACGATCAACACAGTATGGATTTCGATATCGCCACGCTTGAGTCTATTTACATTAATAAACAGGCAGCGAATGATTTGCTGGCTGGCCTCGATCCCGAAGATCGAGAAATACTGTTTTTGTGGGCTGTGGAAGGATACACCACCCGCGAAGTGGCAGAAGTTCTTAGTATGCCCAAAGGTACGGTGCTGTCACGTATTTACCGGCTACGACAGAAGTTACAGGCGGAAAACTCAAATACTACGGTAGGAGGTATGGCCAGATGACTGATTCCCTCCGTAAACAAGTGCGTGATCACTACGCGCAGCAGCGTTTATCTGATGAACAGTTTAAAAAACTAAGCGCGATGATAAATGCATCGAGCACTGCCAATGCGGGAGCACAGGTATCGCAAGAAACCTGTACTAGTAAACAGGTTCGATCCAGAAAATTTTATTATATGGGTGGCGGTCTGGTCAGCACATTGCTAGTCGCCATCGTCCTAGTGCTGTCACCACTAAGCCAACACCGGGTCGGCGTTCAGGCGATTGCCATTGAAGTGGCCAGCAACCATAGTCATCTCAAACCCTTGACTATTCAGTCCAGCTCCTACGAGAGGAATAAAGCATTTTTTTCTCAATTGAGTTTTCAGGTAACAAAATCCAGTTTAATCGACAATCAGCGCTTTCAGTTACTCGGCGGTCGCTACTGCTCACTGAATGGTTTGAAAGCCGCACAACTGAGAGTCAGGGACACCACGGACAACAGCATTCAAACACTTTATCAGGTTGAAAATAGCTCCGACTATTTCAGCAATATCCCAAAAGTCGCCAATAACGATCTTCCCGTCACCATTGATATAGATGGTGTGCCGGTTACTGTCTGGTCTGAAAACGGCATTATCTATTCGCTTACAGATGCAGCAGTAAATTCCGAATAATCACCCCCGGCCCACTGTCTCCGTTGCTTAAGCCAAAAGGTGGCTGGTACAGATACGTCCCTGCCAGGGGACTTTCTCTTCGCTGAGGGCTTCTTTATTGGCTTGCAGATTGAATGTGGCTAATCGAACAACCCATACTATCCGATTGTACTCAATCATCACTAACTTAAATTCTTTTCACGTAATTTAGTAACCATGTATTCGTCATATAACCAAAAATATCGCAATTTTCATAGCTATATTTATTGGAGAAATAGTTTTCATAGTAAAAATTTTATTCCAGACATTACTGTTTTTTGAGTATATTTTTCATATCTCTAAAATAGGCGACTGGGAAATAACAGTCCCTTCGGCTACCCCCCACTAAGACAGGAAATTGCTAATTATTTGGCGATTTCACGCGGGGTGGTCTGTGAACCACAGCAGATTTTCATTACATCCGGTTTTCAAGATGCGCTAACCATGATCGCGCAAACCCTTGGGCAGTCAGGAGAGCAGGTGTGGTGCGAAGATCCGGGTTATTTTCAGGCCCGAAGCTGTTTCCAGCAACTGGGTTTTTCAATTGAGCCCGTTCCAGTAGACCAGGATGGTATGTGTATTTCCGAGGGTATTAAAATCGCGCCAACAGCAAAGTTTGCACTGGTCACGCCCACTCAGCACTCAGCACTCACCAATCACCAATCACCCTTAGGGGTAACGCTTTCCTTAAAGCGGCGTATCGAGTTATTGCAATGGGCTGAGAGTAACGACAGCTGGGTTATTGAGGACGATTACGATAGTGAATTCCGATATGGCGAGAAACCACTGCCTGCGCTTAAAAGACTGGATGCCCACAATCGGGTAATCTATACAGGATCCTTCAGTGAGGTATTGATTCCGTCACTAAAGCTCGGCTATATCTTGGTACCCAAGGAACTACAACCTTACTTCGAACAAAGCTTTTCATCACTCTGGACGGTAGGGTCTCTGCTGGACCAAAAAGTGATCACCGAGTTTATGGTCAACGGCCATTTCAGTCTTTACATCAAAAAAATGCGTAACCTTTACGGAGAAAGAAGAGCTGCCTTTATTCGACCAATAAATCACGCTAGCTCTCGGGCCAAATCGGCAATAATGCGTAGCGGCGTATCCGGGCTAAAGTGAATGCGCACCTGGCCACACTCTAATGTGGCACTCATCGCAGCGCTGGATTGCGGCTTAATCTTCACAAAGCCACTGCCTTTAGTGAACGGTAATAAGTGGCTCCGTTTAAGGCTGAAGTACGCTGGGTTAATGCCTTTGGTTTTACAGAAGTTTGTTTGATTGAGGTCGCTAGCCTCAAATTCTTGAATAAGGTCGAGCCAATCTTGCTTTGATCTGCGCATGCCATTGCTCCTGATTAAAACCAGGAGCATAAGCATCGGGTGTCAAGGTGACTAGGGTGTGCTTGAATTGGCGCTTACTGAACAAAAGAGTCACCAGCGTTGCATGGCAAGCCTGCAAAACGATAGAAGCCGTTCATTAAGCTCTGCGATTGTTGTACCGGAGGAGGGTGCATGCTGCACACCTTCTGAGAAAACAGCGGGATGTTGCGCCTAATGAAAAATGTTCTTGTTCTTTGCACTGGAAATTCCTGCCGTTCTGTTATGGCCGAAGCGCTCATTAATCATTTGGGTGAGCGGCGATTCAAAGCCGTGAGTGCAGGCAGCTTGCCTGCTGGCTATGTCCACCCCAGGTCTATTGAGACGCTGGAGCGTCATGGCATCAATGCCGGTGATCCGCGTAGTCAATCGTGGCACGAATTCGAAAACCAAAACTTTGACATGGTCATAACGGTCTGTGATCAGGCTGCCAGTGAAAATTGCCCGGTATATTTGGGGGACTGTGTAAAGAAACACTGGAGCACACCTGACCCCGCAAAAGCACAAGGCACAGAAAAAGAAATAGAAAAGGCATTTACTGATGCGTTTAAGATGCTCAAAGACCGGATAGAGAAGGAACTATTATGAGTGCTGATTAACCATTCCTGGTTACGCCCGAGTAAATTTGTTAGTCGTATAGCGAGAATTTCCATTATTTACTTTTCTTAGAGAATTTTTTTATATTAATTGGTGCTGGTATTGCGCCTAATTTGATCGGCTGATAACCCCGTCGCACACTTAAATACTCGACTAAATGCCACCTCATATTGATGGCGCAGTTGGCTTGCCAACTCGGTGACTGTTAACCCTTTCCCCTTTGATTTGGTATGAAAATTTTGCAGTGCGTGGTCGATCTATCCAATACGCGCAGATGCAAGTGCAAGATTGTTCAATTCAATTTCAAGAGCAAGAGTTCTTATAGAGGTGATTGGCTTGCTGGGGTACTTGTTCATGATGATACTTGGTGGACACAATGAGCAACTCACTTAGGGTGTTCAAAGCGCTTTGTGAAAACTACTCCAGGGCTTAAAAATTATGCATTAAAAGCTGCTGTCAGCGGGGTATGGCGAGGTTGAATTGCCGATTTATTGTGTTTTCTAACGATATGTTGTTTTTTCACCTGTTAGGATTTTTCAGTAATAATCATGATATCTCATTTTAAGTTGACGATATATCATAAATCACAATTTTCTTAGTCGATAATATATCCAGATAAAACTGCCTAACTTGTTGATATTCAAAGTTAATATGTGATTTTTTTAAAGTTGGCACGCTCCTCGCTATATTAACTGTAGTCAGGGCTTTCCTGACAAAACAGTAAACAACTTAAGGAGAAATAGCATGTTAAAAAAAATCATTTCTACTAGCGCATTGAGCGTGGCGTTATTAACAGGTAGTTCAGTTTCCACAGCAGCAGGGGTGTTTTCTTCTGTTGGTACCTCGTCTCACGCAATGCTTAGTGCAGCCTACACAGCTGAGCAAAGAGCACTTAATACCAAGGGGCTTCAATACCATCCTTCCCCGTCAGTTAAAAACAGAAGCCGTTCTTACCACTTTAAAGAATCAAAAAAATTACATAAGCCAGTAAAAAGTAAAAAGCGTTATTACTCGAACAAATCTTCTAAGCCAAACCCGTCGCGTAAATTAAGTTATCGCGGTGGGATTGTTTAGACAGTGGCCTGGCATACATCGGATCGCGTTGAGTAGCGTTAATTCGATGTATGTCCTGTTGATCGAATGAGATGCGACCCGGACAAGCCGCATTATTATACCCAGTAAAGAAAAGGAATAACCTATGGACACAATTGAAGCAATACGTTCACGCCGCGCGGTCAAACATTTTGACAGCAATCATGAGTTTTTAGAGCAGGAGATTGACGAACTACTGTCTTTGGCAATGTTGTCGCCAACAGCTTATAACATTCAAAATTGGCGTTTCGTTACCGTTAGAGATAGCGCACTTAGAGAGAAGCTTCGAGTCGCTGCGTGGGATCAAGCAATGGTGACTGATGCCTCATTATTACTTGTTTTATGTGCAGATTTGAAAGCGTGGGAAAAACAACCACAGCGCTATTGGGCTAATTCGCCCAGAGAAGTTAGCGAGTTGTTGTTGCCAATGATTGACGGTTATTACCGTGATAAAGATCAGGTGCAAAGAGATGAAGCTATGAGGTCTTGTGGAATTGCTGCGCAAACACTGATGCTTTCTGCAAAGGCCCTCGGTTATGATTCTTGCCCAATGGATGGTTTTGACTTCGAGGCAGTAGCTGAACTCATTAACCTACCTGATGATTATGTGGTGACAATGTTTGTTGCCATTGGTAAAAGCACTGAGGAAGCCTGGCCCAGGCCGGGGCAATTAGACTTAAGTGATGTACGTATTAACAATCAGTTTTAATCTTTCATTTATCAAAAATACGCGCAATATTTAGCCAATTAATCGCATGGTCTTATTGAGTATTAAGGAGTTAATTATGATATTTCGCTATATTTTAGCAACATTAATTCTAATTGTTATGATTTTTATGCCCTGGTTTACACGAACCGATGTTTCCCTTACTGAAAACGGCATAATCACTATTCACCTGGATGAATACAATGGATATTTTGCTGCTAAGGAAACTTTATTGGATTTAAAATCAGGAATCTATGATTTTGTCATCACCAATAAGGCGGACAAGTTAGTGGGCTTTTGGTTACAAGATGCAAATAGTAAAGCCTTTCTCGACTAATCTCCCCTACAGCCCGGGGAGCAACGCAAGCCCGTGTACTTTGACTGAAAATGATCCCGTTACCGCTGTCCAATTAACCCCACCCCCGGTATGAAGTTGGCGTGTCACCCTAAGACATTCCCCGCCATAAATACCAGTTTGGTGTATCAGCTGTTTTACTACTGACAGTTGATACGCCTTTTTTATCGAGTAACAGAGCGGCTCTACACATTGACATCGTAACCAGTGGCATTGGCGAGTTGTGACATTGAGTAAAAAAATAAGGCGAATTATTATGAGAATTTCAACGACAAAAATTTTAACAGGCAGGCTTGGTACGCTTGACCAGCCGTCACAGCCAATAAAGTCGGCACTATTAGCAGGGGCAGGCGGCTTTCTGGCTATCTTTTCACTGTATCAATTGGGTGCCTGGTTGGGTAATCCATTACTAATGGCACCTTTCGGAGCCAGCTGTGTACTAATATTTTCTTTGCCGCAGAGTCCGCTTTCACAACCAGCGAATGTTATAGGAGGACATTTTGTATCAGCCACCATAGGTCTTTTTTTGCAGATGTATCTGCCGACTACTGGCTGGGCTTTGGGTCTTGCTGTGGGCTTGGCAATAGCTGCAATGATGGCTCTGCGTGTCACTCATCCGCCGGCCGGGGCTGATCCTCTGGTAATGTTTTTTGAGAACCCAGGCTGGTCTTATTTAGGGCTTCCGGTTTGCGCAGGAAGTGTACTCCTGGTGTTGATTGGTATGATTTATCATCGTCTTTCTAAATGCCATGTCTATCCATTACGGGCTAGTTAAGGTTAGACCTGAGCTGTTAAATTACGCTCTGTGTCTGTTGTGCCGGAGGAGGGTGCATACTGCACACCTTCTGAGAAAACAGAGGGATGTTGAGCTTGATAAAAAATATTCTTGTTCTTTGCATTGGAAATTCCTGTCGTTCCGTTATGGCCGAAGCGCTCATTAATCATTTTGCGAGCGGCGATTTAAAGCCGTGAGTGCAGGCAGTTTGCCTGCTGGCTATGTTTACCCCAGGTCTATTGAGACACTTGACCACGCAAAAGCACATGGCACAGACAAAGAAATAGAAAAAGCATTTACTGATGCGTTTAAGATGCTCAAAGACCGGATAGAGAAGGAGCTGTTATGAGCCACTGCATATGAACGCTGAAACGACATCGCCGATGGGATTATTTGAACGCTATCTTTCGTTGTGGGTTGCACTTTGTATTGTGGTTGGCGTCGGTTTGGGCGTCGCGTTGCCGAGCCTTTTTGAGTCCATTGCCGGCATAGAATATGCCAGTGTCAACCTGGTGGTTGCCGTATTCATCTGGGTGATGATTTACCCCATGATGGTCAATGTCGATTTTGCGTCTTTGAAAGATGTTGGCAAAAAGCCTAAAGGTTTATGCATAACCCTCGTTGTGAACTGGCTAATCAAGCCCTTTACCATGGCGGCGCTGGGGATTTTCTTTTTCGAATATGTATTTGCCGGATGGGTTGACCCGCAAACGGCCAAGGAATACATCGCTGGGATGATCTTGCTTGGCGTTGCTCCCTGTACCGCTATGGTCTTTGTGTGGAGTCAGCTTGTGCGGGGCGATGCCAATTACACATTGGTTCAAGTCTCCATTAACGACATCATCATGGTTTTCGCCTTTGCGCCGATAGCGGCATTTCTACTTGGCGTTACAGACATTGTTGTGCCCTGGCAAACCTTACTGCTTTCCGTTGTGCTCTACGTCGTCATTCCTCTTGCCGCAGGCTACATCACCCGCAAGATGCTGGAAGGCTCCAGCAGCGATGCACGAATCAGTAGCTTCACGGCTAAGGTCAAGCCGTTTTCTGTCATGGGGCTTTTGGCCACAGTGATTTTATTGTTCGGCTTTCAGGCGCAGACCATTTTGGATAAACCCCTGGTTATTGCCCTGATCGCTATCCCGCTACTGATCCAAAGTTACGGTATTTTTGCCCTTGCCTATGGATGGGGATACCTGTGGCGGGTACCGTTTAGCACCGCGGCTCCGGCTGCCCTGATAGGGACTTCCAATTTCTTCGAATTAGCCGTTGCCGTTGCGATTAGTCTGTTTGGTTTGAATTCCGGCGCCGCTTTGGCGACCGTCGTGGGTGTGCTGGTTGAAGTGCCGGTGATGCTTTCGCTGGTAGCATTCGCCAATAGAACACGCCAGTATTTTGCCTAGTCCGATTAACAAACATAAAGGTCTACTTACGCTTTTTAAAGGTTTAGGTTAAAGGTTTAGGTACGCTTTCTAATGATCATCGGTAAGGCATTGCCTCTCTTTTGCTTCACTTTTGATTCGCAACTCAGGCCCAGCGTCACCAAAGGGGGAAAGCCCTTGCGGCTGAGACCACGGTAGCATCGACCCGTAGGTCGACGCTAAAAGCCGGGGTGATAAGCAAAGTAAGCAGTAGTCTCTATTGATGGGCATCCATTTCCTGAGCGGATGCATTAAGGTTTTTTTGTGCTTCTCGACCATGCACCAGGCGATAAAGCGCTGGCAGCACCACCAGAGTTAATAAGGTCGACGAGATGATTCCACCAATAACAACAGTCGCTAGTGGGCGCTGAACCTCGGAGCCAATACCGGTGTTGAGGGCCATGGGAATAAAACCTAATGCGGCCACTAATGCGGTCATCAAAACCGGGCGCAGGCGTGTTAATGCTCCATCGACAATGGCCTCATGCAGTGCTTGCCCGTGCAGGCGCAGATCTCGAATAAAAGAAACCATGACCAGGCCGTTGAGCACGGCGATTCCCGTGAGGGCAATAAACCCCACGGCAGCGGAAATTGAGAAAGGAATATCTCGCAATAATAAGGCGGCAATACCGCCGGTCAGTGCCAGTGGCACTCCCGAAAAAATAATGGCGGCATCCTTGATTGAACCCAGTGCCATAATCAGCAGACCAATGACCAATACCAGCGTGACGGGCACAACAACGGCCAGGCGTTGCGTGGCAGATTGAAGCTTTTGATAAGTCCCACCGTATTCCACCCAATAGCCCGGGGGGATATCGATTTCTGTTTTGACTGTCTGCTGAATGTCCTTAACAAAGGAACCCAGGTCGCGTCCGCGAACGTTGGTGGCGACAACCACACGGCGCTTGCCATTCTCTCTGTGTACCTGGCTGTAGCCCATGATTAACTGAAGCGAGGCGACTTCCTTTAGCGGTACATACTGATCGTCGGCAAGCATGACGGGCAGGTCGCCCAGGGCATCGACATCGCTGCGTAAATGCTCGCCTAATCGAATGACGATATCCGAACGACGATCCCCTTCGTACAGTTGGTTGGCAACCGTTCCTCCCAGGGCAGTGGCTAATAAATCCTGTAACTGGAGAATGCTTAAACCATAACGTGCCATCGCCTCACGCCTGGGTTCAATCGTCATCACCGGTAGGCCGGTGGTCTGCTCAACGGCG
>CAYWXW010000095.1:11731-12852 GCA_964462265.1 uncultured Porticoccaceae bacterium | reverse complement strand
CTCTCAATTAACTGGACTAAAAACATCTCGACACGAACAGCTTAGCAAAGCGGCCTTAGCAACAGGCTTTGCATCTGCGATAATCGCCCATAATAACCCGAAGCCCTATGTGACTCCACGATGTTTAAACTGCGTTACCAAACCCCGCCAGACTGGGCGAAAACCGTACTCGATGATTTCGACGCCTTTCTTATCGACCACGCCGGTGCCGAGAAAAAAGCCTCCGGTATGGCGATGTCCATGGCCCTGCACTACGCCGACAAGCCCGATATCGTCAGCGCGATGATTGACCTGAGCATTGAAGAGCTTGAACACTTCCGCGAAGTGGTCAAGCTAATGACAGCTCGCCAACTGCAACTGCAGAAAGACGAGAAAGACCCCTACGTCAATCAACTGCGTAAACAGGTGCGCAATGGTCGCGACGACTATTTTCTCGACCGACTGCTGTTGGGCGGCGTGATTGAAGCCCGCGGTGCCGAGCGCTTTGGCCTGGTTGCCACGGCTCTGCCGCTGGGCGAGTCTGGCGGAGGGGATGCGTTAAAACACTTTTACGAAGCCATTACCCACTCGGAAGAGCGCCACCAAAACCTGTTTATCGAACTCGCCGAAAATTACTTTCCGGCTCATATCGTCGCAGAGCGCCTCGATCAATTACTCGACTTTGAAGCTCAGCTCGTTGCTAGCTTGCCTTTTCGGGCTGCCCTGCATTGAGCCGTCCTGTATTGATCAGTACTGTTGTGCCGCGCCAATGAAGAGCACGCGAAAATATTTAACGAGCCACGCTGAGCCCGAGGCCGCCTTAGTTCAGGCACTATTGCCCACCACAGTCAACCCGCACAACTGGCAATACTGCCTGGTGATTCCCGCCTACAAGGAAAGCCCTGCCTTTTATCAACGTCTCGCCGCCACCTTATGTAAACAACACGCCGTATTACTGATACTCGTAATCAATCAACCGGACTGCCTTAGCCGCGTAGATGCCCGCAATGGTTATTTATGGCAAAGCTTGATCGACAACACCCACGGGGGGCAGGCACACCACAAATTACAACTTCGTGACATTCCCGCCACCAACAGCGCCCTATTGCTGGTTGACCGCTTTAGCTCAGGGCAGCAAATAC